>CAZURA010000035.1:0-38237 GCA_964622985.1 uncultured Bacteroides sp. | reverse complement strand
GTTAACAGTCGTTCATCCAGGTCCATCAGTGGCCTGATCAGTTTTATACGGCCGCCAAACATATCAAGGGTGTAGGGTAGAGAACTGATGGAACCGTGGTAGATCATGTTCATCAGCAGAGTTTCTACTGCATCGTTCCTGTGGTGTCCAAGAGCGAGCTTGTTACATCCAAGTTCTTTGGTAAGCGAAAACAACTCTTTACGTCTGTGCCAGGAGCAGTATCATTGAGTCTTTCCCGCCTGATAAACCAACCAGAAGGTGGTCTCCACCCAGGATCATAGTGTGATCCCGCATGGTGGTGCCCACCTTCCGGCAGATTTTTTTGAGAAGTTTACCTTCCAGTGCTATTGCTTTAGCTCTGCAGGAACTTCACCGGTTAGAGTCTTCAGGAAATCGACGATCTCTGAGACTTCAGTATCGGTCAGATCTTTGTTTGATCCCAGCTTGGCCATGATTTTTACGGCTTCACTCAGGTCATTCACACTTCCATCGTGGAAGTAAGGAGCTGTTTTCTCTATATTTCTTAATGTAGAGACTTTGAACATGTACTTTTCAGCTTCATTCTGGGTTACCGCATATCTTCCTTCATCGATTTTCTCACTTTTGGTATATTCCCAGTAGTCACCAAAGAGGCCAAACTTCTGATACAAGTTTGCTCCAAGCATATTGCCCATATGGCATGTAATACATCCTGAGTTGATGTAAGTCTGAAGCCCTTTCTTTTCCTGATCAGTCAATGCATTATCATCACCTTTCATATATGCGTCAAATCTGGAAGGAGTGACCAGCTTTCTTTCAAAAGCACCAATGGCTTTCGTTATGTTATCAAAGGTGATTGGGTTATCCTCACCTGGGAATGCTGTTGCAAACAGTGTTTTATATTCATCAATAGCAGATAATTTGTCAACCACTGCTTGCTCACTGGGCATGGCCATCTCAACAGGATTTAAGATCGGGCCACCGGCCTGAGCCTCTACATCGGGTTCTCTTCCATCCCAGAATTGTACAAAATGGAAAGCTGAGTTCAGTGTGGTTGGGGAGTTTCTATCTCCCAAACCACCATCATTCCCTTCTGAGAGTGGTTCATTATCTACTCCATAAGTATTCAGGTCATGACAGGTATTACAACTCTGCACATCATCTTTTGATAGCCTGACATCAAAATAGAGTGTTTTTCCAAGAGCTACTTTTTCATCAGTAATTGGATTGTCAGGGTTTTCAGCAACAGCGGGTAAAGCTCCAAAGATCTGCCTGGCCTGAACATCCAGTTCAGCATACAGATTTGATGAAGCCGACGATTCTTCACTGCTTTTTTTATTGCCTCCACAGCTTATTAATGCAGCAGCCATCACTGCTAAAATCAACGTTTTTTTCATAGCAAATTAAGTTCTAGGATTAACAATTATGTGAGTTTCTATATGGTCTCGTTTGATTCAGCTTCACTAATCCATTTGCGAGATACAGAGCGCAGCAGCTCCATACAGGCCGGCATTGTCCAGTTGAGCAGGTAACAGCTTGATTGATTTGCTTACCAGTTCAACCCGGAATTTATCAATTTCCTGCCTGAGGGGTTTTTCCAGAAACTCCCAGGACTTGGCAACGGATCCTCCTATCACAAAGGCTTCCGGCGCAACAATACACATGACAAGGCGTAACATTTCGCCCAGGTTTCTGGCCAGATGATCAAAGGCCTTTTGAGATTCCTTATTACCGGCTTTGGCTTCATTATACAGATCGATCCCATTCTTATTGTAACTGCTCACGAAAAGTGCGTTGCTGCAGAAATCATCTCCGATACCTCCTTGTATCGGGACAATGCCCACTTCGCCTGCGCACCCTGCAAGCCCTGAATGGATTTTACGGTCGATAATAATCCCACTTCCAAGGCCAGTGCCCATGGTAATTCCAACCATGTTTCTGAATCCTTTTCCGGCCCCGTAATAGGCCTCACCCAGCGCAAAACAATTGGCATCGTTGTTTTGAAAAGCCGGGAGATTAAAGTGTTTCTCCACTGCCTTCTTAATGGAGAAACCCCGGAAAGCAGGTATATTATTAATTGCCAGGATCTCTCCGCTCTCTGCATCCATCAATCCGGGTGATCCTATTCCAATACCAACCACTTCCTCAGTAAGAAGCGGATCTATGGCGGAAAAGAGGGATTCCATGATCTCTTCTGCAGATCTGGAAGCCCCGGTAGGCACCTGGTTGGTTTCGATCATCTCATTTTCAGAAAATCTGGCAGCCACAATGGAAGTACCACCTATATCTACACCAATGTATAAACGATTTGAACTCATTATTTCTTGGTTCTTATTTTATGTCCGGAAACTGCAAAATAGAATATGAAAATGTAGCAGGGGATCATGATCCAATAGGCTGTCTGATAATCTCCAACAATCGCTTGCTCTGTGGTTTTAACCGCATCTACGATCAATCCAAAGAGAAGTGGAACAACAGCTCCTCCAACAATGGCCATGACCAATATTGAGGCACCTGCTTTAGTAAACCTTCCAAGATCCTTTAAAGCCAAAGGCCAGATGGCCGGCCACATCAATGAATTGGAGAAACTTGCAAATAGCAAAGCAAAAAATGCAAACCTGGGGGGCAAATAGATCAGTAATAATGTGGATATGACACCAAGAATTGCAAATGAGATCAAAGCCCTGGTCTGAGAAATGAATCGGGGAATAGTAATCACTCCGAATAGGTAGCCTGCCACCAATCCCAGGGTAACAAACTTGGCATAGGATTCCAGGTTGTCTACTTCACCGAATGTGGCCCTGGCAAAATCGATGATCGAAGCCATGGGAAGGGTCTCAATACCCACATAAACGAAAAGGGCGAGAACTCCAAGTATCAGGTGTGGAAACTGTAAGATGCTGGTTTTGCCCGCTGCATAAGAAGCCTCTTCAGTTCCGCTTTCATCATCTTCCCCTTCTGCTGTAACTTCTGGGAGAGGGGCGAAATAGATAAATATTCCAAGTACCACGAGGATTCCTGTTACAATGTAGAAAGGAAGAATGATATCATCCACCTGTACATCTTTCAAATCGATGAAGATCCCAAGAAACACAGGAGCGATCCACCACGCCATCTTGTTCATAATCCCCATAAAGCAGAACCGGACAGCTGCGGTTTCTGTGGGGCCAAGTATGGTAACATAAGGATTGACTGATCCCTGAAGAAGGGTGTTCCCAATACCTCCCACAAAAAGAGCTAACAGAAACAATGGGAAGCTAACCGCATTGGATGAGGGTACAAACATCCACATGCCAATCCCCATGATCAGGAAGGCTAATACCATGGATCTTCTGTATCCGATTTTTTTAATGACCCACCCTGTTGGGCGACCAAAAATGACAAAGGCCGAGAATATGGCTGCAGTAACAAGATAGGATTGTCCGGTAGATAAGTTAAAAGCTGATTTCAGAGCAGGAATTAGGAATCCGCTGATTCCCACTCCAAATCCGATAATGAAAAACATGACACCCACTAGAATCAGTGGAACCAGGTTACCGGACTTTTTTGTAGTTGTAATAGTCATCGCTGATAGTTTTATAGTTAAGTCAGTTCATAAGATTCCGGTAAAAATAACTTTTTATTAAATAACTCAAATGTTTTAAACTTGATAAGTACATTTACAAATCCTTTTTAATAACACGATTATTTGAATTCTTATGGAAACTACGTTGTTGATATTAGCAGCTGGAATGGGCAGCCGTTATGGAGGAATGAAACAGGTCGATCCCTTTGGTCCTTCCGGTGAAACCATTACCGATTATTCCATTTACGATGCCATGCGGGCCGGATTTGACCGGTTTGTATTTGTGATTTCACCTAAAATGGAAGAGGACTTTCGCAGCAGCTATGTAAAGAAGTTCCCCTCTCATCTGAATGTCGATTACGTGATTCAGTCCGTAGAAGATATACCGGAGGGTTATACTTTGCCGAAGGATCGGATTAAACCCTGGGGGACAGCTCATGCGGTACTGATGGCCAAAGATGCCATAAAGGAACCTTTTGCGGTGATCAATGCTGATGACTATTATGGGAGACAATCATACCAGATCATGCATGATTTTCTTATTCGCACCAGTGAGGAGGTCCCGGGTCAATATTGTATGGTGGGATTTGAACTCCAGAAGACCGTATCCGAACATGGGTCAGTTGCCCGGGGGGTTTGTCAGGTGGATGATCATGGTTTCCTAAAGGAAATTGTAGAACGAACAAAAATCTATCTGAAGGATGGAGGAATAGTATTTGAAGATGTTAACGGTTCAGTTCACCCGTTGAAATCCATGGAAACCGTTTCCATGAATCTGTTTGGATTCACACCCGATTTTTTCTCCCATATCGAAGAGGTATTCAAAGTGTTTATTGAGGATAATATCTATAATCCCAAAGCGGAACTTTTCATCCCACTGGTAGTTGATCACCTGATTAATAGTGGTGAGGCACGTATGTCGGTCCTTCAAACTCCGGAATCATGGTTTGGGGTTACCTACCAGGAGGATAAACCCAAAGTGCTGAAAGCAATTCAGACCTTGGTGGAGAAGGGGGTATATCCTAAATCATTATGGGGCTAAAGCCGCTCAACACTACACTACTTGCCATACTCTCCTGTGTGTTGTGGTCCTCTGCCTTTGCGGGTGTTAAGATCGGATTACAGTACACAACTCCCATACAATTTGCAGGTACCCGGTTTTTTATCTCAGGATTATTGGTTTTTCCATTGGCATTCCGGGTGAATCCACATTATTTTAAAGTAGTAAAGGAGAACTGGAAAATAATTCTCCTTTTTGCATTTCTTCAGACCTTTCTGCAATACATCATGTTTTATAAAGGCATTGATTTGATTCCCAGTGCCATAGCAGCCATTGTGATTGGATCGCAGCCATTTTTCATTGCGCTTGTGGCTCACTTTTTCATGCCAGGTGACCGGATAACTGCATTAAAAACAGGAGTAATACTGTTTGGAATCCTCGGAGTGTTCCTGGTAAGTTTTGGAAAAGATCCGGAATCAATTTCCGGTCAAATTGCTTCTCTGGGGATTCTGCTGATGCTTGGAATAAATATATTATCCGGATTTAACAATGTAATAATCGCCAGTGAGAAGAGGAAGATACCTCCATTGATTATCAGCTCTGCTTCAATGACCTTGGGTGGGCTTGCTCTGTTTCTCGTTTCTATCCCATTGGAAGGAATGCACTTTGAACCGAAACCTTTACCGTACTACATCTCACTTGGATGGCTCAGTTTGCTGTCGGCAGTGGCTATTTCTGTCTGGATTACCCTGCTGAAAAAACCTGGGATAGTAGTGTCAGATTTGAATCTCTGGAAATTTCTCATCCCGGTATTCGGGGCCATATTAAGCTGGGTCCTTATTCCGGCCGAGAAACCTGAATGGATATCATTGGCGGGCATGTTAATCATTGCCTCTTCGCTGGTGATATTGAACCTGGTTCAGAGGAAAAATCATACTATCTTCAAGAAAAAACATAACTTTATCGGGTAATTCTTCCATGAGGATTTTAACCCTTACATATCTCTTTGCGTTTGCAGTTGTTACGCTTTCGAATCTGCATGCCCAAGAGTCTCCTGAGGCAGCGAGAGGTGTAGTTGACTTGCGGTCGTATAATTTCAAATCTCAGGGTCCGCTGGAATTGAAAGGGGAGTTTGAGTTTTACTGGAACCAGATGCTCAATCCTTCATTAGAGAGAGATAGCGGGGAGATGTCCTATATTAAAGTGCCTGGCTCCTGGGTCACTCTGAAAAAAGAACACCCTGAGGTCAGGCGCTACGGTTTCGCCACCTACCGGTTAGTCATACTATTACCGGAAAAAGTACGTCAACTCACATTTAAGATTGATGACGTTTATTCCGCATCCTCGTACTTTATTAACGGAAAAGCCATTGATTACCTGGGATTTCCCGGAGTAAATAAATACCAGACTGTTATCGATTATAGCAAGCCGTTAGTTCATGGTTCGGTGGATAACGGGGAAGTGGAATTGCTGATAAGGGTTTCGAACTTCGATAGCAGATTCAGCGGTATTGTAGGTGGTATTACCATGGGTCTGCCTGAGCAAATGCAAAGGATGAGAGACAAAGAGTTGTTCAGAGGACATTTTCTCATCGGAGCTTTTCTAATTATCGGCATCTATTTTCTCGGTCTTTACCTGATCAGATCTGAACAGTACAGGCTCTATTTTTCATTAATATGCATTCTAATGGTAGGACGGGTGATCATACTCTACGAACTGCCTGTAGTTGCAGGGATGTTTATCCAAGGCCTCCCACAAACCCGGCTGGAGTATCTCAATGCCATATTCTTTGCCCCGTTTTTCACGTTAATGATCCAGTCGATATATCCCTATGAGTTTCCTAAATGGACTTTCCGGTTGATATTATGGATCTCGGTAATTTTTATCATCATAGTGGCAGTTACCCCTTTAAGTCTATTCACCCACACGATTCCAGCCTTCTTTGTCTTCTTTATCATCATTAACCTGGTGTTTCTGTATGTCATGTTGATGGCATGGAACCGGGGACGGAGCCATGCTCCAGCTTTTTCCATTGGTTTGATCATTCTGTTTGCAGGGTCTTTCAATGATGCATTGAATGCTGTCGGTGCTTTAGAAACGGGATATTGGTTTCACTATGCCATGTTTATCTACCTGCTGGTATATGCTTACATCTTTGCTGACAAATCAAGTATTATTCAGAAACAGACTAAGGTGCTGGCCGATGAAATAGATCAGGTGAGGAATAACCTGGAGAATTTGGTGGAGGAACGAACCACTGAGCTGCAATCCATGTCCAGGCAGTTGGCACGCCAAAAGAAGAAACTGGAGAGCTCCAATCGCGATCTGGTGGAAGCTATCAATGCTCGAAACAGGCTTTTTGCCATTATCGGTCATGATGTAAGGGCACCTATTGGATATACCAGGCAGGCACTTGAGATGATATTGGAGACTGATGATATGTCTGACCAGGAGAAGGATGACCTGCTTAAGATGATGGCAAGTTCGTCTGCTGCCACCTATAACCTTCTTGATAACCTGTTGGTCTGGGGAAGATCCCAGACCGGAAAGCTGAAGGCTGCCCCCGTTAATTTTGAACTAAAATCGTTGATTGATGAAAGCCTGGAGCTAGTCAACATCGGATTGAAAGAGAAGAAGCTGAAAGTGGAGGTGTATGTGAGCGAACAGCACTATATGGATGCAGATCGGGATCAATTGTATATCGTGATCAGGAACTTGCTGAGCAATGCCATAAAGTTCACTCCCGAAAGAGGTAGTATCTATATCTCTTCTAAGAAGCATAAAGGAGAGATAGTCTTATCCATTAGAGACACGGGCATTGGAATTCCAAAAACAATCAATGCAAAACTTTTAGATGCGAAAGCACATGTTTCAACCAATGGCACCAAAGGAGAGAAAGGCTCCGGACTGGGATTGAAGATTTGTAATGAGATCATTCAAACCAACGGAGGCTGGATGAAGATCGACAGTAAATCCGGAACTGGATCTACTCTATACATTGGGATCAAGGCAGGGAAAAAATAGCTATCTTGAATCAAATGAAAGCAGTTACAGTCAAATCAGCTGAGGTCATGGATGAAACTTTGCAGCTTGAAGTTCACTATGCTTTTGGCATGGAGCATTATACCGATTATGTCTTTAGGCCGAGGGATGGGATGAAGTACTCAGTGACTGTAGTGATGGACGATAGTACAGAAATAATGAAAAATGTAGTAACCCGGAGTGCCTCGTTCCCAGATCGGGAGTTCGTTATGGAAGTGTTGGAAATAGGTGAGAATGCCCTGTCACACTATGTTATAAAAAACGGTAGTATCGTTGAGTAACCACACCGGTCAATACTTATAGAGGTCATCTTTCTCCTCCTCAATTTCCTTTATCACTGTTTTGCTTTGATTTTTACCTGGGAAGGCTTAAGACCTTCCGCACTGGCACTGATGATCAGGTCACCAGGTTCGCTACCTGCCTGGAGGATTAACAGTTGCTTCCCTTTTCTTACTTTTTTCGAGCTGGAACTGTTGGGCGTATGGTCTGCCAGGTCGCCATTATCAATTACTCTGATTCTGCCTGGACCATCCACTTCGTAATTCACCAGGTGATTGCTGAGAGGGTTCAGCATCCCTGAACTATCCACTACTTCGGTAGTAATATGGACCACATCCCTACTATTCGGAGTTACGTGTTGACGATCCGGTTGCATCGCCAATGCATACGATGTCATGGAAGTGGTAAGGGTGTCAGATACTTTCTGTTTTTTCCCACGTTCATCATCATAGTAAGCATGTGCAACCAGTACTCCTCTTTCGTAGGGGACAGTCGCCTTGATCACCCCGTCGTGAAACAACTTTTTTTCAAGAGTGTGAATCACCCTGTCATTCAACTGTAGTTCAATACGTTCACAGTTGGTAAATACTACTACCTCTTTAGGTGAAGGTTGCGTTTCAAAACACCAATGATCTACCAGCGGGGCGCCCACCCAACTGGTTTGCCAGCTGGTGAGCCTGTTCAACGAGTCTGCAAGCAGGGAGTCTTTCACTGTGAGCTTAACCATGGGTTCTTCCAAGTATTGGGATCCGATGTACCAGGCATGGGGTTTAATGAATCCATTGGTAAGCATGAGGCCGTTTCTGAATCCCCGGTCGGGCCACCCGGCCGACTCCCCAAGGTAATCGAATCCTGACCATATAAACTGACCTGCGACAAATTCATCCATATCATTCCAGGAGTTGTCCGAGTAATCGATTACCTGATAGTCTTTCTTTCGTTCTGTTCCGTATGCTTTGGTTTCTGTGGCAATAAACACCAGATCGGGATATTGTGCATGCCAGGTGTTAAATGAATCGGTCCTGTACTGATAGGAAACTACCGGTGAGACATGCATCATCCCGGAGGGGACTTCATCTCCTTTATCATGATTGCCCGGATGAAGTGCTGTCGTAACTTCACGGGAGGGATCAAGGGAGTGGATCAGTTGTAAAAGATTGTTGTACCAGGCAACTTCTTTCACAGGATCATTGAGCTGCTCAATGTTCTCATTTCCCACACTCCACAATACCACTGATGGATGGTTTCGATCGCGCCGGATGAAGTTGGTCAGATCCTTTTCCCGGTTTTCAGAGATTTTCACAATCTCATCATCGCCATTCCAGGGCACTTTCCATTTATCATACATTTCTTCGATGACCAGAAAACCCATGTGGTCGCATAGATCAAGTACTTCAGGTGCATGGGGATGATGAGCGAACCTGATCGCATTTACACCTAACTCTTTCAGCAAACTAAACCTTCGCTTCCAGCTATCCAGGGGAACGGCTGCTCCCAACTCCCCTCCATCATGAGGGAGACAGACTCCTTTCATCATCACCTTCTCCCCATTGAGAACAAAACCTCTGTCCGGATCAAACTTTACTGAGCGAATCCCATGCAGGGTTCTGATGTGATCGATTTGTCTGTTCTTTTCCATCAGGTAACAATTCACAGCATATAAATTGGGCTCTTCGGGTGACCATAGCATCGGATCTTCGATCCTGAAGGTCCGTTCTGCTACCAATAGACTCCCCGGATTTGCTATTTCGCTGCTTTTTCCTTCAGCCACAATTCGTCCCTTGGGATCGATGATGTCGTAACGGACCTCAAATCGTTGAATTCTGCTGTCGTTGTTCTTAATATCAAGTAGTACCTTCAGATCTGCATTCTCTGAGCTGTCTATCATCGAGGTGATTGCACTTCCCCATATCGGAATGTGGAGTGAACTGGTGGCTATCAATCTTACATGACGATGAATCCCACCCCCAGAGTACCAGCGATCTATGGGTAATTGGCTGCAATCTGTCTTCACAGCGATCACGTTCAGCGTATCGTTACGTACCAGTGACGTAATGTCATGGAAGAAACTGGAATAGCCATAAATCTGTTTTCCCAGTTGAACTCCATTGAAGTATACATCTGCATTCATCTGAATCCCTTCAAACAATAAGTAGAATTGTTCACTTTGGGAGTATTCTGACATATCGAATGATTTTCTGTACCAGCCAATACCCCCAGAGTAAAATCCTCCAGGAGTGCCAGACGAATTATCCTGATTTACCGGTTGCTCGATCATCCAGTCATGGGGAAGGGAAACATACCTCCAGTTAGAGTCATCGAAAGAAGGATGAGCGGCCCCTTCCTGATCACCTGACATATACCTCCAATTCAGGTCTATTGTGGTGTCAATCCGTTGCAGGGTATTTCTGGTCTGGTAGACAAACCAGGTGGCCATGATTATAGCGATACTCAGTATGACCCAGTGAACTGCTTTCATCAGTGATCAGATTTCTCAATCAGGTGTTCGAAACGGTTTATGAATTTATTGACGGTATCAAAATGAGCTGCTTTGAGCCTCCGGTTCACTGCTGGTTGTGAGATGCCCAGCAGTTTACTTATCTCCATCTGATTCTTACCTGTGAGGTTGAGGAACAAAGCCTCGGCTTGTTCGTCCGACCAGTCATGGATCATAATATCCATAAAACTGCAGGTAAGATCAAATTCGGCATTTAATGATTTCTCCGGGCTAATGATGCGTAAACGTTGGTTCCGTTTCATCTTACCGATTCCTGAAGTCGCAGTTCTGAACGCGGTTCCATCTGATTCCCTTAAGTGATCCTGGGCAAATTCAACAGGACCGATCCCTTCACAAATTCTCAATTCAAGTCTCTCTGCCAGCTCTTTATAGGAGAGGAAGCGGAAAGCGCTGAAAAGCATGATCACAGATCGAATGGAGTTTGTGGGAGAATCTGACAAAGCTAAAAACTCATCCATCCTGATGATCTCATATTTGAGCTTTCCAGCTTCAGGTACCAGCCGGTTGACAGCCTGGAAAGAAGCCCTGATCAGATCAGGAATCTTGCTGTACTGTGCGTCCGATACCCTTGCACCAGGGGCGAGTTCTCCTGCGATAACAGCGTAATGTGCCTTTATCGTCATTTCAATCTAAATAAGTTTTTTCCGGATAATTAGGGTTTATTAGGAAAAATGATTAGACGCCAAATATATAATCTTTAAAGCTTATTATCCAAACTTCTTAAAAAAAATGCATAATTAAGTAATATGCATTAGTTGTCCGGAGATCTTAAATGGATCAGATGCAGTTGTTTAAGGTGAGGTTTAAAGTGAAGATTAGATTCATTCTGAATAATTCATACACTGCTCTGGATTCCGTACTATGAAAGTGATTAATGTTATTTTTGATTGATTACAATGTGTTATATATAAAAGAAATATTATGGTTAGAGTAATACATATGGTGCTGGTTTCAGCTCTTTTTCTCAATGTTCAGGCAGAGGAGCCTACGCGATGGCGGGGACCCGAAGGTGATGGCAAGTACCCGGAGACCGGATTATTGAAGAGCTGGCCTACTTCCGGACCTGAAATACTATGGACTTTTGAAGAACTGGGACAGGGACATTCTTCAGCGGCTATAGCCAGGGATTATGTCTATACAACTGGTATGATCGAAGGGAAGGGATACCTTTTTAAGCTGGACTTGAAGGGTAATCTTATATATAAGAAGTCCTATGGTCCTGAGTTTACTGAGAGCTGGTATGGAACCAGAGGCACACCGGTAATTGCAGGTGAGAAGGTCTATGTGGTTAGTGGGCATGGGAAACTGGTATGTTTCAATGAAAGCGACGGTAGGATCGTATGGATCAAAAATCTTTTTAAAGAGTTTAACAGCAGTAATATAAAGTGGGGTGTGAATGAGACACCTGTGGTCGATGGGGATATCATGTATGTAACACCCGGTGGAAAGAAAAACAATATGGTGGCACTGGACAGGCATTCCGGTGATCTGATCTGGAATAGTCCCGGTACAGGTGAGCTGACGGCCTATTGCACTCCTTTGCTGTTTGTGCACAACGGAAGAAAGATCCTGGCAACCCATACTGAATCATATCTCATGGGGCTGGATGCCGCAACCGGTAAACTGCTCTGGAAACATCACCAGCCTAACAGATGGTCGGTACATGCAAATACTCCCATTTACAAAAATGGATACCTCTATTATTTCAGTGGTTACGGACAGGGTGGTGGCATGCTTGAGCTGAGTGAAGACGGAAATTCAATTGAGCAAGTGTGGAAGACTTCCACTATGGACAGCCGGATGGGAGGAGCTGTTTTAGTGGATGGTTACATTTACGGATCGGGAGACCAGAACAGGCAGTGGCAGTGCCTGAACTGGAAAACCGGGAAGGTGATGTACCAAGCTACTGACATTGCCAAGGGTGTGGTTATTTATGCCGATGGAATGCTTTATTGCTACAGTGAACGAGGAGAACTTGCTTTGGTTAAAGCTACTCCCTCCGGATTTAATGTGGTGAGCAAGACAAAAGTCACCTTCGGTTCAGAACAACATTGGGCTCATCCCATGATCCGGAATGGGGTGCTCTATCTGAGGCATGGGAAAGCACTCGTAGCGTACAGAGTCAGGTAGTGCTTAGTGCTCAGTTAATTAGCTATAGTTTAAGAAGGATATTTTGGATAAACACTACTTCAGAATAAGTATCTATGTAAGGCTGATGGTCCTGTTCCTTGTGCCTTTCATAGTAGTCAGTTGTCTGACTAAGGAATCTTCCCAGGTTCCAACCCGGTGGTTGGGGCCTAATGCTAATGGGCACTATCCGGATTCCGGTTTGCTGAAGCAATGGCCGGACCAGGGTCCTGAGATCTTGTGGACCTATGATAGTCTTGGAATCGGTTTCTCATCTGCTGTAATACAAAACGGTGATCTTTATACAACAGGGATGGTCGATAGTACAGGTTACCTGTATAAACTCAATTTAGGAGGTGAGCTTGTTTACAAGGTCCCCTACGGACTTGAGTGGACCGGCAGTTACAGAGGGACGAGGGGATCACCGACTATCGCTGGTGATAAGGTTTACCTGGTTACTGGTCGTGGTAAACTCATCTGTTTCAGCACTGAAGATGGAACGATTATCTGGAGCAAAGAGTACTTCTCCGACTTTGATGGGGCGAATATATTCTGGGGTATCAATGAAGCTCCGGTAGTTGATGGCGAGATCATCTATGCCACTCCAGGTGGAAAGGAACACAATGTTGTTGCATTGAACCGGCACACTGGAGAGATCTTTTGGAGTTGCAAAGGTGAGGGAGAGCTATCTGCCTATTGCACACCGTTGCTGTTTGAACATAATGGCAGAATGTTGTTGACTACCTATACAGCGTCACATCTTCTCGGAATTGATGCCGCCAATGGTGAGTTGTTATGGTCTATGGATACACCCAATGAATATTCCGTGTATTTGTGGTCACCTCTTTATAGTGAAGGCAATCTCTATTATCCCAATGGAAATGAATTGGGTGGAGGAAAATTGAAACTCAGTGAAGATGGGAATTCAGTGTCTGAGGAATGGGCGAACCAGGTATGTGATTATTTGGTTTCTGCCATTTTGGTCGAAGGGTATATTTTTGATTCATTCAGCGATTATCAGCCGTTAACCTGGAGATGTGCTGACTGGGAGACAGGAGAAGAGATGTTTGTATCTAAGGATCTTGCACCCGGAAGATCGGTATACGCTGATGGAATGCTTTACCTGTACACCTACAAGGGCGAACTGGCGCTTGTCAAACCAGATCCGGAGGAACTAAAAGTGATCAGCAAAACAAAAGTAAGTCATGGCTCCGGTCTCCATCAGGCACAGCCTATGATTCATGATGGTGTGCTTTACGTGCGGCACGGGAACGCAATGATAGCTTATAACGTGAAAAGTTAATGAAGCAAAATAAAGTGAAAAAGAGGAGATTAATTGAGATTATAGTTGCGGCATTCGTCGTTACTGCGACAATGCCTTCATTGTGTGCACAAGATGCACAGTGGCGAGGCCCTAAGAGAGATGGTAAATTTCCCGATTCCGGATTAATGAAAGAGTGGCCGGAGAAGGGACCAGAAGTGCTTTTCGTAGCCGAAGATCTCGGCAGAGGTTACTCGTCCAGTGTGGCTACGGATGATATGATCTATGTCACTGGAACGAAGGATACCCTGGAAGTTCTGACAGCACTGGACCTGACGGGGAATGTACTCTGGCAGAAACCCTATGGCAGAAGCTGGAACAAATCATTTCCAGATGCAAGGTGTACACCTACGGTTGATGGTGACAGGCTCTATGTGATAACCGGGATGGATCATCTGGTCTGCTTCCATGCGAAGACCGGTGAGGTGATATGGGAGGAGGACATACATCAAAAGTACGGCAGTAACTGGGATATGTTTGGGGTTTCTGAATCGATACTCCTGGTGGACGATATGTTGATTACCACCCCGGGAGGAGATACCACCACAGTGATTGCTCTGGATAAAATGACCGGTAAATTGATCTGGAAATCCGGATCCCTTGAAGCTCACCGCTCCAATCTCTCTCCGGTTGTCATCGAACACTGTGGGGAAAGGTATATCCTCACGGCCACACAGACACATATGCTGGGTGTAGATCCGGAATCGGGGGAGATTCTCTGGAAGTATCACTATAATGTACTGGATGAGCAGGATCAGAATACCACAATTCTGGCCAACACCCCCGTTTACCAGGACAGCTGCCTGTGGATTTCCAATGGCTGGGACGTCGAGTCGGTAATGCTGGAAATTGCACCCGATGGAAGATCTGTTTCAGAGAAGTTCAAAGACCGTACTTTCGATAACCAGAACCATGGAGTGGTAGTGGTCGATGGTTTTGCATACGGCTCCAATTACACGGGAAGAAATAGTGGCAAGTGGGTGTGTATGAACTGGCGTACGGGCGAAATCGTATGGATTGGAGATTTCCACAACAAAGGCCCGGTTATTTATGCCGATGGGCTGCTCTACTGTCTGGAAGAGAAACGAGGGCATATGGCTATTGTTAAGGCGGATCCGGAAGAATTCAAGGTGGTCAGCTCGTTCAGGATCACAGAAGGGAAGGGACCCTATTGGTCCAGGCCAGCCATATACAATCAGATGTTGCTGGTCAGGCATGGAGAGGTCCTGGTAGGATATAGTTTAAAAGTTGACAGTTAGCTCTAAGTGCTTAGTGCTCAGCGCTTAGTGCTTAGTGCTCAGGGAAAGGTTATTGTTTAGATATTTTGTGCGATGGAATGGAGAAAGGTGTTTACAGGATTAATGCTCATACTCTTACTGATATCTCTGGTTCATGCCCAGGAGGTACAGTGGAGGGGAGCCAACAGGGATGGGAAGTATCCCGATAAAGGATTACTGAAAGAGTGGCCTGATAAAGGACCGTCATTGATATTAAAAAAAGATGGGCTGGGGAAGGGCTATTCCACTCCGGTGTTCTATGAGGGAATGGTGTTTATCAGTGGTAAAAGGGATAGTGTGGATGTGGTTACCAAGCTCGATCTGAAGGGTAATATTCTCTGGGAAACAATCTACGGGAAGGCCTGGAGTAAATCATTTCCTGAAACCAGAAGCACCCCAACCATAGAAAAGGGTCATCTCTACATCATGGGTGGACTGGGTACTGTAGTATGTATAGACACAGAGTCGGGGGAGATCATTTGGGAGGTGAACACCCATGAAGAATACGAAGGCGAGTTCCATCGATGGGGGATGGCAGAATCGCTGTTGTTGACAGATCTGGCTGTGATCTCTTCCCCAATAGGTGCCCGGACAGCGATGGTGGCTCTGGATAAAAAAGACGGATCGTTGTTATGGGAAACTGAATCCCGGGGTGGAGTAAGGTCCTATGTTTCGCCTCTGGTGATAGATCACAAAGGAAGAGAAATGATCCTGGCCACTTCCGACAAAGATCTGATTGCAGTGGACCCTGATGATGGAGAGGTGATATGGAGCTTTGATATCAAAACCGGGCATTCTGGTGAAAAGAACCGGAGAAACAATACCAATACTCCTCTGTACCATAATGGCGAGATATTCACCACCAGTGGATACGATGTGGATGGATTGATGTTGAAACTTTCACCCGATGGAAGCGAAGCTGAACTGAAATGGAGCAATGCTACATTGGATACCCACCATGGAGGTATAGTGTTGGTGGATGGCTATATGTACGGATCTAACTGGATCAACAACGGGAATGGAAACTGGGTGTGTCAGGAATGGGAGAGTGGTGAAGTGATATATGAGGAAAAATGGCACAATAAGGGTTCTGTCATCTATGCAGACGGACTGCTATACTTGTTTGAAGAGAAACGGGGACATGTAGGATTGGTGGAACCTGATCCGGAAGGATTTAAACTGATCAGTTCGTTCAGGGTGGAGGATGGATCCGGACCCTATTGGGCTCATATGTCCATATTCGACAAGAAACTTTTTATCAGACATGGAGAGGTGCTTTTTGTATACAATATAGCAGGTTAAGGGTGAAGTTGGATACTACAAATATTGCGACCGGTTTGCTGGTTCTGGTTGGTTTGATCTCCCTGGGGTGGTGGCTGGCAAAAGACCCTGTGGATGAATTCGTTACGACCCAGCCCGGGCTCGATAACCGGGGTACCGGAGGTGTTGTGGCTGATATCGAGATTGGCGCCTACTTTGAGGCCATGGGCACTCTGGAGACCAGCTTGGAGGAGACCTGGCCCAGGTTCAGGGGAGCCCATTTTGATAACATCAGCCGTTCAGGAATCTCCCTGATAGAATCGTTTCCCGCAGAAGGTCCGGTGGTTAAATGGAAAGCGGAACTGGGCGAAGGCCATGCCGGAGCCACCATTTATAAAGGTGCTGTATACGTGATGGATTACGATGAGGAGGAGCGTGCAGACCTGCTGCGTTGTTTCTCCCTGGTGGATGGAAAAGAGCTGTGGAAAAGAGGTTACCACATCAATCTGAAAAGAAATCATGGAATGTCCCGGACTGTACCTGCTGTCACCGGGAATTACATAGTGACCATCGGTCCCAGGAGCCATGTCATGTGCGTTCGCAGAGAGGATGGTGAGTTCATTTGGGGCCTCAATGTGGAGAAAGAGTACCAATCAGAGATTCCACTCTGGTACACAGGTCAGTGCTCCCTGATAGATGAAGGAAAAGCGGTCATTGCCGTTGGAGGCACTTCACTTTTAGTGGCCATCGATTTGGAGAGTGGTAACGTGTTATGGGAAACTCCCAACGATATGGGATGGAAAATGTCGCACTCTTCCATTATGCCCTGGGTGTTCGGAGGGACTAAAATGTATGTGTATAGTGCATACGGAGCAGTATTTGCTGTGGCGGCCGAGGGCGATCAGGCGGGGGAGATACTCTGGTATTCAACTGCCTGGAATCATCAGGTAGTAGCTCCTTCACCAGTTTGTTTGCCTGATGGGAAAGTGTTCCTCACTGGCGGGTATGGAGCCGGAAGCATGGTCCTGCAGGTATCAGGATCTTCCGGCCAATTCAACGTGGAATTGATTGATGAGTATTCCCCCAAGGAGGGACTGGCCTGCGAGCAACAGACCCCCGTTGAATTTAATGGCTATTATCTGGGAATACTTCCAAAAGATGCCGGTCCCTTTAGAAATCAGCTCATCTGTGTTCATCCCGATGATTTTACCGAAGTAGTATGGTCCAGCGGACAGGATAAGCGGTTCGGACTAGGACCCTATTTGATTGCAGACAATAAACTCTTCATTGTTAGTGATGACGGTACACTTACCATTGCCAGGCCCAGCACCAGGGAGTATATTGAACTGGACAGCTACCGGGTATTGGAAGGACACGATGCCTGGGGCCCTTTGGCCATAGCAGACGGATATCTGGTGATGCGGGATTCAAAAACAATGGTATGTCTCGATTTGGCTGTGGAGAGACAGTAGACCAATCTGAAATGAGAAAGGAGAGCCTATGAAAAAGAGAAGTTTAACCATCGTAGTACTGGTTATTGTAGTTGTGATCCTGACAGTAATCGTAGTCGATTTCATCAATAACAGGCCCGACAGAAGAGGAAGCAATCCTTATGCCCTGGAGGTTGAACAATATAAAAAAGTGGACGAAGAGATGATCTCGCACAAAGAGACCAGGAACTTTTCGCTGGGTCAGATGACAGCCACAGCTATCGGGTACCATAATAACCGTCTGTTCCTGACAGGTGACTCTTCACTAGTGGTTATCTCAACAGGGGGTGTACCGGAGGCACATTATAAGATTTTACCGGATCCTACCTCAATAGCCATGGATAATGAGTCAATCTATATCGGATATCAGACGATGATTGCCAAATATGATTACCAGGGATCTTTGTTGCAGGTGTGGCCAGACCTGGGAGAGCGTACTGTAATCACTTCTGTGGCAGTGAAAGGCGATCATGTGTATGTGGCCGATGCAGGCAACAGGAGGGTTGTGATCTATAAAAACGATGGTGAGATCGTCAGTGATTTTGAAGGAAAGGCAGAAACAGAAGCGGGACACGGATTCATTATTCCCAGCCCCAATTTTGATGTTGTGGTTAACAGCTACGGCGAAATCTGGGTAGTAAATCCGGGTAAACACGCCATTGAGAACTATACAGATGAGGGTCAGATGAGGGGGTTCTGGCAGAACAGTTCCCTGGAAATTGAAGGATTCCTGGGTTGTTGTAATCCGGCTGAAATAACAGTGAGGCAGGATGGATCGTTTGTTACAAGTGAAAAAGGTCTGGTGCGTATCAAGATATACGATCAGTCTGGTAAACTGGAAAGTGTGGTAGCTGGTCCCGATCTTTTTAAGGAGGAAGGGAAGGCGCCAGAGGTGTGCGTCGATGAGTTAAACCATGTATATGCTCTCGATTTTGACCGGAATGTGGTAAGAGTATTTGAACCTAAAAAGAGTCAATCCTGAAGAGATCATGAACAGAAGAGAATATATTAGCAGTGTAGTCCGGGGTGGAATGGTGGGAGCGCTGGGAGTATTGTCAGGAGTACTGGTCTACCGGAGACAGGTGGCCCTGGATCCAGGTTGTACGAATAGCTTTCAATGCAGGTCCTGCATGAAGATAAAGAAGTGTGAATTACCTGAAGCAGAATTAGAACGTGATCATGGCGAAAAAGGATAAAAGACAATCCCGAAGGGAGTTTATTAACAATGGGGTACGGGTAACCCTGGGGCTGACAGTTGTGGGGACCGGAGCATTGGCATTGGCCCGCTCGTCAACCGGGAAGGATTATGTCTGGCAGATCGATCCTTTTAAATGTACCCAGTGCGGGCGTTGTGCTACTGAATGTGTGAAATCAGAATCTGCAGTGAAGTGTGTTCATGCCTATGACCTTTGCGGGTATTGCGACCTGTGCGGAGGCTATTTCAAACCCGGGGCCAAGCTGGAGACCGGGGCTGAGAATCAGCTCTGCCCAACGGCCGCTATACAGCGTCGGTTTATTGAAGAACCCTACTTCGAGTATATCATTGATGAGGAGCTTTGCATTGGCTGTGCCAAATGTGTGAAGGGCTGCTCGGCATTCGGAAATGGATCACTTCAACTACAGATCAGGCATGATCTTTGTCTTAACTGCAATCAGTGTTCCATTGCACGCATGTGTCCGTCAGATGCCATTAACAGGGCGCCAATCCATGAACCCTATGTCATTAAAGGGGATTTTACCAGCGGGGAGGAAGGATAGTATGCTGAAGAAGATTGTAAACCTGACCTTTGTTTTAACTCTGCTCTCCCTGTTGTCGGTGAACCTGATGAACGCACAACAGCGGTTCCCCAAGCCCGAATTTGAATCGGGATATGTACAGCCCAGTCCTACCACACCCGAACCCAGGACCATCGCCCTGGAATACTTCGATGTGCTGGTCTTGTTGGCCGTGCTTTCACTGGCATCCTGGCTGGCCATCTGGAGAAGATCCCGAAGGGGGTTGTTGTGGCTCTCCATCTTCTCACTCATTTACTTTGGATTTTACCGTGATGGATGTATATGTTCCATAGGAGCTATTCAGAATGTGGCCCTCTCAATATTTGATCCCACCTATGCCATCTCACTTACGGCCCTGCTCTTTTTCATATTACCCTTGCTGTTCGCACTGTTTTTTGGGAGGACATTTTGCGCAGCCGCCTGTCCTCTTGGTGCCATCCAGGATCTGCTGGTGATCAGCCCGGTTTCCATCCCCAGCTGGATCCGGAAGATGCTGGGATTCATTCCGGTCATCTACCTGGGCCTCTCTGTCCTCTTTGCAGCAACAGGAAGCGACTTTATCATTTGCCGTTACGATCCCTTTGTGAGTATCTTCAGAATGGACGGCCCCTTCCTGATGATTTTTCTGGGAATTACTTTTCTCCTGCTGGGCATGTTTTACGCCCGTCCTTACTGCCGGGTGTTCTGTCCATATGGGGTAATTTTGGGTTGGTTGTCCAGGTTCTCAAAGTGGCACCTTACCATCACACCTACCGAATGCATTAAGTGCAAATTGTGTAAAGATTCATGCCCTTTTGATGCTATTGAAATCCCTGTGGATCAGGAATACAGAAATCCGGAAGTATCCAGAAAGCATCTCAGGAGATTTATCCTCTATGTGGGACTGATTCCCGTGCTGACTTTGCTGGGAGGTTGGATCGGATCAAAATCCCACGTCTACCTGAGTCGCATTCATCCCGATGTCTACCTGGCAGAATTGATGATCACCCATCCGGAGCTGAAGGAGGATGAGGATAATCTGGATATACAGGCATTCCTGGAGTCTGGAGATACTTTTGAACAACTGGTGGAAGAGGCCTCTGCCATAAGAGGGAAGTTTAACAAGGGAGGATGGGTACTGGGAGGATTTGTAGGACTGGTTCTGGGAATCACGTTAATGAACCAGGTGGTTTTCAGAAGGAAAGAGGAGTATGAACCGCATAAGGGAGATTGTTACAGTTGTGGCAGATGTATGGATTATTGTCCGGTGGAGAGTATTCCAGGTAGAAAGGTAAAAGATAAAAGGTAAAAGTCGTATGGACCGAGAAACTAAAATAAAACTGGCTTACCGGGCGGCCCTGGTTTCAGGCATCTTTTGCGGGATGGTAGCCTTGCTGCTTATATTGAACTTCTGGCATATGAAGCAGCATGAGCCTCTGGAGAGTGCCACCATAGAGGTATTGGTGGAACGATTGTCACAGGAGCCAAATAACGAAGAGCTGAAAGAGGAGATTCGCAGTTTCGATCTGCTGGCCAGAAAGGCGTACTTCACCAGCCAGTGGCAGGTGAAGACCGGAAGTTACCTGTTATTGATCAGTGGGATCATCTTAGCCGTATCCCTGAAAATATATACAGACCTTAGAGCAAAGATTGAGAAACCTGAAGAGGTTACAGAAGAACTCCTCAGGGCACGGGCCAACGCGCAATATTGGTTGTTCTTGATCGGGGGATTGGTACTCGGTTTGGCGCTTTTATCCGCTTACCTAAATAATGATTATCTGAAGGAGTATCAGGCCATGGGAGTGACTCTGGAGGCTGATCAACCCGAAAGTGATGTGGAGGTGATCGAGCTCTTTCCATCCGAAGAATCTCCTTCTGCAGAAGATGCCCGTACAGATTCCGTTTCGGTTGCGGCCGCATCAGAAGGAATCGCAATGGATCAGCAGGATACTCCGGAATCTCCTTCTGAAGCAACCTCTGAATCTACCCAGGTCAGCAGCTCATCAGTCACTTTCAATCCGGAGGATTTTAAAAAGAATCATGCCACTTTTCGCGGCTATATGGGGCATGGAGTCTCCTATCATAAGAACATTCCTGTGCAATGGAACGGATCCACCGGAGAGCATGTCAAATGGAAAGTAGCCTTCTCAAAGCCCGGTTATAATTCACCGGTAATCTGGGGAGATAAGCTGTTTATATCAGGAGGTGACAGTCAGTCCAGAGTAGTGGCTTGCTACAGTCGTCACACCGGTCAGCTCCTCTGGGAAAGGGAAGTGAAAGATATACCGGGTTCTCCTGCCTCCCCACCCAGGGTAAGTGACGATACCGGACTGGCAGCACCTACCATGGCGGTGGACGGGAACCGGGTTTATGCGATTTTTGCCACCGGCGATGTGATTGCATTCGATCTTAATGGGAATAAGGTCTGGGGCCGAAACCTGGGGGTCCCCAGTAACCATTACGGCCACTCCTCCTCCCTGCAGGTTTGGGGAACAAAGCTGGTGGTACAATATGATACGGGTTCCAAAGGCCGGATGCTGACGTTGAATACAGAAACCGGTGAAACGATTTGGGATGTGGATCGGCCTGTACAGATCTCCTGGTCTTCTCCCGTGCTCATTGATGTGAACGGAAGGATACAGATAGTCACCTCAGCGGATCCTTATGTCTCCGGTCACGATCTCGATACAGGGGAAGAGGTTTGGAAAGTGGAGGCCATGATGGGTGAGGTGGGCCCCTCTGTTGCTTTTGAGAACGGATTGGTCTATGCCACCCAGGAGTATGCAAGGACGGTGGCTATTAAACCCGAACCCGGTGCATCTTTCACCTGGGAAGATGACGAGTACCTCTCTGAAGTGGCCAGCCCGGTAGCCCACAATGGGTTGTTTTACCTGGCCACCAGTTACGGAGTGCTGGTATGCTATGATGCAAAAACAGGTGAGAAGCTGTGGGAGAAAGAATTCGACCATGAATTCTACTCGTCGCCAATGATCGCTGATGGCAAACTCTATATTATAGATACCGGAGGAATCATGCATATCGTTAAAGCAGATAGAACCGGTACGGTGATTGGAGAGCCGGTGCTGGGTGAAGGAGGATTTGCCCTTCCGGCTTTTGCTGATGGAGTGATTTACCTCAGGGGGACTGAAAACCTGTATTGTATTAGTAATTAGTGCAAAGAGCAAAGAGCAAAGTGCTCAGAAAGCCAGAGAAGAAATTAGAAAGATAGACAGATAGAAAGTGTGAGAGTGTGGAAGTGGATCTTAAGGACATAGAAGGAATTGTTGAGGAGATAGGTACACAGCAGCGGTTGGTTATTCCTATTCTTCAGGCCATTCAGGCCCGGTATAATTATCTGCCTGAGGAGGCCATGAGAAAGGTATGTGAGATTACGGAGATTACTCCTGGACAGATGCTGGGAGTGGCCAGCTTCTACTCACAGTTCAGATTCACCCCCGCGGGCCGGCATATGATTAAGGTGTGTGTAGGCACAGCCTGTCATGTGAAAGGTTCCGAACAGGTGTATGATGCAATGAAGCGGGAACTTGGATTGGGAGACGGAGAAGATACCTCAGCTTCTGGAACCTATACCATTGAAAAAGTCAATTGTCTGGGATGTTGCACACTGGCGCCCGTGGTACAGATTGACCGGACCACTTATGGACATGTTTCCACTTCACAGGTAGGGTCCATTTTATCAGATTTTGAGAGTCAGAAAGAAGATTCGGGTAAGAAACAGTACAAATATGCAGATGGAACAGAGGTCCAGGGTGAGATCAGGATCGGATTGGGATCATGCTGTGTGGCCAGCGGGAGCGATGAGATCAGGGATACGGTTAAAGATACCATCGACAGGAATGGCTTGAATGTGAAACTGAAACATGTTGGGTGTGTGGGGATGTGCCACCAGGTACCGCTGGTGGAGATCGTGCCTGTGGAAGGGGAGACCACCCTCTACTCGCAGGTGAAGGCTGCCGATGTGGAGCAAATCGTGGAACAGCATTTTCAGCCTCGGGGATTTCTGAAAAAGATCACGAACAAATTATTGCAGGCTGCAGACGCCATAAGGGACGATAGCCGCTGGATGGGAGTCGATCGGTATTCACTTGATGTGAGGGAGAAGCATGTATCCTCTTTTCTGGGAAAACAGATACCTGTAGCCACTGAATTCAGAGGAATTATTAATCCTATTGATATTGAGGAGTATGTGCATCGGGGAGGATTTAAGGGATTATCCCGGGTGCTGAAAGAGATGACTCCGGAAGAGGTGATCCAGGAGATCACGGAGAGTAATATACGGGGAAGGGGTGGAGCCGGATTTCCCACGGGTCAGAAATGGAAGCTTGTAGCTTCCGCCAAAAGCGATATAAAATATATCATCTGTAATGGTGATGAGGGCGATCCGGGTGCATTCATGGACCGGATGTTGCTGGAATCCTATCCCTACCGGATCTTAGAAGGGATGATCGCTGCCGGGTATGCTGTGGGTGCTCCACAGGGTATTTTATACATAAGAGCAGAATATCCGCTGGCGGTGAATCGAATACTTCAGGCGCTGGAGATATGCCGCGACAAAGGGTATCTGGGAAGAAACATCATGGGAACCGGATTCGATTTTGACCTTTCTGTGTACCAGGGAGCAGGTGCCTTTGTCTGTGGTGAGGAGACGGCCCTGATGGAGTCCATCGAAGGAAAAAGAGGATTTCCCCGAATCCGGCCACCGTTTCCTGCCGAGTCCGGATTATGGGGGAAACCTACCCTGGTGAATAATACGGAGACTTTCGCACAAATCTCTTACATTCTGAAGAACAGTGCAGCAGCATTTAGCCAAATAG
This sequence comes from uncultured Bacteroides sp., assembly GCA_964622985.1. Classification (GTDB taxonomy): domain Bacteria; phylum Bacteroidota; class Bacteroidia; order Bacteroidales. The sequence goes on along the minus strand of CAZURA010000035.1, from coordinate 13,789 downwards.
GGACCGGATCATCCAGGGGTACCAAGGTCTTCGCACTGGCAGGTAAAGTGGCCAGAGGGGGACTCATTGAAGTGCCCATGGGGATGACGATTAAAGAAGTGGTGGAGGAGATTGGAGGCGGTGTGGCCGGTGGCCATACGTTCAAGGCGGTTCAGATTGGCGGTCCCTCAGGGGGATGTGTGCCTGCGTGGAAATCGGATACCCCCATCGATTTTGAATCGCTACATGAAGTGGGTGCCATGATGGGCTCGGGGGGACTGGTAGTGCTGGATGACCGGGATTGTATGGTCGATATTGCGCTCTATTTCCTCACATTTACCCAGAGCGAGGCATGTGGTAAGTGCAGTTTTGGTCGCATTGGGACCAAACGAATGCTGGAGATAATGGAAAGGATTACCCGGGGAAAGGGGAATGAGAAAGACCTGGAGGAGCTGGAGCAACTGGCGCAGTGGACCAAAAAGGGGAGTCTTTGTGGTTTGTGCCGAACGGCTCCCAATCCTATCCTGTCCACCCTCGAGTATTTCAGGGAGGAGTATGAAGCGCATATCCGGGGAGAGTGCCCGGCTGGCAGATGTAAAGAGTTAATAAAGTATGAAATTACGGATGATTGCGTGGGATGTACACTTTGCGCCCAGGATTGTCCTGTGGATGCAATAGCTTTCAAACCTCATGAGAAACACGAAGTGGATAATGAACTGTGTATTAAGTGTGACGGTTGCAGACAGGTGTGCCCTGAAGATGCAGTGATCACCAGGTAATTATATTCGATTTCATGGTAAAGTTGAAAATCGATCAAAAAGAAGTTGAGGCACGACCAGATGCTGTTCTGATGGAAGTGATCAGGGGGGAGGGTATTGAGGTTCCTTCCATGTGTTACCTGAAGAATGAGGAACACTTCACCTCCTGCATGGTTTGTGTTGTGAAAGAGCGAAAAGAGGGGAAGATCATTCCCTCCTGCTCGAGGAAGGTGGAAGAGGGCATGGATATCATTACCATGGATGAAGAGGTTCAGGAGGCCAGAAAGTTGGCTCTTGAATTGTTACTCAGTGAGCATGTGGGCGACTGTGAAGCCCCCTGTCAGATCACCTGCCCGGCTCATATGGATATCCCTCTGATGAATCGTTTACTCGCGACCGGAAAGTTTACAGAAGCCCTGAAGGTGGTCAGGAAGGATATAGCATTGCCCTCAGTACTGGGAAGGATCTGTCCGGCTCCCTGTGAGGGAGCATGCCGAAGGAAACCTATTGACGGAGCAGTATCCATATGTCTGCTGAAGCGGTTTGCAGGTGATCAGGATCTTGAGAACGATCTTCCCTGGGAACCGGAAAGAGCTGAAACCAGCGGTAAAAAGGTTACCATTATCGGAGCCGGACCGGCCGGACTGGCAGCAGCCTATCACCTGTCGCTTATGGGTCACCAGTGTACGGTAATCGACCGGAACGAGAGAGCGGGAGGAAGCCTTTGCAAGGAAGTCCCGGAGGAAGCACTGCCAGCCAGCGTACTGGAGGATGAAATCCGGTTGATCGAACGGACCGGGGTGGAATTCAATCTGGGCAAAGCGGTAGATGCATCCCTGTTTCAGGAGCTAAGGCAAACTTGTGATGCTGTAGTTGTGGCCACAGGAAAGGGCGACAGTGGCATCTCGGAGTGGGGCCTTCCTATGCATCCCAAAGGGGTGGATGCGGACAGAGGATCTTACAGGGTGGAAGATGCTAACATATTTGTGGTGGGCAGTGCGTTAAAACCATCAAAGCTGGCCATAAGAGCCCTGGGTCAGGGCAAAGAGGTTACATTCAGTGTGGACCAGTTTCTAAACGGATTACCTGCAACAGGTGAACGCTTCCTGTTTAATTCACGTTTCGGTAAATTGCATCCGGCTGAAAATGAGGAGTACCTCAAGGAGTCATACAGAGGAGTAAGATTGGAGCCGGAAGTAATAGGTGATGGCTTTACGCCGGACCAGGTGATGGAGGAGGCAAAGCGCTGCCTGCATTGCGATTGCAGGGACCTGAAAAATTGCAGGTTGCGGATCTACTCCGATAGCTACCGGGCAGATCAGAGAAGGTTCAAATCCGAGGAGAGAGTGTTGTTCAGGAAACTGGATCAGCACGACCAGATTATTTACGAACCGTCCAAGTGTATAAAGTGCGGAATTTGTGTTCGCATTGCGGAGAAGTACAAAGAGGATTTGGGACTTACCTTTATTGGCAGGGGATTTGATGTAGTAGTAGGGATCCCGTTCAATGAGACCCTGGAAAGGGGATTACAGAAAGCGGCCACAAAAGTAGCCCTGGCCTGCCCTACGGGGGCTATAAGTATGAAAGGTGAAAGGGAAAAGTAGAAAGGGAAATGTAGCAATGTTAAAGAAATACACGTATAAATATGAAGAATATTGCACGGGGTTGAATAATTATGTAACTTTACACGTGTAAATAATTTTAAAAAAAAACGTGTTATGAATACAAAACTCACCCTGACTATTGAAAGGGAGATTATTGAGAGGGCAAAATTGTATGCAAAGGAGAAAGGGCGAAGCCTCTCGGATATCATTGAGAATTATTTAAAGATGATTACAAAGGAGGGAACAGGGGACGATATTGAGATCACCCCCTTGATAAAATCTCTCAGAGGCTCATTCAAAGCTCCGGCCGGTTTCGATTATAAGAAGGAACTCTCAAAGGGATTGTCTGAAAAATATCTGAAATGAAAAACCTTCTTATCGACACAGATGTAATCCTGGATTTCTTTTTTGACCGGGAGCCGTACTCCGAACCGGCAGCGCGGATCTTTTCTTTATGTGATTCAGATTATGTCCATGGATATGTAACTCCGGTAATTTGCAGCAACACCTATTATTTGCTCAGACAGACAGCCAGGCATGAAAAGGTGATCGAAAAGATAAACCAGCTTATGTCGGTAATGGATGTATTGTTGATGGATAAGGAGGTGGTTTTGCAAGCCCTTCGGTCAGGATTTAAGGATTTTGAGGACGCCCTGCAGAGTTTTGCTGCATTGAAATCAAATGTCGTTGATGTGATTCTGACCCGGAATGTGAAAGACTATTCTAAAAGCGAAATCGGAGTACTTACCCCGGAAGACTATTTGATCATTATTTCAAAAAAATCCTACTCTCCTGCATGATATGATAAGGACAAACATTTTGCTTTTAATGTTCCAGTTCCTTGTTGGTCTCCCGGCAGTGGAAGCACAACAGAACAATTGCTGGGGGAATTTCAGGGGAGATTCCAGACTGACCGGTGTGAGCCATGCTTCCTTGCCCTCCGAACTCTCCATGCTCTGGAGCTTTAATACACAAGGTACGATCCTGGCAGCACCTGTAGTTTGTAACGGGATCATTGTGGTGGGGACGACCAAAGGAGAGCTTTATGGTATTAATTCCGATGGAACCCTGAAATGGAAGATCATTACGGAAAACAGCATTGAAGCACCTGCACTCATATTGAACAATGTGGTTTATGTTGGAAACCTGGATGGAGCATTATATGCCATCGACCTGAATAAGGGTGCAATCAAGTGGACTTACCTGACCGAGAATCAGATTATGGGATCACCCACCTACTATGAAAGTGGTAAGAAAAAAGTCATCCTGGTGGGTAGCTACGACTATTATGTCCACGGGATCGATCCTGAAACCGGGAAAGGATTGTGGAAATATGAAACCTATAATTTCATCAACGGGGCCTGTGCCCTCTACCAGGGTATGGCTGTATTTGGCGGGTGCGATGGATATCTTCATATGGTGGATGCCCTGAGTGGTGAAGCCAAATCGAGCCTGGAGATCTCCACCTATGTTGCCAGCTCGGCAGCCATTGACGGGGATCATGCTTTGGTAGGGGATTATGACGGCCGGTTTTCAGCAGTAGATCTGAAGAAACAAAAGGTGAGCTGGGTGTTTGAGAACAAAGATGCATATCTTCCGTTTCTTGCATCCCCTGCAGTCTATGGAGAACATGTGTATATAGGAAACAGGGATAAATACCTCTATTGCCTGAACAAAAAGAGCGGTAAGCTGGTTTGGAAATATAACACCGGAAGCCGGGTGGATGCCTCGGCAGTGGTGATTGGGAACAGAGTGCTGGTGGCCAACATGAGAGGAGATCTGTTCCTCTTGAACAGAAAAACAGGGAAACCTGACTGGACCTATGAGCTGGGCACACCCGTGAATGCTAATCCAGCTGTGGTTGCTAACCGTATTTATGTAGCTGGAGATGATGGCAGGGTGTATTGTTTTGGAAAAAAATAAAGTATAGTTTATGAACATCATGCATATCATTCCCGGATCAGGTGGGAGCTTTTATTGTGGAAATTGTCTGAGGGACTCGAAGTATGTGGAGGCCCTGAGAAAATCGGATCACCGGGTAGTGAAGATACCCATGTACCTGCCTTTGTTTGCCGATGAGCATGATCTGAGCAGGGAGATTCCTGTTTTTTACGGTGCCATCAGCATCTACCTGAAGCAACTCTTTCCCATTTTCAGAAAGGCACCATCGTGGGTAGATGGTTTGCTCAATTCCAAACCCATGCTTAAGCTGGCCTCTAAATTTGCCGGATCTACCCGGGCCAAGGGACTGGAAGAGATGACAGTCTCCATGCTTTTAGGAGAGGAGGGTCAACAGAAGGAAGAGTTGGAACGTATGGTGGACTGGATTGTCGAACATTGCAATCCCGATATCATCCACCTTTCCAATGCGCTGCTGCTGGGACTTGCTCACAGACTAACCGAGAGGTTGAAAGTACCCGTCATCTGCTCCCTGCAGGATGAGGATGTCTGGGTAGATGTGATGAAGCCCTCTGCACGGGATAGTGTCTGGAAACTCATGTCAAAAAAGTCCGAGTTCATCCATTCATTTATTTCAGTAAGTGATTACTATGCAGAAGAGATGAAGGAAAAAATGGAGATTCCGGATAAGAAACTCAAGAGTGTACATATTGGAGTAGATCCGGACAATTATTCATTTATACCGGTTAGTGAAAAGAAAAGAAAGATCGGTTATGTATCCCGCATGTGTCATAAAAACGGCACCGATATCCTGGTGGATGCTTTCATCCTGCTGAATCAGAAAGAGGGATTTGAGGATGTGGAGCTGGTAATCACGGGAGGTTCCACCGGAGATGATCGCAAATACCTTTCTGAGATCAGAGCAAAACTGAGGAGCCATGGTGTAATGGATAAGGTGGAGTTCCATGAAGAATTTGAGGAGCAGGGATTGCGGGAGTTCCTGGAAAAAGTTTCTGTGGTATCTGTACCCGTCCGGGACGGAGAAGCCTTCGGGATCTACCTGCTGGAGTGTATGGTATCCGGTGTGCCGGTGGTGCAGCCTAACCTGGGAGCTTTCCCGGAGATTGTAAAATTAGCCGGTGGTGGAATTATTTATGACTCCAATACCCCGGAACGACTGGCCCAATCTCTCGAAAAGATCCTATCCGATCCTCAGGAACTGGATCGCCTGAGCAGAAGAGGCAGGGAAGGAGTGATACAGCATTTTCACATTGATATTCAGGCCGAACGTATGGTGAATGTGTATAAAGAAGCTGTAGGTGCAATGGAGCCGTCACCCGTATTGAACCCTTGAACACCAAAATAATATGCTTCTGAAACTGGAGAACATCAGCAAAGGATTTGGCAATAGGACCGATCAAACCTATCGCCCTGTATTGGATCATCTGAACCTGGAAATTCAGGAAGGGGAGCAGATTGCTATCCTGGGACCTTCAGGTTCCGGCAAGACTACCCTGTTGAATTTGATCGGGGGATTGGATTACCCTGATGAAGGATCTGTTCAGTTTCTGGGAGAAGATATTACCCGGTTTTCCACGCAGGAGATGGACCGGTTCAGGAATGAGCGTGTGGGTTTTGTGTTTCAGTTTCATCACCTTCTCCCGCAGTGTACCTTACTGGAGAATGTCCTGATACCTGCTCTGGTTGACCGGGATAAAAATGAACGTAGCAGGAAACTGGATCGGGCAGAGGAACTTATGAAACAGGTAGGGATCTGGGATTATAAAGACAAGCTGCCCGGCAAGCTTTCAGGAGGTGAGTGTCAGCGTGCAGCAGTGGTCAGGGCCATGATCAACTCTCCCTCCCTATTACTTGCCGATGAGCCTACGGGTGCCCTTGACAGGGACAACGTAGCAAAAATGGCCGATCTGTTGCTGGAGCTTAATAAGGAAGATCAATTGACATTATTGGTGGTTACTCATTCCAATGATCTGGCGCAACGTTTGGGCAAAACCCTGGAGCTGCGAAATGGAAAACTGCAGCTAAAGTGAAAATCACCAGGCTCATATGGAACAACCTCCGGTACTACTGGAAGAAGAACCTGTTGCTGGCCCTGGGTGTGGCCATAAGTGGAGCGGTGCTTACCGGTGCATTGCTGGTGGGTGACTCGGTGGAATTCAGCCTGAACAAAATCGTCTTTGGCCGCTTGGGACAGGTGACGCATGTGTTAACTGCGGGGGACAGGTATTTTACTAAGGAGCTGACCGGAAGGGTTGGAGATCAGCTTCAGGTGCCCGTTACGTCCATATTGTTGCAGGAAGGAATAGCTGTGGCCGAAGGCGGGCAAAAGCGGATCAACCATGTTCAGGTGCTGGGAGCCGATCCTTCGTTTGATCAAATGGCCGGTCTGGATCACTTCTATGGTACCCTGTCAGGAGATAACATTATCATTAGCCGTAATCTGGCCAACAGACTGAATCTGACGGTGGGAGAGGAGGTGTTGTTGAGGATACAGAAGGCCAGCCTGATTCCATTAAATGCGCCCTTTGTATCGGATGCTGAAAGCGTAGTGTCGCTCAGGGGGATGATTGCAGGAATTGCTGAGGAGTCTCACCTGGGCAGGTTCAACCTGAAAGTCTCCCAGACCGCACCTTTCAATGTCTTTGTGTCGCAGAGCCGGCTTCAGGAGTTAATGGATTTTCCGGCAGGTGTCAATGTGATGCTGATAAGGGCTGATGCAGAGATGGATTCCGATGAGATAAACCAAGCCATTAGGAACCAGTTTTCAGCCATGGATGCAGGTGTTCACATTGACCACCTGGAAGATCGGGGTCTTATCGAAATCACCAGCGACCGGGTCTTTATGGACGAAGCGCTTACCGGACCGTTGATGGATGTTCCGGGATACGGGACCGGTATCGTGACCTATTTCGTTAATCAGTTCTCATCCAAAAGAGGGTCTACCCCATACTCTTTTGTCTCCACGCTGCCGGATCACTGGCTTCGTTCTCATGAGATCATTATCAATAGCTGGCTGGCAGAGGATCTTTCAGTAAAGGCAGGAGATTCCATTGACCTTACCTATTTTAAAGTGGGACCGCTTCGTGAATTGACTGAGGTGAACATCACTTTTCTGGTGAAATCAGTGGTGAATCCGGAAGGGAGATTTGGGGACCGGTCCCTGATGCCTCACCTGCCGGGATTGTCCGATGCAGGGAACTGCCGGGACTGGGATACCGGTGTTCCGATCTCATTGGAGAGCATTCGCGACAAGGATGAGGAGTACTGGGACCAATACGGTGGCACTCCCAAAGCCTTTGTCTCCCTCTCCATGGGAATGGAGATGTGGCAGAACCGGTTTGGGACTTATACCTCCTTCAGGTACGATGAAGCCGAAACAGATCCGGGATCACTGGAGAATGCCCTGTTGGAAAGAATAGACCCTGCCTCTCTCGGATTTTCTTTGGAAGCGACCCGGACAAAAGGATTGACGGCTGCCGGGGAAGGGGTCGATTTCAGTGAACTGTTTGGAGGACTCAGCTTCTTCCTGCTGGTCGCCGGTATTCTTCTAACAGTCCTCTTATTGTTGTTAAACGTGGAGAGTAGGGAAGAACAGCTGTATACGCTGGTGGTGTTGGGTATCCCTGTGAAGAAGATCAGGCGCATCATGTTTGTAGAGAGTATGGTGATCGCTCTGGTGGGAGCAGTAGCCGGACTGGCACTGGCCGTATTCTACAACAGGATGGTTTTTCAGGCCCTGAACGGAGTGTGGAAGGATGTGATCCGTACCGAAATGATGCAGATTCACATGACCGGTGCTACCCTTCTTACCGGACTGACTATTACGCTGGCAGTCTCTGCCCTGGCTCTCTTTTTTCCCTTACAGCGAAAGTTGAAAAGACACTTTTTTGCCCATAAAGGCAAAGATGCAGGGCGTTTGAGATCCAGGATTTTCACTCAGAGAGGAGTTGCCATAGCCATGCTCCTTTCAGGTATCGCCGGACTGGGATTGATCGCATCGCAGCTTGTGAGGACTGAGGTGATCAACGCATCCATATTTTTCGCTGCGGGCGGATTGCTGCTGGTGTCGTCAGTACTCTTTTTTATCTGGTACCTGGGAAGGATACAACAACCTGAGTCAGTCGATTTTCGACTCTCCGGGTTGAGCTGGAAAAACGCTCTCAGGAACCAAACCCGGAGCCTGAGCATTGTTATTCTTTTTGCCATTGGCACCTTCCTGGTCATCTCCACAGGAAGCAACCGGAAGGACCTGTTTGTGAATTCAGAAGAACTCTCCAGTGGTACCGGGGGCTTTCTTTACTATGCCGAATCTACAGTTCCCGTACTTCAGCAACTTAATGATCCGGCGGTCAGGTTTGAATATGGACTGGAAGAGAATTACACCTTTGTGCAGTTGAGAAAAGCCACCGGGGACGATGCCAGCTGTCTGAACCTGAACAAGATCATTACTCCACAGGTGATGGGAGTAGATCCGGAAATGCTGGAAGGACGGTTTTCCTTTGTGACACGAACAGACCAACTGAATCAGGAGTTACCATGGAGCTCTCTGAACCAGGAGCTTCCCGGAGGTTTGATCCCGGCCATAGCCGATGAAACGGTGATCAAATGGGGTCTGGGACTTAAAGTCGGCGACACCCTCCACTATGTGAACTCCAACGGAGGGACCATGGAGTTGTTGTTGATCGGGGGACTGGCGCCGTCGGTGTTTCAGGGCAATGTGATTATATCCAATGACCATTTTCTGGCACAGTTTCCTGAAAGCAGCGGTACTCATGTTTTCCTGCTGGATGGAGAGCGGGTCGATACCGCAGTGATTGTTTCGGAAGTGGATCGCGGAATGCGTGATCTGGGATGGGATATGCAGCTGTCAGCTGCCAGGCTGGCAGAGTTCAATTCGGTGACCAATACGTACCTTTCCATTTTCCTGGTAATGGGAGCTTTGGGATTGTTAGTAGGCACCTTTGGTCTGGTGGTGGTGATTTCCAGGAGCATCCTGGAAAGAAAACAGGAGATCGCTTTACTGAAGGCAGTGGGTTACGGAAGAGGGCAAATACGGAAATTGGTGATCAGGGAGTATCTGATCCTCCTGATCGTAGGGATCTCCACAGGATTCCTCACAGCCATCATAGCCACCCTTCCCTCTGTAGTGAGTCCCCACACCGGGACCTCATTCACCTCCATTGCGATCTGGCTGGGTATCCTGCTGGGTAACGGGTGGATCTGGATACAGCTGATAACAAGGAACGCACTTCGCGATACGGCCATATATAATTCGTTGAGGAATGAGTGATTCGCCTTACAAAAAACTACAGGTGGACAGCCTGGAGGGATGGAAGGAGTGGTTGAAGAAAAACCATGACAAGGAGGAGGTGATCTGGCTGGTCTTTAAGAAGAAGAGTGCAGGAGAGGTTCCTTTTGATTACCAGATGGCCCTGGATGAGGCACTCTGCTGGGGATGGGTCGACAGTTTGCTCAAATCCATTGATGAGCATCACTACATGCGAAAATTCACACCCCGGAAATCCTCCAGTACCTGGTCGGAACACAATAAGAAGCATGTGGAACGTCTGATCCTGGAAGGAAGGATGACCGAAGCAGGGATGAAAACCATCGATGCAGGCAAAAAAAGCGGCATGTGGGATAAGGGCATTACCCCACCGGAAGTGAACGACCAGTTACCGGGTGCCCTGCTGCACGCCTTTCAAAATCATCCCAAAGCCAGGGATAATTATTTTAAGATGCGCGAATCGCACCAGAAACAGTACAACATCTGGATCAATATGGCCAAACGTGCAGAGACCATTCATAAACGGGTGAGTGAATCGATACGTTTGCTGGAGAAGGGCGAGGAATTGGGGCTGAAGTAGCGTTTAGTACACAGCGTCTAATAAGCAGAAAATAAGATAGTTAGAAGGGGTGAAAATATAAAAGTCTGAGTTGTTAAGAAATGGGAGAGGAGCGGCAGGTGGTTTTGCTTACAGGGGCCTCAGGATCCATGGGATTTGAGAGCTTTAAACTGCTTTGGGAGCACAGGAACATGTATGACATTGTCTTGCTTCTGCGTCCTTCCCGGAAGAACAAAAGGAAATTCAGACGTTACGAGAAGCTTTCTGATATCTCTCCCATTCAGGGAAAAGGAACAGTTCAGGGAAAGGGACTTAAGATCGTCTGGGGGGATGGATTGAACAGGGAGGATATCATAGAGGCCTGCCAGGGTATTGACTGGTGCCTGCATACCATGGCATTGATCTCTCCGGCTGCAGACCGCGATCCGGAAATGGCCCGCAGGGTAAATATAGAGGCTACCAGTACCCTGGTAGAAGCCATAGAGGCTGAAAACCCGGACCACATCAGAATGATATACATCGGATCGGTGGCCATGTATGGAGATAGGATGCCTCCGGTGCAAGTGGGCAGGGTAGGTGATCCGTTACTTCCCAGCGTTTACGATCATTATTCCCTTTCCAAGATCGGGGGAGAGCTTGCATTGATGGAATCCAGAATCAGACACAAGGCCTCTATCAGGCAGACCTTTATCATGATACCTGACCTTTTTTCACTGAAGGATCCCATCATGTTCCACCAGCCCATCAATTCATTTATGGAGAACATCACCGCCAGGGACGCGGGCCGTCTGCTCTTCAATTGCCTGAAGGTGCCCGGAAGTTCCGATTTCTGGGGTGGTTATTACAATGCCTCAGGTGGTATGCAGTGCAGAACCACCTACCTGGAATTCCTTCAGAAGGTCTACCAAATGCTGGGACTTGATTACCGGAAGGTGATGAAGCGGGAGTGGTTTGCGCTCAAAAACTTCCACATGATGTTCTATGAAGACGGAGCGGTGTTGAACAACTACCTGCATCACTGGGAAGGAGGCCAATCCCTGGATGATCACCTGCAAGCGGTTTGGAAGAAGCTACCCTGGTACCTGAAGGTTACGGCCTGGTACAATAAGTACATTCCTCCTTATCGTATTTGGATTCAGTGGATCACCTGTGGTCAGCTAAAGAAACTGGCCCGCCATCCTGAGGGCACCCTGGGTTGGATCCGGCAGAAGGATACAGGCAGGATCGATGCCTTTTACGGATCAATGGATGCATACAGCTCCATTCCCGGCTGGGGCGAAGAAATGCCATCACTAGATCATAATCTGTCTTTCAAAAGATTGGATCACGGGTACGATGAAAACAAGGAGAAACTCATAATCGATGATCTGCAGACTGCAGCCCGGTTCCGGGGCGGATCACTGATCAGCAAGGATTGGGAGGGCGATATGGGCACCTCGCTTATATGGAAATGCTGCCGAGATCATACCTTCAGCATGACTCCACAATCTGTATTGAAAGGAGGGCACTGGTGCGTGGAATGCATCTCACCTCCCTGGGAATATGGAGAGGTAGCAGCAAAAAGTGAGTTTGCCCGGCAGGTATTTTATCAGGTTTGTTAAGGGGAAAATCACAGTAAATGTCGCTGGAAAACAGCCTGCTGTTCTACGTGACAACCATAAATGCGTTTGCATAAAATAAATTACGCTTATTGCGTAATTAAAATTATTTAACTACATTTACACAAAACACGTAAATGAATCCATTTCTATTAAAAGGGTATATAAGTCCGGAATACTTCTGTGACAGGGAAAAGGAGACTGATAAAATCATCAAATCCATCAGGAACCAGCAGGATATTACCCTTTTTGCCATCAGAAGAATAGGTAAATCTGCATTGATATACCATATCTTCAATCACTTGAAAGAGAGTTATGATTGTCTCTATGTTGATCTGTGGGGTACGACTTCTCTATCCGGGTTTATACATGAGGCCGCCAATGCCGTTATTCAGAGCACAATCTTTTCCAAAAGAAGTTTTGGCAAAAAACTGACAGATTTTATCAGGTCCATTGGTGCCTCCTTAAGTATTGGCAATGACGGGAAGCCCTCTGTCGATATCATTTATCATGACCGTAACCAGGGGTTTAACAGGCTGGAGGAGATATTTCAGTTCCTGGATGGGAATTCATCACCGGTTATCATTGCCTTTGATGAATTTCAGGAGATAAAGAAATATACAGACAGCATGCCCCTGGAGGCAAAACTCAGAAGCCTGGTTCAAAGATATCATAACATCAGGTTCATTTTCAGCGGAAGTGAACAACATCTGATTTCTGACATTTTCTCATCTATTGACAGACCATTTTACCAATCTACCCGGATGATTGAATTGAAGAAGATCGACACCAGCCAATACCATCGGTTCATAGTGAAGCATTTCCTAACAGGGAACAAGGCTATTTCAGAAACACTGGTTTCTCATGTTCTGACTCTCTGCCATGGTCATACTTATTACATTCAGGCCATATGCAATCTTATCTATTCACAGGAAAAGATACCTGACACCATTGACGAGTTTGAAGAGATCTATCTTGACTTCATCGCAGAGAAGCAGGTATTCTATGCCGAGTTGCCTCACCGCCTCACCAAACACCAGTTCAGCACGACCAAAGCCATTGCAAGCTTTGGAAAGGTTGAAGGTGTAACTACCAGGGAGTTTATGGCCAAAGCCGAGATCGGCAGTCCGGGCACTATGCAAGCAGTAATAAATGCGTTAAAGGAGAAACAAGTCATTATTAAGGAAGGAGATGCCTATCGGTTGTATGATGTATTCCTTGAACATTACCTCAGATATTTTGGATGAACATCTCATTTCTTCCTGTCAACTAAAAAACTACGCAAACAGGCAGAGACTCGTTCAAGCAACACTACCCGGACACATAAAGAGGAACACTACCGTTGTATAGGGGAGAATTAATTACAGTTCGTTGTAAAATATACATAAGGGCTGCCTGTGGTGTCTGTCATAACTTTTGTGAATGGAAACGGAAGTTCCCAGACACAAACCTGTTGCAAAGTGGGCATTTGACTTATATCCAGACTATTCAAGGAAGTATTGTGAGAAATATTCAGGCTCTCAAGTGGATTCCCTTCGCAATTCAGATTTGTCAATTTTGGATTATTTGACAGGTCCAGTGTGGTTAACAGGTTGTAATAACAAGCCAATCCTTCCAATGCTAAACAATCCGACAGATCGAGTACGGATAACTGGGGATGATACCTTCTTGTCAAGTTGTTATGACATAACAGCCATTTCAAACTACTACATTGTTCCAGCTTTAATGAGGTGATGGGTGTATCGTGACATCTGATATACTCCAGATTTGAAAGATCTGAGCAATCTATTTCGGTTAATGGATTGTCATCACAAAGAATCTCTACGAGTAGTTTGTTGTTTGAAACATCCAGATCACCTAGCTCATTGAAATAACAGCGCAAAGATTCTAGGTAACTATTTTGAGTAATATCCAGACTAGTCAATTGATTGCTGTAACAATTTAACTCCATTAGTTTCGGGTTATTTGACAGATCTAGGCTGGTTAACAAGTTTTGCCCGCAGCTTAATGAATACAGATTTTCAAATGCTTCCCGAGTTTGACAGTTACTGAGTGATACCCCCTCTGTAACCCCTATAAACACT
>CAZURA010000034.1:0-38551 GCA_964622985.1 uncultured Bacteroides sp. | reverse complement strand
AAGGAATTTTTCATTGCTTGGTATGGAGGTGTACCGTAGATTCTTATAGTGGACTGACATTTCTGAAAGCAGATCTTCCGTCCTGTCTGTGGAACAATCATTGACCACCACCACCTCAAATTCGGGATAGTCCTGTTCCAGCACCCTGGGCAGGCATCGTTCCAGGTTCTCCTCTTCGTTTTTTGCACATATAATGATCGAGACTCCCTTATTGCTCTTTCGTCTCTGTTTTGGGGTGTATCGAGGTAGCCATCTAAAAACAAACAAATAGTAGCCTGCCTGTATGATCATTGCTAAAACAAACAGTACCATCAATACCCACTCCAGGATCGTTGTGCCGATAATTATTTCCCACATGTCCATGTTCACGCAAATTTAGCTGCAAGAGGTTGAAAAGAAAAAGCAGGTTTTCAACAATTGCTTATCTTTGGCTGACTCAAGTTTTCATGGAATTCGAAATATTACACGAGGATAAGGCAACTCATGCCAGAGCTGGAATAATCAGGACAGATCATTCTGAAATCCGGACTCCCATTTTTATGCCGGTGGGGACTGCAGGCAGTGTGAAAGGTGTGCACCAGAGGGAGTTAAAGGAGGATATTGATGCTCCAATTATTTTGGGGAATACGTATCACCTCTACCTGAGACCTGGACTCGATATTATTAAGGGTGCCGGCGGACTGCATAAGTTTATGAACTGGGATCGCTCGATGCTTACTGACAGTGGTGGTTACCAGGTGTTTTCCCTGGCTGCCAACCGAAAACTGAAACCGGAAGGTGCCTGGTTCAACTCCCATATTGATGGCTCCAAACACCTCTTTACTCCTGAGAACATTGTGGATATCCAGCGTATCATAGGAGCTGATATCATCATGGCATTTGATGAGTGCACCCCATGGCCTTGTGATTTCACCTATGCACGAAAATCGCTTGACCTGACGAATCATTGGCTTGAGAGGGGATTGAAGCAGTTTGCCGAAACAGAACCTCTATATGGACATGCCCAGAGTTTTTTCCCCATTGTACAGGGTAGTGTTTTCACAGAGTTGAGGAAAGAGTCAGCAGAATTTGTGGCAGAAAAGGGAGCGGTGGGGAACGCCATTGGGGGACTTTCGGTGGGAGAACCTGCAGAGGAGATGTATGCCATGCTGGAGGTTGTGAATGCCATTTTGCCTGAAGAGCGACCACGCTATTTAATGGGAGTTGGAACTCCGGTCAACATCCTTGAGGCGATTTCACTTGGTGTGGATATGTTCGATTGTGTGATGCCCACCAGGAACGGAAGAAATGGGATGCTCTTTACCCGTGATGGGATCATCAACATCAAGAACAGGAAATGGATGGATGATTTTTCACCTATTGAGCCGGGTGGGAAAAGTGCTGTGGACACGCAATATTCGAAAGCCTATTTGCGTCATTTAATCATATCAGGAGAGATGCTGGGTGCGCAGATTGCCACGGTACATAACCTGGCTTTTTATCTATGGTTGGTCAGACAGGCATTTAATGAAATCAAAAGCGGTACATTCGCTGCATGGAAGGAAAAAATGATACCGGCATTAAGTACAAGATTATAAGGCTCTTAGGCCTGAAAATCCTTGATTACTACGTGATTAGGAAATTTCTAAGTTCCTTCTTCCTCTCCATTGTACTTATCCTTTCAATTGCAGTAGTCTTCGATCTGTCAGAGAAGATTGATGACTTCCTCGAAAGCGGTGTAAAGTTGAAATCCATTCTTCTCGACTATTACCTTAATTTCATTCCCTACTTCGCTGTGCTGTTCAGCTCCCTCTTTGCATTCATCGCGGTCATCTATTTTACCAGCAGGATGGCTTACAACACTGAAATCATTGCCATCCTGAACAGTGGGATGAGTTTCAGGCGCTTGCTTATTCCCTATATGATATCAGCTTCAATTATAGCTCTGCTGGCCTTTTACCTTAGCGACAGAGTCATCCCCGGTGCCAACAAGATTAAGCTCGATTTTGAAGAAAAATATATCCTGAAGAAACCGGTCCGTTTTAAAACCAAAGACTTTCACAGGCAGATTGAACCAGGGATTTATGTCTATCTTCAGAACTACAGCAACGTGTCGAAGGTAGGTTATCAGTTTACCATTGAGAAGTTCGAAAATGGAGAGCTGGTTTCAAAGATGTCTGCTGATCAGATCAGGTGGGATACCACCCTGAATAAGTGGAAAGCCAGAAGGTATTATATACGTGACATTGATGGATTAAATGAAACCATCACCGAAGGGAAAATGATAGATACGACACTGGCGATCCATCCGGACGATTTCAAGATGCGGCTGAATATTGTGGAGACCATGAGCCTGAAGGAACTGGATGAGTTCATTAAAAAACAACTAATGCAAGGGGAGACCAACGTCACCTCGTACCAGATTGAAAGGCAGAACCGGATCGCCTTTCCATTCACCACTTTAATCCTGACATTGATCGGATTGGCAGTTTCGTCCAAGAAAATCAGAGGAGGAGTGGGATTGCAAATTGCCATTGGGGTGGTGATCAGTTTTATCTTTATCCTTTTTATTCAGTTCTCTAAACAGTTTGCTATCGGAGGGTTTCTGCCGGTGATAGTCGCTGTTTGGCTGCCCAATGTTTTCTTTCTGATTGTGGCACTCTTCCTCATGCGTTGGGCACCCAAGTAAAGAAGTTGGATTGCACCTGTCATAATATTATGTAACAGCTTTTCAAACAGCTTTGTTTTTCGTAAGATTGTATCCGAAATCAAAACCATTTGCGATGGCTTCAACAAAAAAGGTTCAGGAATTACAAAAACGCCGGGAAGAAGTGCAACGAGGTGGTGGTGAAAAAGCCATCCAGAAACAAGTTGCCATGGGGAAAATGACTGCCCGGGAACGGATAATAGAGTTATGCGATGAAGATTCTTTCAATGAGTATGACATGTTTGTGGAACATGAAGCCAGGGATTTTGGCATGGACCAGAAAGTCCTTCATGGCGACGGAGTGATTACAGGTACAGGTACTATTGGGGGCAAACCGGTGTGTATATTTGCCCAGGATTTTACTGTAGCAGGTGGTTCGCTGGGTAATATGCATGCCAGGAAGATCACAAAGATCATGGACCATTCATTGAAAATGAGGATGCCCCTGATCGGAATCAACGATTCGGGTGGAGCACGTATTCAGGAGGGAGTGAACTCGCTGGCAGGATACGGAGAGATCTTTTTCCGAAATACCCTGGCATCTGGAGTCATCCCGCAGATTTCGGTGATCCTCGGTCCCTGTGCAGGAGGTGCGGTCTATTCTCCTGCATTGACCGACTTTGTTTTTGTGGTGGATAGCATCTCAAAGATGTTCATTACAGGACCTGAGGTGATAAGGACTGTTTTGGGGGAGGACATCTCCATGGAAGAGTTGGGCGGAGCCAAAGTGCATAGCGAGACCACAGGGAATGCTCATTTCTTCTCAGAGACTGAAGATGAATGCTTCGATCAGATAAAATCACTGCTCAGCTACCTGCCCTGGTCCAATACAGACACACCAGACAGGAAAGAGGTGAGGGAACCTCTCAAGGAGTATGACATTTCCAATACTGTTCCCGTTGAGAAAAGGCAACCCTATGATGTGCGTAATGTGATCCGGGCTGTGACAGACGGATCGGACTTTTTTGAGATCCAGGAGGGTTGGGCAGCCAATATGGTGATCGGATTTGGGACGATGAATGGAAAAACTGTGGGATTTGTAGCCAATCAACCCCTGGTATTGGCAGGTGTTCTCGATGTGGATTCCTCCGATAAAGCAGGAAGGTTTATCCGGTATTGCGATGCCTTCAATATTCCTATTGTCACCTTTGTGGATCTGCCCGGTTACCTGCCTGGAGTCGACCAGGAGCATGCCGGGGTGATCAGGCACGGAGCCAAGGTGCTGTATGCGTACAGTGAAGCTACCGTTCCTAAGATTACGGTGATACTCAGAAAGGCCTACGGGGGTGGTTATATAGCTATGAATTCCAGGCACCTGAGAGCTGACTTCGTTTTTGCCTGGCCCGATGCCGAAGTGGCTGTCATGGGACCCGAAGGGGCTGCCAACATTATTTTCAGAAAGGAGATAGCTGCCGCGGAAGATCCCGACAAAATGAGACAAGAAAAGGTCAAGGAATATAAAGAGAAATTTGCCAATCCCTATGTGGCTGCAGCAAAAGGTTTCATTGACTCGGTAATCGAGCCAAGGGAAACCCGCAAATCTCTATTACACGCTCTGGAAGTATCGGGAGGGAAAAGTGTAGGGATGCCCGCTAAAAAGCATGGGATTCCACCCTTTTAATCGTTTATCATGAGCAAATCAGACCAAGAATTGAAGAGCAAGCCACTGGCTTCTATGGAAGAACTAGTCATCGGCAGTACTGTCTATCAAACCAGGCTCACAACCAAATTCAGGGAGAGGATAAACTGGGCCCGGCCGGATGAGAAAAAAGTGACGGCATTTATCCCGGGCACTATTCAGAAAATCATGGTAAAAGAGGGCAATGAAGTGGCTCAGGGGATGCCGTTGCTGATTCTCGAGGCCATGAAAATGAGGAACGAATTGCTTTCTCCACTGGGGGGTGTGATAAAGAAGATCCATATTGCTGAAGGGGACATGGTTCCTAAAGATAAACTTCTGATAGAGTTTAAGTAATCAGTGAGGACTGATGGCCGGTCCTTCCCAGACTACATGCTTCGTAAGTACATCCGGCAGAACCGGAGGTGCAGAAAAAATACCATAGAGGGAGGAGCCGCTACCGCTCATCGACGCATAGATGGCACCCGCTTCATAGAGTTTTTGTTTCAATAGATCCAGCTCTGGATATGTGACAAAAAGGGATTGTTCAAAGTCATTTACCACCTGTTTCTTCCATTGTACCGCTGGTTCGGCAATTATATCCCGGAGGTGTTTGTCCCTGGGAGAGGGTGTTACACCTGCATAGGCTTCAGCTGTAGATATATGGATCCCAGGAAAAAGAAGGACCAGGAAAAACCCATGTAAATTCAGGGAGACCTGACTGAGGATCTCTCCTCGTCCTTCCATCATCATGGGCCCGTGATGTAGAAAGTAGGGGCAATCACTTCCCAATTGTGCGGCCATTTCATGCAGCTTCTCATTCGATAAAGGACCTCCTGCCAATTGATTCAACCCGATCAGGGTGTGGGTGGCATTGGACGAACCTCCACCCAGTCCGGCACCCACAGGGATCTTTTTATGGAGATGTATTTCAACAGGAGGGAGAGGAACCTCTCTGTTTATAAAGTCCCAGGCCTGAACACAGAGGTTTTTTTCAGGGAGGGAATCCACTCCAATTCCCGAATGACTGAATTGGATTTTTTCCTCTGTATCGGGCAACCGATGAATCTCCAGTATATCACATAAACCTATGGGAAACATCACAGAACGGAGGTTGTGAAAACCATCCTCCCGGTGGCTAATGATCTGAAGTCCAATATTGATTTTGGCGGGTGAGAAGAGTATCATCTTTTAAAGATATTGCATTTTTCAACATGTGTTAATTAAAACTTTGAGCGAGCTGTGTATAAGAAACGGAACGGTTAAAAGTAAAGATGTGTGGGGTTCCTTACCTTTATCAGCCAAAATAGAATCCTATGGCAAAACAATATACCAGCACATTAAAAAAGAACCCGGCCATCGCACTCGATTACGGGAAAATTCCCCCGCAGGCCATGGATCTGGAAGAGGCTGTTTTGGGAGCGATCATGCTCGAAAAAGATGCCATTCTTTCAGTGCTGGACATCCTCGAACCCAACAGTTTCTATAAAGAAGCACACCAGCAGATCTACGAAGTAGCTCAGTCTCTTTCCCAGCAGGAGAAACCCATTGATCTGCTCACGATCACCGAGGAGCTCAGGAAGCTGGATAAATTAGAAGCTGTGGGGGGGGCTGTGTATGTGGCTCAACTTACCTCCAGAGTAGGCTCGGCAGCCCACCTGGAATACCATGCCCGCATAGTAGCTCAAAAATATATTCAACGGGAGTTGATCAGGGTATCATCAGACATTCAGGAACGTGCTTTTGATGAAGGTACAGATGTGGATGATCTGCTGGATTTCTCTGAAAGGGAATTGTTGAATATTGCCGAGGGGCATATCAAGAAGGAAACGGTCAAGCTCAATAATTTGCTTAAGACAGCCATTGAGCAAATTGAGGAGGCCGGAAAACGTGATGATAGCCTCAGTGGAGTGCCCTCGGGTTTCACAAAAATGGACCGGCTCACATCGGGATGGCAGAAATCTGACCTCATCATTCTGGCTGCCCGTCCTTCCATGGGTAAAACCGCTTTTGTGCTCTCCATGGCCAGGAACATGGCGGTGGATCATAGCCGTCCGGTAGCTTTCTTTTCCCTTGAGATGTCTTCTATCCAGTTGGTAAACCGTCTTATCATTGGAGAGACTCAACTTCCATCGGATAAGATCCGGACGGGGCGACTGGAAAATTATGAATGGGAGCAGTTGGAATATAAGATCAAAGACCTGGAAAAGGCCCCCATCTATGTGGATGACACTCCGGCCATCTCCATTTTTGAATTCAGAGCCAAAGCGCGTCGATTAAAGCAGAAATATGATGTTCAGGCCATTGTGATCGATTACCTCCAATTAATGACAGGTTCTAAAGATTCTGGCAGCAGGGAACAGGAGGTGAGTAATATATCCAGATCTCTGAAAAGTGTAGCCAAAGAACTTGATATACCCATCATTGCGCTTTCTCAGCTGAACCGAAGTGTGGAGATGCGATCAGGGAACAAACGGCCACAGCTTTCTGACCTGCGGGAATCGGGAGCTATTGAGCAGGATGCCGACCTTGTCATTTTTATACACAGACCCGAGTACTACGGTATTGATGTGGATGAAGAGGGAAATTCATTGAAGGGGATTGCAGAAATCATTGTGTCTAAGCACAGGAATGGTCCCGTCGGAGATATCCAGTTGAAATTTGTCCGGGAGTTTGCCAAATTTGTGGACCTGGATGATACGCTGGCCATGGTGGAAGAGGATGAGAATGGATTCATTGTGGGCTCCAAGATGAATCAAGAGGATGGAATCGGTCCCGGTTTGAACAAGGACATTGGCACCAACAACGGTTTTGATGAACCGGCTCCGTTTTAAATTATACTTCAGAACATGTATTTCAGGGATGAGGAACGGGAGGGGTGGAAATAAAAAAACCGTCTCCGGGGAGACGGTCTTTGAGGATATAGTAGTAACGCAGAGTCGAGATGTGATTCAGATCCAGGCCGCTGTCATCCACTCTTCGAGCTCGATCTCTTCATCGGTCCAGAAAGGGGCAGTCATCCACGACTCCAGGATAATTTCTTCGTCCAGACTATTTTCAAAGGGGACAGTCATCCAGGGCTCCAACACAATCCCCTGTTCATAAACAGCGTTTTCAAAGGGTGTGGTCATCCAGGATTCAATTTCCAACACCTCCTCTTTTACTCCGCTATCAAAGGGTGTGGTCATCCACGACTCCAGTCCCAGCTCCTCTTCGTAAACCACTTCTGCACTCACCATTTTAAAGGTATATACCACCTCGGGGGCTTCATATTCTTTTTTTGTAATCTTGTCTGTAGCCCAGCTGTGCAGATCATACATCCAGTTTTCGATCCGGCTGTTATCCTTTTTGTAATCGGCCGTATACATGGCAACCTGAGGTTGACGTTGTGATGAGATTCTCTCCTTAATAAAGGAAAATTGTCCAAAAGCTGAAGTTGCAAGTGCAATCCCAATTATGCTTAAAAATATTCTTGTTGTTTTCATGACTCTTACGATTATTTTGTTTTGATATTTCGACCAACACATTGCACACAACGTGCCAAACTCTGTAAAGAACTAATATACAGAATTATATATATCTATATGGCATGTGTTAATATCCATTAATTCTGAACGAAAATGTAACAGGAGTGTTCGGAAACGGACACTGGAGCAGAGTGTGTGATCTGATCATGCATCTTTTAGTTTTTGTTGTTGTCTTTTAGATTGAATGAAATGATTTTGGTTTAATTTAATGGGCAAGATGATGAAAAGAGTATGTATAGCAAGCATGTGGATTTCCATGTGGGTACTTACAGGTTGCTACTATTGGGGGCCCTGTCTCGATGGCGCCGGCACCGTAGTTACCGATATCAGGGATGAGGATGGATTTTCGGGAGTAAGCAGTTCGGGCTCTTTTGATGTATATGTTAGCCAGGCAGAGGATTTCAGTGTGGAGGTGGTGGCACAGGAAAACCTGATCTCTATCATTGAGACTGAGGTTTCGGGCTCCACTTTGCTCATTCGGAAAAAACCGGGCACCTGTTACAGATCCATCTCTCCGGTGGAGATCTATGTGACATTACCCAAGTTGGAAGAGTTGCATCTTTCGGGTTCGGGGAAGGTGATTGCCGATGTGGGAGAAGCAGTGGATTTTGAAAGCTCTAATACTGGTTCTGGGATCCTTAGTTTGGATACGGTAATAGCAGCGACATGCACATTTAGCAATTCGGGTTCAGGTAGGATCGAAGTAGGTCATGTCTATACAGATGATATCCGGATGATCCAGTCCGGGTCTGGATCTATCTACAGCGAGCGGGTATACCAACCTGCCGAGGTCACTCTGAGTTTAAGCTCCTCCGGCAGAATCATTTCAACCATCGACGATGGAGTGGATGTGGGGGCCACAGTAAGTGGGTCGGGGAGGATTGAACTTGTTGGGGAAGCTGTGGTGGCTGATTATAAGCTGAGCGCTTCAGGAAAGATAGATGCTCTGGATCTGATGGTAGAGGATGCGGTTGCCACTATCTCCGGATCGGGAAAGATCCTGGTCTATGCCACCGAAACCCTTGATGTGACCATTACGGCATCGGGAGATGTGCTTTACCGTGGCAATCCTGTGGTTACTTCGCAGATTACTGGATCGGGCAGGGTCAGTTCGTATTAGTATCGGCTTCAGGCTCCTTCAATGACAATTACGATTTCACCCTTCACTGTGCCTTCATTAAAATATTGAGAAAGCTCCTGAAGGGTTCCTCTTACGGTCTCTTCGTGAACCTTTGTGAGTTCGCGGGAGACCGCCGCTTTTCTGTCAGGACCGAATTTTTCGGAGAGTTGGAGTAGTGCTTTTCCCAGCCTGTAGGGCGATTCATATAAAACCAGTGTACGTGTCTCGGTGGCCAGTTCAGCCACTCTCTTTTGGCGCCCCTTCTTCTGGGGCAGAAATCCTTCAAAAACAAACCTATCGCAGGGCAGACCCGAGTTGACTAATGCCGGAATAAAAGCGGTAGGGCCGGGAAGTGTTTCCACTTCAATTCCATGTTCTATGCAGGCCCTTACCAGAAGGAATCCCGGATCGGAGATTGCTGGTGTCCCTGCATCCGTTATCAGAGCCATGGAAATCCCCTCTTTCATTCGTGTTACCAGGGAATCCAGGGTACGGTGTTCGTTAAACTTATGGTGGGATTGGATCGGTTTACTGATCTGGAAATGTTTTAACAGGTTCCCCGACTTTCGGGTATCTTCGGCCAGAACCACCTCCACCTCCTTCAATACCTCAATGGCCCTGAGAGTCATATCTCCCAGGTTCCCAATGGGAGTAGGTACCAGATAGAGTTTCGACATATTATGGCTGAGTATACCTGCGTTTGATCAGCCCTGCCAGGATCTCAATCCCTTCATGTTCCATGGAATCCGAGAATTGTGCTTCCAAAACGCCAACTGCATTCTGGTAACTCCCGGCCACTTCCAGATTATCTACCAGGCTGGTAAAGCGGTCAGCATCCCCGTCTAACAATTCACGAATGATCAGGAATCGGTCATTTATCCCTATGTTCCTGCCAATGTTATCGATGGGGTTCCCAGTGAGTTTTGTGTCCAAATCCTTTCCTCTTTTTCCCGCCAGATTCTCATTGATACTCGATTCGGCACTGTACTTCTCAGCAATAATCTCTGCCTCCCTGGATTCACTTTTTGGTGTAGAAGATTCAGGAACCGGTTCGGATGCTGTCTCAGGAACCGGTTCGGGAACAGTTTCCGCGACTTCCTTCATCTCTTGTCCAGATTCAGCTGAAACCTGTGAATCTGCATTTTCAACTACTTCCGGTGCGGCATCCGTCATTAAGTACTCGCGTATGCTGTCGGCCTTGATCATGGTGAGAATCTCATACACATTTCTCAATTTTGACAATGCCAGGTCCAGTTCCAGGCTCGATCCATCCTTAGAATTTTGGAGGTTCCCGACCAGTTTTCCTATATCTTGTATATCTTTAGTCAGGATTTCTATGGTGTGTTTTATTTCCATAATGGTTCTACACTTTAAGTAAAGGGAATCTTACAAAATTAACGATAATCTTCATATATTCTTGTATCATGTTTCTTGAAAACACGGTAGATAAAGCCAGTGGACAGGGATGGATCGAAGTCATCACCGGATCCATGTTTTCGGGGAAGACCGAAGAATTGATACGCAGGATGAAGAGGGCCCGGTTTGCCAAGCAAAAAGTGGAGATCTTCAAACCCAGGATTGAAGTGCGTTATTCAGAGGAAGAGGTCGTATCCCATGATGACAATACTATTCACAGCACCCCGGTAGATTCTGCAGCCAACATCCCCCTTCTGGCAAGCGGCGTGGAAGTAGTGGGCATTGATGAAGCACAATTCTTCGATGATGGACTTGTTGAGGTTTGCAACCAATTAGCTGATAATGGAGTAAGGGTGATTATAGCTGGACTGGATATGGATTACCTGGGAGCACCGTTCGGACCCATGCCCAAATTGATGGCGATAGCTGAATATGTAACCAAAGTACATGCCATCTGTGTCAGGTGTGGTAATCTGGCCCATAATACGCACCGATTATCGGAAGATAAGAAGCTGATAGTTCTTGGGGAGACTGACATTTACGAGCCGGTATGCAGGGCTTGTTATTCAAAGGCCGGTAAAAGAAGGTAACAGAGAATGGCAGCACAGTGGACACTACGTATCATTGGGACTTTGATTTCCGGATCGGTCCATGGGAATGGTAACCATCCGGTGGGCACCCTGGCTATAGACAGCAGAACCCTGGCTCCTTCCCATTCCACTCTGTTTGTGGCATTGACCGGTGAGCAGCATAATGGTCATGATTACATAGGGGAGTTATATGAAAGGGGAATAAGAAGTTTCCTGGTCTCCAACCTGCCAGATCTGTCTCAATTCCCGGAGGCCGGATTTTGCCTGGTCAAGGATACCCTGAAAGGACTTCAGGATCTTGCTTCGGCGCATCGACGAGAGTTTGACAACACGGTAGTTGGGATTACCGGTAGTAATGGAAAAACCATTGTGAAGGAGTGGTTGTACCAGTGCCTGAGTGGATATTTCAATGTCTACCGGAGTCCTAAAAGTTATAACAGCCAGGTTGGGGTTCCCTTATCAGTCTGGATGACAGAAAAAGATCACCAGATTGCCATTCTGGAAGCAGGTATCTCTTTCCCGGGAGAGATGAATAAGCTCAAAAAGATCATTCAACCTGCCATAGGAGTATTTACCAATCTGGGAAGTGCACATCAGGAGAATTTTGAGACCATTCAGGAAAAGCTGAACGAGAAGCTTCTACTCTTTACAGATTGTGAGAAGGTGATCATCAGGTCTGATCAGAGGATAAGGTCAAGACCACTCCTCTCTTTTCTGAAGGATGTAAATGCTCAGCTGGTAACCTGGAGTTTAGGAGGAGAGGCTCTGTATACCTATCGAATAATAAACAGTACTCCACTTCACACCTCGGTTTCGGCCAGTTTACCGGATGCTATCATCCAATTCAGCCTTCCTTTTGGTGATGAGGCATCCATTGAAAATGCACTGCATGTCTTCACGCTCATTATGGAGCTGGGGCTACCTGTAAAGGAAGCAGTCAAACGAATCTCATCCCTGGAACCAGTCTCCATGCGATTGGAGATGCTTCAAGGGATTCAGGGCAGTATTTTGATTAATGATACGTACAATTCTGATATAGGGGGATTGTCGGCTGCTCTGAACCTGGTGGAACAGCAGGACAACCAACATGGAAAGGTGGTCATTCTCTCCGACCTTCTACAGAGCGGGATGGAGGAGAAGGCGTTATACAGCGAGATCGCTGATTTGATACAGGAGAAGGAGATTGATCAGTTTATAGGCATAGGACCTGCCATGATGAAACGGAGAGCTCTTTTTCATGAATCTGCCCTTTTCTATGCAAATACAGAGGAGTTTATGAAAAGGATGGACCAGACCCTTTTTCATAACCGTACTGTACTTATCAAAGGATCGAGGAAATATGGATTCGAAAAGATAACGGGCATACTCCAACTTAAAACCCATCAGACTGTGCTGGAGGTAGATTTGAATGCGATGGTTCATAACCTCAATTACTTCAGATCGCTTTTGGAACATGGGGTTAAAACCATGGCTGTGGTAAAGGCGCTCTCTTATGGAACCGGGAATGTGGAAATTGCAAACCTGCTGCAGTTCCACAAGGTGGATTATCTGGCTGTGGCATTCATTGATGAAGGGATAGAGTTGCGAAAAGCGGGTATTCATCTGCCTATTATGGTACTGAATCCCGATCCTGCCGGATTTGGCCCGATGATCGATTATCAGTTGGAGCCTGAGGTGTATTGCTTCAGAGGACTGGAAGCATTATATGAAATTGCTCACTACAGGGGTATTGCCTGGTACCCCATTCATCTTAAAATTGATTCTGGAATGCACAGGCTCGGCTTTCAGGCACATGAAATGAAACAGCTCATTCCATGGTTGAAAAGAAAAGAGTTCAGGCTGAGCTCCATTTTTACTCATCTGGCGGCTAGTGAAGATCCCGATCAAGATCTGTTCTCAAGGGAACAGATAGGGGTATTGAAAAGAATTGCATCCAGGTTGCAGGATGAATTGGGAGGAGACTTCCTCACCCATGTATTAAATTCAGCGGGTATTGAGAGGTTTCCCGATGCACAGTTTGATATGGTCAGACTGGGAATTGGTCTGTACGGGATAGGTAAAGCCAAAGGATTGAAGCCAGTAAGTTCGTTTATAACCAGTATTTCGCAGGTCAGAACGGTTTCCAGTGGCGAGACCGTCGGATATTCAAGGAGAGGGAAAGTGGATCGCGACAGCAGAATTGCTACCCTTCCTGTGGGGTATGCCGATGGATTACGCAGATCTTTGGGTAATGGAGTAGGTCAGGTCTGGATTAATGACCACCCCGTACCTACCATAGGGGAAATATGTATGGATATGACGATGATTGATGTGACTGGGATTGAGGCTGCTGAAGGAGACCGTGTCGAGATTTTCGGAAAACAGCAACCGGTGACATTTCTGGCACAGCTGAGCCAAACGATTCCCTATGAAATTCTTACCTCTATTCCCGAGCGAGTGAAAAGAGTATATTTACACGAATAGTTATGAATGTACAGATCTCGGCAGTAATAATCACTTTCAATGAGGAGCGGAATATTCAACGTTGCCTGGAGTCGCTCAATGGGGTGGTGGATGAAATTGTTGTGGTCGACAGCTATTCAACCGACCGTACCGAGGAGATCTGCAACTCATTCCGGGTAAAGTTCATAAAGCACAGATTTACTGGGCATATCGAACAAAAGAACTGGGCTATACTGCAAGCCAGTTTCCCTTATATACTCGCCCTGGATGCCGATGAAGCACTTTCTGATCTGCTCAGGGAATCCATACTGAAGGTGAAGGAGAACTGGAAATACGACGGCTATTATTTCAACAGATTAACGAACTATTGTGGGAAGTGGATCAGGCACACCACCTGGTATCCCTCTCGTAAGCTGAGATTATGGGATGCCCGAAAAGGCAGCTGGGGAGGCTTCAATCCACACGACAAGTTCTTTCTGAGAAAAGGTTCAAACCGTCAATTCCTGAAAGGTGATATCCTGCACTACTCATACTATTCAGTGAATGAACACCTGGTTCAGATCAATACATTCTCCACAATACTTGCCCGGTCTTATTATGAGCGGGGACGAAGGGCCTTTGTTACAAGCCTGCTACTTCATCCTCTCTGGCGTTTCATAAAGGATTTCATATTCAGGGCCGGGTTCCTTGATGGGTATTTCGGATTTATCGTTAGCGTAAATTCTGCTCATGAGGTATTTATGAAGTATGTAAAGCTTTGGAACCTGCATCACGAGGCAAAAGAGAGTCTGAAGAAGACCATCTGCTTGTTTAACAGTATGGGTTCCTGGGGTGGAGGGGAGAAGTGGCACCACGATATTGCATCCTACCTGGTAGCGCTGGACAACAGGGTCATTTACATCTCGTCACCAGGAAGTCTCCTTGCCAAAAGGATGAAGGAGCTGGGTATTTCCGGGCACATGATGAGGATTGTTAACCTCAGTTTTATCAATCCGGTCAAGTTGTTGAGGCTAATCTGGATATTTAAAAAGGAGAAAGTGGGAGTAGTGGTCACCAACCTCTCCAGAGATATGAAAGTGGCGAGTCTTGCTGCGAAAATTGCAGGAGTACCCAAAATCATTTATAGAAGAGGAAGTGCTATTCCTGTAAGTAACTCTATCCTCAACCGGTATCTGTTCAGAAAGGTTATTACTCAGGTACTGGCCAATTCACAGGAGACTAAGAGAACCATCCTTGTCAATAATCCTGCACTGGTTTCGGAACGGAAAATTAAAGTGATCTACAACAGTATCAATCTTCCCAAGTATCACCAGGATGTTGAACCACTATACAAAGCTGAGGAAGGAGTCATTGTCCTGGGGAGTGCCGGTCGACTATCTGAAGAGAAAGGGCATTTGTACCTGCTTGAGATGCTAGCGGAACTGGCAAAAAGCGATGTACAATTTAAGCTGTTGATAGCCGGGAAGGGACGGTTACTTCATTCATTGGAGAAAAAGGCCAGGAAATTGGGGATATTTGACCAGGTGGAGTTCCTGGGATTTGTAGAGAACATGCCTGCTTTCTTTAAGTCCCTGGATATATTCTTGCTTTCTTCTCATTATGAGGGATTTGGATATGTGATCGCAGAGGCTATGGCCAGTTACAAACCTGTGGTAGCCTTTGATATTAAATCATCCACTGAGATCATAGTTCATGGTGAAACCGGGTATGTGACCCAACAAAACAGTGCTCAAGATCTGGCACAACGTGTACTGGGACTGGCCCGGGATAAGTCTTTATGTGAAGAGATGGGAAAAGCAGGAAGGAACCGAGTGGAGGATCTCTTCTCCTATGAAAAAAACAAGCAGGAGATCCTGGAGATAATTGCTCAGTCAAAGGACTTTGAGTCACCAGCTGCTTTCTGATGACAGCCATGCTTTTGCCTGTACTTTTCTATGGAGTGTTTCCACCTTCGATGTGACCATAACCAGAACTCCGGAGCTTCCCTGATCAGCTTCTCCAGGATTCTGACATGTTTTTCGGTGATCTCATAGGGTTTAAGACCGGAAGGATCTTCACAGATGGGTACGATCTCCAACTCATACTTTCCTCGTTTTACCTTCCTGGTCTTCACGAACACCACTGCCGCATCCAGTTTTCTGGCAAGCTTCTCCGTACCCAGGAACAAGGGTGTATCCATTCCAAGAAACTTTGTCCAGTACTGGATATTATGAAACATAGGGCGCTGGTCGGAAAGGAACAGAGTCATCACGGGTCTCTTTTCCTGATGAAATGAGATCAGTTTTCTGGTTATTTTCTCCATGGGCACCGGAATGGCCCCCAGCCTTTTTCGCTTCCTTTTCACCATCCGGTCGATATAGCTGTTTTTTAAAATCTTATATATCGCAATGTGGGGATACTCAGAAACCAGTCCGAGGGTTGTGAGGTATTCCCAGTTCCCATAGTGTGCCGAAACAGCCATTACCTGTTTCTTTTTCGCGTACAACTCATCCAGTAATTCAAGATTTCGGAAAGTGATCTTTTTCAATACCGTTGATTCCTTTTGGAAGTGAGATACAGCGGTCTCCAGGATCACATCACACAGATGGTGGTAAAACCTTTTGGCAATCTTTCGGATCTCAGGTGATTCATAATTCGGGAATGCCTTTGTGAGATTATCCAGCACCACTTTTTTTCTGTATCCGACTACACGGTAGGTGATGAAATACATAAAATCGGAAAACAGGTACAGAAGAGGCTCAGGCATGAGGTGCAACAGCCAGACAAGGCTGTATGCAAGGATATAACCCAGGAGTTTCATGAACTACCCCAGCTCACTAATACGCTCCAATTTGACCAGGTCCAGTATCCTGATCTTCCTCCCGTCAATGGCAATTACTCCTTCCTGGGCAAATGTGGATAGTGTCCGTATAGCATTTGAAGTGGTCATGTTTGACAGGTTTGCCACATCCTCTCGGGAGAGATAAATCTTGATGGTCTTATTATCATCCTCATAACCGTAAGTATCCTTAAGGAATATAAGGGATTCTGCGAGTCTGCCCCTGATGTGTTTCTGAGTAAGAGTGACCGTCCGGTCGTGAGAGAAACCCAGCTCAGACGCAAAAGATTGGATGACACTCATGCTCAGATCCGCATTACTGCGCATGACCCGGAAAACACTCTCCTTTTCAACAATGCAGGATACACAATCCTCAATAGCTACAGCGGTGGCTGTATGGTTTTCTTCTGCGAAAAGGGCCCTGTAACCTATAAAACCTACAGGCTTGGCCATTCTCACGATCTGTTCTCTTCCACCGACTCCCTCTTTGAATATCTTTACCTTTCCTTCGGCCAGGATCATCAATCCGACAGGTTTGTCACCCTCCTTAAAAATGATCTCACCTTTCTTGTAAAATGCGCAAGTATAGTTTTGCTTCAGAAATTCTTTCTCTTTAGGGGTAAGTACCGTAAATACAGATTTTGGATTGTCTATGCAATCATCTGCATTATAGTTCCTTTCCTGCATTATCGCTATTTTATTTAACCGTTATAATGTTGAAGAACATACAAAAATAGAAAAAATAATCAAATCCTGATCAATCCCGCTCGCTTATCAGCGAGCGCAAATGAAATGGTTTACGGATCGACGAATACTCGCAGCAGAGCAGCGAGGAGAGTCAATATTTGGCTACCAGCGGAAGACGTCGTCCTACACCAAAGGCTTTTGATGAAATTCTTAAGATGGGAGGTGTTTGATAGCGTTTATACTCATTTTGATTCACCAGTCCTATGATCCGTTTGACCAGAGCAGCATCGAATCCCAGAGACACGATCTTTTCGTGCGGGAGCTGTCTCTCGATATAGGCTTCAAGGATCTGGTCAAGTTCCTCATAGGGAGGCAATGAATCGGTATCCTTCTGGTCGGGCTTCAGTTCAGCGGATGGGGGTTTGGTAATGATGTTTTCGGGGATCACCTCTTTTTCACGATTAAAAAAGCGTGCCAGCAAATAGACATCAGTCTTATAGACATCTCCCAGTACAGAAAGGCCTCCGCTCATATCACCGTACAATGTGCCATACCCAACTGCAGTTTCACTCTTATTGCTGGTATTGAGCAGGATATTTCCAAATTTGTTGGAAAGTGCCATGAGCAGTGTTCCTCTGATCCGTGCTTGAATATTCTCTTCTGTTATATCTTCCGGCAAGGATCCGAATATGGGTTTCAATGTCTGCAGGAACTGGTTGAAAGCAGGCTCAATGGGTAGCGTATCATACTTCACTCCCAGGTTGTTGGCCAGCTGAACCGAATCGTCAATACTATGTGAAGAGGAGTATTGGGAGGGCAGGAGCAACACATGAAGGTTTTGCGGGCCCAATGCTTCTGACGCCAATGCCAGGGTTACAGCCGAATCGATACCCCCTGAGAGCCCCAGGGTGGCCGATGAAAATCCCATCTTTCCAAAATAGTCCCGGATACCGCAGATCAGGGCATCGGCCATCATTCCAATCCGGTCCGGGATCTCGTTAACCGACGGCTCAGGTGCTATCTGGTCCAGCTCTTCGAGATCAACTATCATGAAATCCTGTTTGAAAAATGCCAGTCTCCGGATCACTTCTCCGGCACTGTTTAAGGCCAGCGATCCCCCTTCAAATATCAGTTCGGTCTGTGCGCCTACCTGGTTGCAGTAGAGCAAAGGTTTTCCATATCTGCCTGACTTTCCTGTGAAGATGGATTGTTTCGCCTCCATCTTCCTGTGTGCGAAGGGTGAGGCTGCCAAATTAATAATCAAATCAGGTCCCAGTCCAATCAACTCTTCCAGGGGATTTGTCGTATAGAGCCTGCTCCTGGAAAACTCACTTTCAAAAGACTGCTCGTCCCAAAGATCCTCACAAACAGTAATGGCCAGTTTCTTTCCCTGGAACTCCAACAGATCAAAACTCCGATTGGGTTCGAAATAGCGATATTCATCAAAAATATCGTAGGTAGGAAGCAGTGATTTCCGAAATACCTGTTTTACTTCACCTCCCAATAAAAAGAAGACTGAATTGTATAGCTGTTTTCCTTCCTTGTGGGGATTGAACTCCGGGCTTCCGACCAACAGGCCTATCTCCTGATCAACCTTCGCTGCAAGTGTATTCAGATATTGATTGCATGTGGCAATGAAATCTTCCCTTTCCAGCAGATCCAGAGGCGGGTATCCGCAGATTGAAAGTTCCGAGAAGATCACCAGGTCGGCACCCAGGGATGAGGCTCTTTTTGCCGCATCCACCATCTTATCCAGGTTACCGTCAAAGTCCCCTATGTGGTAATTCAGCTGTGCTAAGGCTATTTGCATATCAGAACAATATTCCCAGGTGAATGGATATGGCATTGATATTCACATTGGCCTGGTCGGAGCCCGTCACATCAGTAAGTCCCGAAGTCCAGCGAATGCCACCGATGGCCGCTGTACTTCCCCCCAACCGGTATTCAACTCCAATGCCAGCATGGTACCCCAGACTAAACAGGTTAGTGCTCTCCTGTATACTCTCTTTATCGAATGTTCCATCTTTTGAAGTAACCGCTGCATTGATATTGATCATAGGATTGAATCCCAGCTGTAGAAAGAAGGTGGCGTACCCAAGCTCTTCAGTCTTCAGTTTAAGTCCCAGGGGTATGTCAATGTATTGCAAGTTGTGTTTGATGGTTTGACCCGGAGTGGCTATCAGAGTATCACCTTTTGAAACAAACTCCGTTGAATCGGAGTAAAGCAGGTGGCCACCAAGGTTGTTGATTCCGAATCCCAAAGCAAATGCATAATTGCGGTCGAAAAAGAGATCCATCTGAAGACCGGTTTGCATATGGAAAACAGATCCATCAGAAATCACGTTATCATCATCGGACTTGAACCAGGCAAATTGCGGATCGGCATGTACATTAAACTTCAGTTTTCTCTGTCCGGCAAGCGATAAGCACAGGCCCAGAAAAACTGATACCATCAAAAGTCGTTGCATCAATATCTTATTTTTACTTTTGTCTACCAGGATAACGCTCAAATTTACATAATATGATGAGACCTGTTCAACAGTTATCAGTTTTTCTGATATGTGCCTTCATATCGTGTACGGGGTGCAGACACAATGCACTGGACGTGGATGTGTCGGGGATTGAGGCGGAAGTGGAGGTAGAGCGATTCGACATGGCTCTGTTTGAGATGGAAACAGACACTATCAACCAGGCCATTGGATCTTTTTACAACAACTATGGAGAGTTCTTTGATGTTTTTAATGTGCATATCATCAATATCGGACAGGCCTCCACCAGGCTCTATCCTACGTATCTATCTATGTTTCTTCACGATCCCACCAACCGGGAGGTGTATGAATATACAAAGACAGTCTTTACGAGCATGGATGAGATCAACGGTCTGTTGACAGATGGTTTCAGACACTACCTCTATCATTATCCCGATTCGCTCCCCCCAAGGGTGGTGGGATACGTAAGCAGGTTTAATGAAAGTCTCTTCACGGTGGATCGATTCGTGGGAATTGGATTGGATCAATACCTGGGAAGCGATTGCAGTTACTACCAGCAGATGGGTATTCCTCACTATCTGGCCCGCAAGAAGATACCTGAAAGAATTCCTGCCGATGTAATGTATGCATGGGCTACGCAAATCTACCCGTTTAACGATTCAGTGGAGAATGTACTTTTCAGGATGATCCATCAGGGTATGCTGATCTATTTCGTTGATGCCATGTATCCTGAAATGGAAGAGCATCAAAAGATAGGATTTACAGAAGATCAGATGCGCTGGTGCAGAAACAATGAAAAGCAGATGTGGACGCACCTGGTTGAGGAGAAGCTGCTTTTCTCATCAGATCCACTGGTGATCAGAAAGTTGGTTGAGGATGCTCCACATACCGGGTATTATACTTCAGAATCGCCTGGCAGGGCAGCGGTGTGGCAGGGATGGCAGATCGTAAAGGCATTCGCCCGGGAAAATCCCCAACTCTCCCTCCACCAGATCCTGTCACAACGCGATTACCAGGAACTGCTCCGAAAATCGAAGTACAATCCGTGATCTCTTCTTGAACGCTAAAAAGTTGATCACTGCTATCCTTAACGGCCCCGGCCTCTTGCCAGTGATGCGAATACACCCAAGGTGCAGAAGACGGCAAATACTACGAAGGTGGTTTTCATACTGGATAAGAAACCGGATGCATTCTGAAGGCTGATGGCACTGTTACCAATGAAAAGCTGGAGGAGCAGGGTGGCGATGCCCATACTCATCATCTGACCGGTGACCCGCATGGTACCCACTGTGGCAGATGCGATACCCAGGTATCTCTTTTCCACCGAACTCATGATGGCATTGGTGTTGGGTGAGGAGAACATGCCGAAACCAAATCCCACTATGGCCAGATTCAATACCAGGTAGGGTAGGGAGGTATCTCTGGTTAGAAAGGTGAGCATGATCAATCCTCCCACAATGATCCCCATCCCGCCAGAGGCCATGATCCTGGGATCGTAGCTGTCGGATAGCTTCCCTGAAAACGAAGCCACCAGGGCCATAGTGGCAGGCTGTGTAATCAGGACCATGCCGGCATCCCTGGGTGACAGACCTTGAACATATTGTAAATAGAGGCTCAATAGAAAGGTGATGGCAAATGTGGTGGCATAGTTAATCAGGGCAGCCAGGTTAGAGAAGGCAAACAGCCGGTTGGAGGTAAAAAGCACCATGTCGAAAACGGGCAACGGAACCTTCAGTTCATATACGATGAATAGTACTAGCCCCACAAGTCCCGAAGCAGTGAGCACAATGGCATAGGCCTCAGGAAGCCGGGAAAAACCAAACATAAGGACGGACATGGAAATAAGGTAGATGAGGGATCCGCCCAAATCAAATCTCTCACCTGCGGCATCTGCCCACTCTTCTTTAATGAATTTCCAGGTGATCCAGACTACCGCGAGTTCAAAGGGTATGGTGAAATAGAAGATGCTCCGCCACCCCAAATATTGCGTGAGTAATCCTCCAAGAAATGGAGCCAGGGAGAGTCCGATGTAGACCGAAGTAACACTTATTCCAATGGCTTTACCCCGTTCTCCCGGAGGATATACTGAAGTGATAATGGCCATGCCTGTGCCAAAGACCATGGCGCTGCCGATCCCCTGCAGGGCCCTGAATGCGATCAGCAAACCACCGGAGATGGAAAGGGCACACAGCAAAGAACTAACCGTGATGATCAGGTTTCCCAGAAGAAACACCAGCTTTCTTCCTTTGATATCGGCCAGCTTCCCAAATGGGACAAGAAACACAGCCGATGAGAGCAGAAAGGCCATGGATACCCAGCTCAATCCGATGGCACCCATGGAAAAGTCCTGACCAATTGCGGGAAGGGCAATATTTATGGCCGCTCCCAGAAAGGGATTGATAAACGATGTGATTAGGATAAGTAAAAGGATCAGTTTTTTAGACGATGCGCTCTGTGTTGTCATCTGAAGGTTTGTAGTTGGAAGCCCCGCTACTATAACTTACTTCCGCAAATCTTGCAATAGATGGCGTCCGTGTCATGGGAAGCATGACTGCAGCTTTTGCAGGACTTTGGTAGTGCTTTCTTTCCCGACTTCACTGCCTTGCTGATCTCCACCGATATGATCCCGGTGGGCACTGCAATAATGGAATATCCGATGAGCATCGCAATGGAGGCCAGAATTTTACCCAGGATTGTAGCCGGAGCTATGTCGCCATACCCAACGGTTGTAATAGTAACAATGGCCCAGTAGATACTCTGTGGTATGGAGGTGAATCCATTTTCTTCTCCTTCGATCAGGTAGAGAAATGAGCCGAGTATCAATACCAGGGTGAGTACAGCGCCAAAGAATACAACGATCTTATGCATACTCAACTGGAGGGCCTTCACCAGCACCGAAGCCTCATTAAGGTACCTGCCCAGTTTGAACACCCGGAATATCCGGAGGAGTCTCAGGGCCCGGATGGTGAGCAGGAAGGTGGACTGGTCGAAGATCAGACCCAGGTAGGTAGGAAGGATCGCCAGCAGGTCAATAATCCCGTAAAAGCTGGTTATATATTTCAGAGGTGCAGGCGAGGAAAATACGCGAAGGAGATACTCCAGTGTGAAAACGATAGTAAACACCCATTCAATGGTGATGAAGAACTCCCGATATGAGACCCTGATCGTGCTCACACTCTCAAGAACCACTGCTGTGACACTGAAAATGATCAGCCATAGCAGGATGATATCAAAAGTTTTACCGGCACGGGTATCTGTACCGAAAATGACTGTAGATATTTTATTCCTGAGATTCACTGATATCCAAAGATATCATTTTTGAAGAGGCAAAAAAAAGACCGCCTCAGTGAAGACGGTCTTATGCAAAAAGAGTTTTGAACCCTCAACCCTATTCAGGGCTGATGGCCTCGACGGGACATACATCTGCACATGCAGCACAGTCGGTACACAATTCAGGATCAATTACATAAATATCACCCTCTGCGATAGCCTCTACCGGGCACTCATCAATACATGTACCGCATGCAGTACACTCGTCTGAAATTACGTAAGCCATATTTTCAAGGTTTTTAATTCTTACGCGGCAAAATTAGTTCCAAATTTCTTTATAGCAATTTATAACGGATATATTTTTAAACAGGTGCTGTTTTAAGCAGCTCTATGGAGAGATAAGTGAGCATGGCAATTCCGGTTTTCAGGGCCGATTCATCCACCCGGAATCCGGCCGTATGTAGTGGGTATATCTGATCCGATCCAGGCTGCTTGATTCCCAGCCGAAACATCATTCCCGGGATAGACTGCAGAAACCAGGCAAAGTCCTCAGCAGTCATCCGGATATCCAGTTCTTCCACATTCTCCGGGCCCAGGAGTTCTTCTGCCATTTTTTGCGATGCAAGGGTGATCTTCTCCTGGTTATATAATACCGGATATCCATGTCGAACCTCCACCTCACACGATCCGCCCATACTGGAAGCAATACCATAGGCAATTTGTTCAATGAGCTGATGTGCCTCTTTTCTCCATTTTTCGTTCATGGTCCTGAAGGTACCCTCCAGTTTTACCTGATCGGGGATCACATTGACTGCGCCATCGGCGATCACTTTTCCAAATGAGAGCACGGTAGGTACGCCACTGGGTGACCTTCGGTTGATCTCCTGTTGCAGAGATATCAGAATATGAGAAGCCATCAGCACCGGATCATTGATTTTCTGGGGAAGTGCCCCATGCCCTCCTTTCCCTTGCACCGTTATATAGATTTCATCACTGGAGGCCATATAGATACCGGTTTTGAATCCCACATGCCCTGCTTCCATATCAGGCAATACATGTTGTGCAATGATCAGATCGGGTTCCTCTCCGTCAAACACTCCTTCCTCAAGCATCAGTTTGGCACCCCCTGGAATCTTCTCTTCACCTGGCTGAAAGATAAAAAGCACTTCACCCTCCAGGTGACCCTTTAGCTGGTTAAGCAGACGAATTGCTCCGAGCAGCGATGCCATATGGACGTCGTGACCACAAGCGTGCATCACACCCGGATTGACAGAATGAAAACTCAGTCCGGTTTGCTCACTTACCGGCAATGCATCCATATCAGAACGAAGTGCGATCCTTTTTCCGGGATGATTACCTTTTATTCGAGCTACGATCCCAGTCTCCACAAAAGGGAATTTGTAATCAATTTCCCATTCATCCAACAGTTTCCTGATGTAGGCAGAGGTGTTGTGCTCCTGGAATGAGCGTTCTGGATGTTGATGTAGATGACGACGAATCTCGGTTACCTCCTGAAGCAATTGTTCCGACAACAGAGTGTCTATATGCGATTTTAGGTCCATGTTAAAAGTCGAGACTAAGGGAAAGATAGAACATCCTGGGTTGCACTTCCCCGTTTTCCACACCCCAGGCCCAATCAAGTCTTATGAAATACCCCATCATTTGGGCTCTGACACCAGCACCATATCCTGCTACGATGGGATCCCTGTTGGCATCCAGCGTAATGGTCATGGGTCCGTTGGTGATCACCTCCTTATCCCAGGCATTGTTTTCGGTGAAAGGATGTATGCCGGTCCAGGCGCTTCCCACATCGGCAAAACCCACTACCTGGAAATTGTTCAGGAATCCTGAAGCAAGGGGATGTCCGGCAAGATACCTGAAAATGGGCCATCTCAATTCTGTATTGAATACGGCAAAATTGCTGCCATTCCTGATGTTCTGGGAAAATCCCCGCAAATTGGTAGCCAGGGCCTGGTAGGCATAGTTTTGGGTATAATCAATATCCACCGATTCATTAAAAGTGGGAATTCTCTGCTGGAACAGGTTGATCCAATTGTCTACACTTCCCAGGTAATAGATCAGCGGACTCCTGCCAAAAGAGGCGCTGGTGGCAAAACGATTGGCCCAGATCAACGTCCGGTGAATCCGGGTATAGTGTCGAAAATCACCTCCAAGGACGAAAAGATCTGATTTGGATGCGTTCACCTGCCTGTAGGCCTCAGCAAACACTTTAAACCGCATGCCGCTGTACAGGTTGGTCCCCAGGTGACGTGTATTATCAAATATCAATTCCCCCTTCAACCCTCCCCATACTTTCACGATACTGGATTCATTCAGACTGCTAATATCTGTAGCCAGGAATACGGTGTTATCGTGCCTGAATGATGCGGTTCCTTTGAGGGCCAGGGTTTGGTTAAAAGGGTATTTCAGGGAACCCAGTAATTCATGGGTAAAAGTTTTGATATAGTAATCTTCCGTATAGTTTTTAAAAACCTGCCGGTGGAATAAGATCTGTTTATCCAGTTGATATTTGAGATTCTCGAAGCTCAGCAGATATTCGTTACTGTCAAAATCGGTGGCGAACCGGACCCCTCCGATCAGACGGTAATCCTCGAACAGATCATTGGCGCCCACTTTAAAGAGCAGGTTCAGTCCGGGATTAAAATAGAACGCGCCTCCTGTAAAGGCCTGGTAAGATGCGTTGAGGAAGCTGAAATCGATCTGATTAACCAGCTGGTTTGGGTAGAAAGCAGTCTGGTAGTCGATATACATCATATTATTGTCCTGGGCCGAATCGATGACCAGGTTCAGGTTGCGGTTTTGAAGCTGGTTGTTATAATACTTCAGTTTCTCTCTTTCGAAGATATAGTTGTTGATATCGATCCTGAATTGTTGCAGGAGTATGGTATCTCCATTCAGTACAAGTTGGTTATCAGCTATGTCTTTCATGGAGATCACCTTCTTCTCCACATGATGCACGGAATCTTCCTGTATTAACCTGTCCACATGCTTGTTCCGGTATTCTGTGGCCTCCAACTCATCCCCGTATTTTCGTTCAAAATCAATGGGGAATGTATACAAATGGTATTTTTTGTCGTTGTAGATGATCTCCGCAATCTCCCCGGTCTCAGTATTTATATCCTGAGAAAGTATATTCCTCTTATAGTTGGTGAGAGGAAAGCTGTTTGCAAAATAGCGGTAATGGATGGTGGTATCTACCAGGCTGATGATGCTATCATATTTGGCATAGTACCGGTTTACAATCCCGTTCTTATCACTCAGGTAGAAAAACTCATTTCGTGCAGGGGAGAGAGGTTGAGTATGATTAATATAGTCACCTTCCGAGATCTTCTGTAAATGCAGGTCCTTTTTCGTATAATCAAAAACATAGACCGCAAAGGCTGTGGTGGTGTTGTTTTCCGGATCGTTCTGCAGGTACAGGGTATCCACCCTCCGGTTGGATACAAAGGAAATGTTGTTCATATTATTCATGAACCGGGGATGGTAATCATCGGCCAGGTCGTTGGTGATCCTTTCATTGGTGGATGATGCTATATCAAAGACCCAGATATCGGTTTGACCGTCGGCAACAGCTGAGAATACTAATTTTCTGGCATCACGTGAAAAGCTCATGTCCAGTATCTTATCGAAATAGAGCAGATTCCGGGTGGTGAGTTCCTCCGTCGCCAGGTTGTAAAAATGGATTTTCAGGAATCCTTTTTCTTCCGTAATGAATCCTAATATTTCTGAGGTGGGATGCCAGGCAATTACCGGATAGGAATAGTCATTGATCTGGTCCAGTTTCTGCCCTCTTTTGTAAATCTTTTTTTGCTTACCGGAGGCCTCATTATGGATCCAGATCTTATATTGACCTTTCTGATTAGTGATATATGCAAGGTAAGCTCCATCGGGACTCATACGGACGTTCTGATATACTCGTCTCTTATGTGGTCGTTTCAGTACCTTTCCCTGGTCAGGAAGTTCAGTATTTTCCTCCCTTGAGGTGTATAGACCCAGGTAATAAGCAGTCCAGTCAATGGATAGCTCCTTCAACTTACTGCCAAGTACATAAAGGAAACCGCTTTCGGCGTTTTTATTGATCTTGGTTATATAGAGGATCTGGGGAATGATGGAAGCACCATAAAGATCTGCCACGTACTTCCAGAAGGAGTGCCCTGCATAACGGGCATCGTCATCCTGCAGATTAACAAACTTTCGATACTTTCCCGACACAATTCCATCCTTGACCCGGTTCTCCAACGTGTAATCCCAGGGATTGGATACGAAAGAGATTAAACCCTCCAGATACCATTCAGGCAGGTTAATCATGGTTGAATTGGTCAGGTTATCGCGTAACCCGTTTCCAAACATCATCTCGGTGAGCAACACTTCAGCAATAGCTGCCCTGATCTGCCGCTCAAAATTGACATGGTCTCCATCGAAATAGAGAAAGACTTTGTTTTGATTAATCTGGGTGGTTCCCCCGATGTTATACTCCTCATGCTCCGATACCAGCCCGATGTTGCTCTGCCTGAAATCTGACATTTTGTTGTAAGTGAGGAAAATGAGCCTGCTCTCCATCTCATAGTCAAAGAACCTCTCTACCAGAGCCAGTTCTTTTTCAACAAAATCGGCCACATAGAGGGAAAGGTCAGTGCCATTTTCATAGGAATAGACATCAAACCGTTCAAAACGGTAAAACTTCCAGTACCGGTTGTTGTATTGCACACGGTTCTTCCCGAAATTCATCTGCATCCCATTATAGAACTGGGCAGATAAAGTGGCTGCACAGAATAACAGGAACCACAGCGCTCCAATGCGAATAATAATCCTCATACCCTGATTATGGCGATCTAAAAATAAACATATTTAGTCATAGTCGTGTTCAAAATTCCGGCCTGATATTTGCATTGACTAAGAATGCCTCAAAAATTGTGCAACTATTTGTGATTATTTTGTGTTAATTTTATACTCTGATGAGTGTAAGCATTGTATTCAAACAAAAATAATTGAAAGATGAAGCGGATGTCGTTGATTTTCTGGGTAGTCATGATTCTGTGCCCTCTTTATTCACAGACGGTACAGCCAAAAATCTCCTTCACTAAAACACAGCATGACTTTGGAAAATTCAAAGAGAAGGACGGGAAAGTAACTCATAAGTTTGAGTTTGTAAATACAGGCGGTAGTGATCTGATCGTTCAGAACGTTTCTGCCTCATGTGGTTGTACCGCATCCCAGTGGACGCGTGAACCCATCCCCCCGGGAGCAAAGGGTTTTGTAGCAGCCACGTACAATCCGGCCGGAAGACCAGGATCGTTCAGGAAGTATGTGACAGTGATCTCCAACTCTAATCCCGGGAGTGTAAGGCTCACTATTATCGGAGAGGTGGTTCCCAAACCCAGAACCGTTGAGGATGACTACAAGTATGTCATGGGACCTCTGCGCTTAAAGTCTAACCACATGGCCTTTGGAAATATAAAGAATACTCAGATACCGGAAAAGCGATTGGAAATTATCAACAACTCAGATAAACTGCTAAAAATTGAATTTGAACGGGTTCCCGGGCATGTCACCATCAGGGCAGAACCCGCTTCACTACAACCCAAAGAAAAAGGTCTTCTGATTGCTACCTACGATGCACCTTCAAGGAATGATTGGGGATTCGTGATCGACCGCATGGGAATGAAAATCAATGGGGTATCAGAACGAAACTATAGCCTGGTAATCAGTGCGAACATTGAGGAGGATTTCGCTTCGCTCTCACCAGAGCAGCTTGCCAATGCCCCTGTACTGAGTGTGGATAACCGCGAGTTCATGTTTGGGAAGATCAATCAGGGTGAGAAGAAAGAACACATATTTGTACTGACCAATTCTGGAAAATCTGACTTGCATATCCGGAAGGTGAAGGCCTCTTGTGGTTGTACTGCTGTTCAACCGGCGAAAAGGGTAATTGCCCCGGGTGAATCCGTTGATATAAAGACCGTATTCAATTCAGCCGGCAAGGTGGGTAACCAGAACAAGACGGTAACCATCATCACCAACGACCCGAAGCAGAGTAAGTTGATCCTCTGGGTGAAAGGGGAGGTTGTCAGAAGTTAGGAAGTGTTCAGTGATCAGTGCTTACTGCTGCTCAGTCTTTGCTGTCTGCTTTTGAAAATACGGTCATGCTCGATCCAAATCAGCCGGTCAAAGGAAAGACCTACTCCCTTTTTGGGATTTTTGTATCCACGAACTTTTTCTATGATCAGGTAGACAACTTGATCCATCAGATCACCCAGGCCGAGGAATTGAGCGAAGAGGGGCTGCTGACCTATATTCAAAGGATCAGCATGAATCGAAGAAACCTGAGAAGAAATGCGTCACTAACTGGTTCGGACAGTCGCCTTTCCAGGATACTCTCTTTACTGCATAATACGTTTCAGGAATATACTGAAGGGATTGAGGAGCATCTTAAGTCCACACCCCTTTATAAAATGTGTACCGACAGAGAACTCTTAACAAGCAGGGAGCAGTATTACATATACTTGATCGAATTTGAGTTGATAAACAGGATCCACATCCAACGATTTCTAAACGCGGATTACAAGATTGCCCTCCTGCCATATTGTCTTCGCACAACCCAGACAGAGTGCAAAGCCGCAATTGAACAAGTGGATTATCAATGTACAGGATGTCACAATAACTGTTATGTCAACCACATCAGCACGCTGCTAAAACAACATGAGGTTGAACCCTATATATGGAGGAATGCAAAACTGAAGCCTCTCTTTAAAAATCTTTCATCGCAATATGGCCGGTTAGGTGTACTGGGAATCGCCTGTGTGGTCGAGCTTATCTCCGGGATGAGACGGTGCATGAAAGCACGGATCCCAGTGGTGGGTATACCTCTGAATGCCAATCGTTGTATCAGGTGGACAAATAGAATGAACCAGACCTCTCTGGATCTGAATGCATTGGAAAGACTCCTCAAAAGAAACTAAACACTCTGAGTACTAAGCCCTAAAGCAGCTTTTCAATCGCTTCACGCAGCTCATCACCATGCAGATTCTTTGCGATAATGATACCCTCCTTGTCGATCAATACTGTGTGTGGAATGGCAGATACCCCATATAATTCTGCACCTTTG
The DNA here is from genome assembly GCA_964622985.1 of uncultured Bacteroides sp. GTDB lineage: Bacteria > Bacteroidota > Bacteroidia > Bacteroidales. The sequence continues at coordinate 8,762 of CAZURA010000034.1, read as the reverse complement.
CTATTCCATGATTCCAGATCTGAGATATGATGCCATGTCAGGTTATCATCGTCAATAGCTTTTACCCAGTTGGCAGAATCCCGGTCCAGCGAAACCCCCAGGATCTCAAATCCCTGGTCGTGGTATTTGTTGTATATCTCGACTACTTCCGGATTGGCAGAACGACAAGGTCCGCACCAGCTAGCCCAGAAATCGAGGAGCAATACATTTCCATTGTGAGCCTCCGAGACCTTTAACATCTCTCCTGACGGGGTTTCCAAGGCGAAATCGGTATAGGATTGTCCTATATCCACAATCTTCCAGCGCTCCAGTTTATCTGCAAGAAAGATATATTCTTCCATCTGATGCAAGGAGGGATCAAGTCCGGAAAGGGCAGCATCCAGTTCGTCAACAGAGTAGGAATAAAAGTTACCCCTAAGTATCATGACCGAAGCGTAGGAACTGGATTGATCAGCAATATAAGCCGAATCATAAGCCATTCCCTCTTCATGGAGTTTGTCATACTCCGCTTTCAGACTATCAAGCTGAGACTGATTTCCAGCGGAATTAGCCTCGCGGTAAGACATCAAGACTTCACGCTGTTTTTCACCAATCGACTTTCTCCCTTCATTGTAAGAGTTCATATCGTTCTGTGCATTGCTGGTGGTCTTGATCACCGGATCCTCCAACGTACCGGTAATGCTGTATTCTGCATTCTCCACAAGCAATTGAACGGCACCCCTTAATCCCTCAACAGTTACGTATATGGATCTTACGCCCTCCACCGAACCGGTCAATAAAGCGGTAGTGCCCGAATCAGCGAGTACTGAATCAACCACCACATATTTACTGTCTTCCTGAGCCATGAGCTTAATCCAGCTTCCTTCTGCTTCTGCCAGGTCCAGTTCGATGGAATAACTGTCAGAAGAGGTGTTGCACGAATGTATTGCCAGTGCAACTATTACTATACCTATTAACGTGCGCATTTCAATGAGATTTAGATTAAGGCGCAATTATACAACTAATTATCAGCTTATAAAAGGTCAGGAAGTTTTACCTGGTGATTTATACTTATTCAAAATAGAAGCGGCTGCCATAAAAGCTGTCATTTGGCCATCGGTAATAGCTGTTTCAAGCTTTTCCAGTTCCTTTTGCATCTCAGGATCGTTGAATACCTGATTGTATATTCCCTCCCGAATGGTCTCATACATCCAGTATTTTGACTGCCCGAGACGCCTGGTATTCAGATAATCATTGGCTGAAACATGGTGCCTGTATTCACCCACCATTTGCCAGATTTCATCCACGCCAGTGCCATAAAGGGATGAGCAGGTTTTTACACGGGGTGTCCATCCGGAAGGGGAGGGTGGAAACAGATGAAGCGCATTGGAAAATTCGGCCTGTGCTCTCCTGGCTTTCTGAATGTTGTTCCCATCTGCTTTATTTATCACAATGGCATCGGCCATTTCCATGATTCCTCTTTTAATCCCCTGAAGCTCATCTCCGGCACCAGCGATCATGATCAACAGAAAGAAGTCTGCTAAGCTATGAACGGCAGTTTCGGATTGTCCCACACCTACAGTTTCCACAAAAATGGTATCAAATCCGGCTGCTTCACAAAGAATGATGGTTTCCCGGGTTTTCCTGGCCACACCTCCCAGGGTGCCTCCTGAAGGGGAGGGTCTGATATAGGCTTCCGATCGGCCTGCCAGTTCCTCCATTCGGGTTTTATCGCCCAGGATGCTTCCTTTGGATCGCTCGCTGCTGGGATCGATAGCCAGTACTGCCAGCCTGCCTCCCCGGTCGATGATGTGTTGTCCCAGAGCCTCTATGAAGGTGCTCTTCCCTGCGCCAGGAACCCCGGTAATGCCCAATCGAAATGAGTTGCCTGAATGGGGAAGACAGGCCGCAATCAATTCCTGTGCATCGGATTGGTGCTGTACGAGTGAGCTTTCAATCAAGGTGATGGCCTGGCTTAACATGGCAATCTCTCCGTTGCGGATCCCCTCCAATAGTTGGGTTACGGTATAAGGTTTTTTCCTGGAATTCTTCAGTCGGGCAATGGCATCCCTGTTGATGGAATCGGGTTGTGTCACTCCCTCGGAAACCGACAGTGCAGATTTTTTCTTTCTATGGCCGGACATCTCCAAAAACTAAGTACTTGGAATGGTGTATTTATTTTTGAAGTATTCGTAAGTGGCAATTTGAGACCTGATATCGGGAGCCTGGTTAGCAATGCGCTTGTTATTCAGGTGGTCGTCGATCTCACATGCTTTCACATTGTCGGATAGTTGGATATTTAAAATATCCAGCAGTTCTTTCTTTGCATCGGGATCATACACCGGGAAAATACACTCAACTCTTCGCCTCAGGTTCCGTTTCATCCAGTCGGCAGAACCCATAAAGACCTGATGTTCCCCATTGTTATAAAATACGAACACCCTGGCATGCTCCAGGTATCGATCCACAATGCGGATTACCCGAATATTTTTGCTATAGGGCTGACCCGGTTTCAGGGTACACACTCCCCTGACGATCAAGTCAACTTTTACACCAGCTTCACTGGCTTTATAAAGGCTGTCCACCATCTCCTTATCCTGTAATCCATTCATCTTGAGAAGGATATGCCCAGCGCCCCCTCTTATGGAATTCTCTATCTCATTTCTTATTAATTGCAGAAAGGTGGGGACCATATTGAAACCGGGTACAAGAATGTGCTTAAACTTGGGTCTGATTTTCTGGTTCTCCAGGTGTTTATAGAGTTCTTTTACCTCTTTCACGACCTCGGGATTAGAGGTAAAGAGACCATGATCTCCATAGAGTCTGGCTGTCTTTTCATTGAAATTACCGGTCCCAAGGTATGCCTGATCCCCATGTTTTGAACCCTTTTTACGAATGATCAGAGCGATCTTCGCATGCACCTTTAGTTTTGGAATGCTGTATATGATCCGGATCCCTGCTTTGGTCATTTCATTGGCCCATTTCAGGTTGGCTTCTTCGTCAAACCTGGCTTTGAGCTCTACAAATACTGTGACTTTTTTTCCGTTCTCTGCAGCAGCAATCAGTGAGTTTACCACCACTGAATGGTCCGAAACCCTGTATTGAGTGGCCTTGATCTCCTTCACTGTGGGATCAGTAGATGCCTCTCTTAAGAACCTGAGATAGTGTTCGAAAGGCTGGTAGGGTACACTCAGGAGGTAATCCTTCTTGCTGATCAGTGTCGATATCGGTTTCTTCAGGTTGGCCAGCGCCGGTATCGGAATGGGAGGGAGGCTTTCAATTTCCAGTTTCGGATAAAGTGGATTTGGAAAATTAAAGAAATCCCGGAAATTATGCCTGCTTCCTCCCATAACCAGCAGATCCTTTGATATGTGGAATGAGGTAGTCAGGTAATCCAGCAGTTTGTCAGGCATCTTCCTGTCGTACTGAAAGCGGTTCGGCCTTCCCACCGAGCGAACCGACCTGATCTTATCGATAGCGTCAATAAGATCCTCTCCCTCATAATCATCGTATTCCATGTCCGCATCACGGGTAAGTTTAAGCGAATACCAGTTTTTCACCCTGTAACCCGGAAAAATAGAGTCGATATGCATCCTGATCATATCTTCCACGAACACGATATAGTGCTTTCCGTCTTCACTTGGGAGTTCAACGAATCGCGATATGTTGTGGTCTGTAGGGACCTTCACAATGCCATATCTTTCACGGTGTTTCTTCTCCGGGCTGTCCAGACTCACCATCTCCATGGCGAAATAGGGATGTCCTGTTTTAAGGAACGGCCTGACTTTCTTTTTTACTAATAGTACAGGTTGAATGGAGGTGAGTATGTTGGAATAAAAGATTTCGCTGATATAATCCTTTTGCAACTCGGACAGCTCCTCATCAGTGTCTACTACAATAATCCCGTTATTTCTCAATGCAGGAAGGATCTCATCTTCAAAGATCAGGTGAAAAATGGATTGCTGGTTCGTTACGATTTCATTAATGTGCCTGATAGTTCCGGCCGGATCCACCTCCCGTATATGTTGGCGCGGAAATTCATGTATATGGCGAAGCATTTGTTTGTAATAACTCACCCTCACCTGGTAGAACTCCTCGGTATTGTTGGAATAGATAGCCAGGAATTTAATCCTTTCGTAAAGGGGAAGGGTTTTGTCCATAGCCTCCTGAAGCACCCTGAAGTTGAAAGAGAGCCAGCTAATGTCTCGGTTGAAGTATTCGTATTTACTCATAGGATGCAGGTCAGACTACAAATGTAACGATAGTTTCACAAATGCATGATACGGGCAAAAAACCACCTGCCCTACAATAGCCAGAATACATTGAGGGATTGTGCTCAATTTTCTTAAATTTAAAGAAAAATATCTACCTATGAATTTATTGTCTGATCCTGCAGTCATCTGGTTTCTGGTGGGACTGGGATTGCTGTTACTGGAACTGGTCCTCCCCGGGCTGGTTATACTCTTTTTTGGCGCTGGAGCCTGGGTCACTGCACTGGTATGTGCAATTACTGATATAAACCTGAACTGGCAGATTTTCATTTTCCTGGTAGCGTCTCTGCTTGGCCTGGTATTGCTTCGCAAATACCTGAAAAGGCGTTTTTTTGGCAGGAAGGACATGGAGACTGAAGACCAGCTGGAGGAGTTCATAGGCCGAAAAGCCAGAGCCATTGACGATTTTAAGGATGGTACCGGAAAGGTGGATTTCAAAGGGACCCGTTGGTCGGCTCACTGCGAAGCTCAGGTATCAAAAGGAGAGTGGGTGACCATTGAAAGCAAAGAGAGTTTAATATTATATGTAAAACCAAAATAATCCTTATGGAGATGAATGCCCTAACACTTGTGTATGCCGGATTGATACTTCTGGCACTTATTCTACTTCTATCATCCATCAAAGTGGTCCCTCAGCGAAGGGCTTATATCGTGGAGAGACTTGGGAAATTCCGTGTAACACTGATGGCGGGATTCAACATTATTGTTCCGTTTATAGATAAGGTTCGATACAGGCACACCCTGAAGGAACAAGCCATTGATGTAGCCTCACAGATCTGTATTACCAAGGATAATATCTCTGTGGAGGTGGACGGGATCTTATACCTGCAGGTCATTGATCCCATGAAAGCTTCCTATGGAATTGACCACTACCAGTTTGCTTCCATTCAGATAGCCCAGACTACCATGCGTAGTATTATTGGGCGTCTGGAACTTGACCGGACTTTTGAAGAAAGAGACACCATTAATAATAGCATCGTAGCGGCTGTTGATAAGGCCAGTGATCCCTGGGGTGTAAAAGTTACCCGTTACGAGGTGAAGAATATCATTCCTCCGCAAAGCATCAAAGATGCCATGGAAAAGCAGATGCGAGCGGAGCGTGAAAAGCGGGCAGTCATCGCCGAATCGGAAGGGGAGAAACAAGCTAAGATTAATGTGGCGGAAGGATCAAAGCAGGAACTGATCAAGGAATCGGAAGGCGAAATGCAGAAAAGGATCAATGAGGCCACCGGAAAGGCCTCTGAGATTGAACAGGTGGCCAATGCCACTGCTAATGGGATCAGGGCGATTGCCATGGCGATCAATGAGAAGGGTGGCAAGGATGCGGTGAATCTGAGGATCGCGGAACAATACCTGTTGGAGTTCGGGAAAATGGCCAAGGAATCCAATACCATGATTATGCCTTCAAACCTCGCGGATATTTCCAGCATTATTGCAACCGCCACTAAAGTATTTGATGCTACAAAAGAGTCGTGATCACACACGGCCAGGCCCTGCCTGTTGAAACTATTATGGTGAGCGGCCTCTTAAAATTTGTAATATAGTTATACTTTTGCTCCCTCAAGTACAGAGAGGATTTAGAGAAGTATAACTCATATGGGAAAACGCCAACACCGACTGCCACTGTTATTAGTAATAGCTTCTGTTCTCAGTGGGGCTATCATACTCTTTTCAAAAGGAACCGCATCGGTGCAGCCAGACATTGAACTGCCCGATATCATTAAGGTAATCGAAGAGCCGAAAATCCCAGAATATCAGGCTTTTAGAGAATTTGTTCAATTTATGGATGAAGAACTGGACAGCAGTCAGACTGTAGGAGCCGCCTATACAATCGTTCATCAGGGTAAGATTGCTTTTACAGGGACTTTTGGTGAGACGAAGCGTGGAGAAGGGACCGAAATAGATGAGCATACGATGTTCAGACTGGCATCCGTTTCCAAAGGATTTACAGGAGTGCTGGCATGCATGCTGGAACACGAAGGATCTTTTTCACTGGACGACCGGGTGGTGGAACACTATCCCGGATTCGAACTAAAAGACTCCCTCAGTACTACGGATCTGACCATCAAACATCTGCTGAGTCATACCACCGGACTTGTGCCGTACGCTTTTGATAACCTGGTAGAGGCCAATGAGGAGTTGCATGCGATAGTTGACCGGCTTGAGGAGGTGGATATTTCAGCACCTCCCGGAGAGCTGTACGGATATCAGAATGTACTTTTCAGCATGTTTGATCCCATCTCCAGAAGGGCTACCGGGATCCCTTTCCGGATCCTTCTAAAGGAGAAATTGTTTGTCCCCCTGGGCATGAAAGATGCATCAGCCGGTCCGGTTGACCTTGCAGAAAATCCCAATATGGCATATCCTCATGTGAAGGCAGGAGGCAACTATGTGCCTCTGAATCCCCACAAAGGTTATTATAATGTATTGCCTGCCGCAGGAGTGAATGCAAGTATTTCAGATATGAGTCAGTGGTTGTTAGCACTTCTTGGGTACAGACCGGAACAGCTTCCCGATACCGTCAGGAACACGCTTGCCACCCCTCTCATTTACACCCCTCTGAAGGCCAGATATACGAGGTATTGGAAACCTTTCAGGGAGAGATATTACAGCCTGGGCTGGAGGATCTATCACTACCAGGATCGTACGATCGTATATCATGGCGGATATATTCGCGGATATCGTGCGGAAATTGGTTTCTGCCCTGAAGAGGATGTGGGAATCGCCTTTTTACAGAACTCACCCAACGGATTAGCCTCAAAGTGTGTTCCCGCTTTTTTTGATCTTTTCTTCGATACTTCACAACCCTAATTCGTTTAGGTTGTTATAAACTCATAAATTCGTGTAAAACTTCTAAATCCAACCAGAATGAACTTTGATCTTTTAGTAATTGGTAGCGGACCGGGAGGTTACGTAGCGGCCATCAGGGCATCTCAACTTGGATTAAAAACTGCTGTCGTTGAGCGGGAATCCCTGGGTGGGATCTGTCTCAACTGGGGATGTATCCCCACCAAATCGTTGCTTAAAAGTGCGCAGGTATATGAATACTTCCTGCATGCGGCTGATTATGGGATAGACATCGATGGAGCAGTCAGCCCCGATTTTGAAAAAGTAGTGAGCCGCAGCCGTTCAGTGGCCGATGGTATGAGCAAAGGAATACAATTCCTGTTCAAAAAGAACAAAATTGAAGTGATCTCCGGTACGGGGAAGCTAAAGGCCCCCGGAGTGGTTACGGTGACGGATTCAAAGGGTAAAGAGACCGAAGTAAGGGCAGAGCATATTATTCTGGCTACGGGTGCCAGGTCCAAGGAGTTACCCAACCTGAAGCAGGATGGTAAAAAGATCATAGGGTACCGGGAGGCCATGACCCTACCATCACTCCCTAAATCTATGGTTGTGGTAGGTTCCGGAGCCATAGGGAGCGAGTTTGCCAACTTTTATAAAACCATGGGGACGGAGGTAACCCTGGTAGAGTTTCTGCCCAATGTGGTGCCTCTCGAAGATGAAGAGGTTTCCAAACAACTGGAGCGTTCGTTCAAGAAATCGAAGATGAAGGTAATGACCTCCTCGACGGTAGAAACGGTGGATACCTCGGGAGATCTCTGCAAGGTATCCATCAAAACCCCCAAAGGTGAACAGATAGTAGAGGCTGAGGTGGTATTTTCAGCTGTGGGGATCACCCCCAATATTGAGAATATCGGTCTGGAAGAGCTGGGTGTTGAGGTGGAACAGGGAAAGATTAAAGTAGATCCCTATTATCGTACCAATGTGAAGGGTGTATATGCCATTGGTGATATTGTGGATGGTCCTGCACTGGCTCATGTGGCATCTGCAGAAGGAATTACCTGTGTGGAAAAGATTGCCGGACACAACCCCCAACCAGTGGATTACGGGAATATTCCAGGCTGTACCTACACTCATCCGGAAGTGGCTTCAGTGGGGATGACCGAGAAAGCCGCGAAAGAAGCAGGATACGAGCTGAAAGTGGGGAAGTTTCCATTTACTGCCTCAGGGAAGGCTGCTGCAGCCGGAGCTAAAGAAGGTTTCGTAAAGCTGATCTTTGATGCTAAATACGGGGAGTTGCTGGGTGCCCACCTGATCGGGGCTAACGTTACAGAAATGATAGCAGAATTGGTGATGGCCAGGAAACTGGAAACCACGGGCGAGGAGATCATAAAAGCAGTACATCCCCATCCCACTATGTCGGAAGCGGTGATGGAAGCCGCTGCTGCAGCTTACGGTGAAGTGATTCATGTGTAGCTCGCGCAGCGAGCTAAGTGATGGGTGATCGGTGATGGGTGAGACTCGCTTCGCGAGCGGTGATTGGTAATAGAAAATATGAAGAGTCATTCTTTTGAAGAGTGGCTCTTTTTTTTGGGGACCGGAGCTGACTTTGGCCCGAGATTTGGAGTGGGTAAAGAGATAATTATTACATAAAGTTCACTCCAAAAACTGATTCAATTCCCGAGTTTGACAGTTGATTTTTTCAAAAAACTCACAATCAGGCACATA
>CAZURA010000033.1:0-38591 GCA_964622985.1 uncultured Bacteroides sp. | reverse complement strand
AAAAAAAAAAAAATTATATTATTATAAAAATTATTCCAAAGTTCAAATTTTCAGAGAGGTGGGGAAAAATGCAAAAAGTACTGAAAGGGTGAATGGAGCAAGTTCTAAGCCAAAAGAATCTGTTGAACCATTTTATATCAGGCAAATTAAGTTAGAATAGGCCAGTCTATTCTATAATTGCTATGAAACTGTATTCAGTAATCTTATCAATAATTATTCTTCTGTTTTGCAGCTTGACTAATGCACAGGAGGAAAAAGTACTCATTATTACCAATTCAGTGGTCTATTCTGATTTGAAGCCAGAGATCTTTCGTTATGTTGACGATATTTCATCGGAATATAAGGTTGCCTTGTATGAAACCACCGGTGGAACTCCGGAGGATCTGAAGGATTTTATAAACTCCCATAAAGATAGCCTGGTTGGATGTATATTAATTGGAAGCATGCCGGTTTGCTGGTTTGAAATAGAAAATGATTTGGCAGCATTTCATCCAACGAAATTTCCTTGCGACTTATTCTTTATGGACCTTGATGGTTCATGGTCTGATGATGACAATGATGGATTCTATGATACTCACACTGATGGAACAGGAGATGTTGCGCCGGAGATCTTTTTGGGAAGAATTGATGCTTCTCTTTCTTCACCAAATGGAATAAATCAAATTGAAGATTTGCGCAATTATTTTTTGAGGGATCACAACTATTGGTCAGGGACTTATCCTCTACGGAAAACAGGATTGGCATATACCGATGTGCCATGGAAGAATTATTCTCCTGTTAACGAAGAGATGGCATATTTATATGGTATAAATAATTATCAGCTTATAAAAGATGATAGAATTAGTGATAAGGACTACCTGGAAAACAGGTTAAAAAATGACCAATATGAATTCATCCAGATAGCAGTTCACTCTCATAGTTATAACCATGAGTTTGAATTGAAAGGGGGAGTATTGCCCGATGATATCCGGAATGTTTCTCCAAAGGCATTAGGATATAACCTCTTTGCGTGTGAGGCTTGTGATTATACTCAATGGAATTTTATGGGGGGCACCTATATTTTTAACAACAGCGAGAAATCCTTGGTGGTAGTTGGTAGTACAAAAGTCGGATCCATGTTGCAATTCTATGCCTTTTATCAACCTTTAGGAGAGAATAATCCAATTGGTGTAGCTTATAAAGAATGGTTTGAATTCCTCGCTCCATATGATGATTCTGAAAAATCCTGGCATTATGGAATGACTATTTTAGGTGATCCGCTGATCAAGCTTAATTCAGGCGGCAACAATCATGGACCTTTGGCAAATGTAGGTGGCAACGACCTTATCCTGTGGCCAGACAGCACCATTGAACTTAATGCGGTTGTTAATGATGATGGATTGCCTCCCGGCTCGATCCTTCAATATGGTTGGGAAGAAGTAAGTGGATCCGGGAACGTATCATTTGATGATCCGGATTCTCTGTCCACATCAATCCACTGCAATAATTTAGGCAATTACAGAGTAAAATTTACCGCAACTGATGGCGAATATACGGCAGAAGACTTCAAAAATATTAAGGTAAGTCGGATTATATGGGAAGGTGAAACCAATCCATTAGAGGGTCTTCAGATGGGAATTGTGTTGCGTGATAACCTGGCCTATGTTTCAACCAGTGACAAATTATATATTATAGATGTATCTAATAAAGCAAATCCATATGTGGTAAGTTCTTACGAGTTTCAGGAATCATTGGCTGATCCGTACTATACCGGTTTGGATGCAGATTCAAATTTTGCCTATGTGGTTTTAAGCGAAAAAGGATTGGTGATAATCAATATTACCGATCCTTCTAATCCATATGAAGTGGCCACTTTTCGTACCTATGATGCCTTGGAAAAGGCAAACGCAGTGAAGGTCATCGGTGATTACGCCTATGTTGCTGATAATGTGAAAGGTCTTATGGTTTTGAATATTCAGGACAGGACAAATCCCGGACTTGTTGGCTATTGCCCGACGGATGGCCCGGCTCTGGGAATTTCTATCCAGGATAACTATGGATATATTGCTGACGGATCAAATGGATTAAGAATTATTGACATCTCGGATAAAACTCACCCTGAAGAGATAGGCTCCTTTAATTATTCCAGCCTTGGTAATTATTATTCAAAGGAGGGTGTACAGGTTCTGGGAAATTATGCCTATGTAAATTATTATAACAATGACAGAGGCTGGTGCATTAGTATAATAGACATTTCTGATAAAACCGATCCATTTGAGGTTACTCATTTGGATGGCCTTTTTAAAGGTTTGCATGTGGAAGGCAATTATTTGTATTATAGATATCACACCTTTTATGATTACGATCTTTTCGGTATATATGATATTACGAACAAGTCTGAACCCACGTTTATTGAATCCTATAAAATGGAAGATATTTACTTTCAGGATGTTAAGAATATATATCAATACAAGCAACATATCTATATTCTCGATAATGTTATGACAAACGGATTAAACATCTTTAAAGTCCATTTGGATAATACATGCCCCTATGTATATGCCGGAGAAGATCAGATAACGTGTAACGGCCTGATTTCATTAGAAGGGATGGTAAGCGATGATCATCTCCCTGATCAATCATCGCTATCCTTTTCCTGGGAAAAAATTGAAGGGCCTGGTGAAGTGTATATTGACAATCCGGATACACTTAACAGCCAGGTTATTTTTTCCGATTCCGGGAGCTATGTATTACGGCTATCTGTGAATGACGGAAACTTAACCGGATTTGATGATGTCCGAATAATTAATACTTCTAAGCCTCCCGTAAGTGACGATATTGAGGTCTGTGAAGGATATTCAGTACCTGATTTAATAGCCACTGGGAATAGCATTAAATGGTACCGTGATGTGCAATTAACGGATTTAGTTCATTCCGGCGACACATTTGCTACCGGACAAACATCTGCAGGATCCTATATTTATTATGTTACACAATCTTTATCCAATTGCGAAAGCCAGCCTGATTCAGTCAGATTATTAATAAAACCTGAGCCAGAAACCCCATTGACAAGCAATTTGGAAATATGTGAAGGAGATCTGAATCAATCAATGCCTGCCCCTGGGGAAAATATCATATGGTACAGTGATTCCGGGCTAAATAATATACTCGGCACTGGGAACGTCTATAATCCCGGTCTTTCTGATCCTGGTATCTATACCTTTTATGTAACCCAGAATGTTTCAGGTTGTGAAAGTAAACCTGCGAAAACACAATTTACGATTCAACAGATTCCCGCCAGCCCTGAGGCAAAGGACACGATGGTCTGTGAAGGTAACCCAGTGCCGGATCTCTATGCAATTGGAGAAGGCATCAAATGGTATAACGATCCTGACCTGCATGATCTTGCACATTCAGGGAATACCTTCTCCACAGGGCAATCCCAAGCAGGGAGTTACTCGTATTATGTGACTCAGGCCAGGGATGGATGCGAAGGGAGCTCCACAGAAGTGTTGCTGGAGATCAATGCTTTACCGGTCATTCAACTTGGTAACGATACTGTGATAATGGAAGATGAAACCCTGGTTTTGGGGCCGTTTCCCAGTGAATATAATTATCAGTGGAACAATGGGGCAGAAAAACATTACATGACTATTTACGGGAAAGAGTTTGGGCAGGGTGTTCACATGGTTTCGGTATCCGTAACCGGAAATGGTTGCGTATTCAATGATACTATCTGGATAACTGTGGAGGGCACGATAGGTCTTGAGCATACAGGATTTGGAAATACCATTCTTATTTACCCCAATCCAACTGATGAAGACTGTTACATTGAATTCAGTAATCAAATTCCCTTGGATCTTCTGATTGAGATCTATAATCCTGTCGGAACACTTATAGACAGATATACCAGGAAAGATCTGCCCTGGGATAACTCCCGTGCCATCATGATCCACCTGAATGAAAAAGGAATCTATTATTTGCTGATCCTGGGAAATGGGCAGACCGTTGAACGAAAAGTGGTGCGGTATTAATTCGCATATTTAAAATTACGCTTTTCATTAAGTTATCGGGATGTTGAAGAGATAATGAGAATGAGAATACAAGTTAATTATTTACGTCCGTATCATCACTATTTGTGACATAACCGGGAGGAGCTTCACAGGCATGATACGGTTTTGCCCGATCACCCAATCCATCCCCGTCTTCATCTTTGAAGAACAGGAATACCTTACAATCGCCTGCCTTCACGGTCTGATCAGCAGCACGAAGCAGAGAAAGTTCGTTATGAATATCCTGGCCCAATTGCCAGAACATGATACCCCCGAACTTCTCTTTGGCCAGTTCAGTCTTCTTCACGATGGTGGGAATGCCGTTGTATAACATCTGGTCTGCCTGGTCCACATAGGCGTGGTCCACATTATCCTCAACAATCCTGGCAAAGATATTGACACCAAGGGTATTATAACTCCGCCCGTAAAAGGGCATCCCCAGCACAAGCTTATTGCCCGGGATCTTCAGTTCCTGTGTCCAGTATGTATAGGCATCTTCAGCATATGAAAAGGGGGAATGGTGACCTGTTTTTTCAGGATTCCATGGCCCTGTTTTATCATAGACCATGATATTGATATAGTCATAGGCTTCCAGGCTTTCCCGGGTAATATCAGGATGGACGCGGACTGCATGGAGGGCAGTGGTAATGGTCTTACCTTTAGCATGTAGCGCATCCTTCAGTTCCACTACAAAAGGGGTGTACCATTTACCGATATCTGGTAAAAGATTCCATTCAATATCCACATCCACCCCATCCAGATTATGCTCTTCAACAAATCTTATAATAGTTCCTACAAATTCGGATCGGTGGGCCGGTCTCAAGGCCCGCTTCCACTCCTTTATGCCGGGTCTCCCGCCGCCAGCCAAAGATACCAGCACCTTCACTCCTGCTGCATGTCCTTTTTCGACTACAGGGGTGACATCCGCACCCCCACTGAAAACGAGGTTTCCATCCAAATCGGGATTGGCAAAAGCGAGATCCAGGTAGGTGAGTCTCTCCAGTTCGATCTGGTCAATTTGATCAAAATCTCCGGCTGGCAGATAGCCCACTACCTTGAATCCGGGATCATCCAGATAAATATCTGGCCCATATACCACCTTTCTGGTCTGGCAGGATACACAGAGTAGCAGGCAAGCTAACAGGCCTAACCTTGAGGAATCGATAGTAGTTTTCATCTTCTTATCTTTTTAGTGAAATCCTTATTGGATTGCTACTTCATAATTGCCTTAACAAAACCATTATGGTTATTACATGTTTTCTTATAAGATTCGTTTGCAGTGTATTACAAGTTTACGGAGAGTGAAGATCAATTGCAAGTGAATGACTCATAACATGCAACCTGTTTTAGAATAGCCTTATCCATTCTTCCCCGGGACTTAATATTGATACTTTAGCCTTGATTTTTTTTACCTCCAAAGATCAGATGGAAGAAGATAACAGGCGTCTTGCCGGATTAACTGCCCTGGTTGGGAATACACCGCTCCTTGAGATTCAATTAACCTTCAGGGGGGAACCCCGGATCGTTTATGCCAAGGCAGAAAATCTGAATATGACCGGGAGCATAAAAGACCGGATGGCAATGCATATCATGCAAAAGGCTTATGATAAAGGGGCATTGAAGGAAGGAGATACGATTGTGGAAGCCACCAGTGGGAACACGGGGATCTCATTCTCCGCGTTAGGGAGAGCGTTGGGACATCAGGTCACTATCTATATGCCAGACTGGTTAAGCGCAGAACGTATTAACCTGATACGAAGTCTTGGAGCCCAGGTAAGGTTGGTTTCTGAAGAAGAGGGTGGTTTTGTTGGAAGTATAAAGATGGCCCGCAATCTGTCCGATTGTCAGGATTGTGTTTACCTCCCCAGTCAGTTTTCAAATGATGATAATGTGGAAACGCATTATTTGACAACCGGTCCGGAATTGTGGTGGCAACTGAGATACAGATCTCTTGGTCCAGATGCTTTTGTTGCAGGAGTTGGAACTGGTGGAACCATTATGGGGGTGGGGAAATACCTGAAGGAACAATCTGACGAAGTAAAAATCTATCCCCTCGAGCCTGCCAATTCACCCACCCTCTCAACGGGATGCAAAGTCGGAAAACATCGTATCCAGGGAATTTCGGACGAATTCATTCCTTCCATATTAGATCTCTCAAGTCTCGATCAGGTGGTAGCAGTGGATGATAGTGATGCCATCATCATGGCTCAGAAGCTTGCCTCTGAGCTGGGGATTGGAGTTGGGATCTCCTCGGGAGCCAATCTGGTTGGCGCACTGAAGGTCCAGGAGATGATAGGTTCAGATAAATTAGTAGCCACTGTTTTCCCGGATGATAACAAGAAGTATCTCAGTACTGATCTTCTGAAAGAGGTGGGAGTCAAGGATGATCATTTTTCCAGGGATGTGGAACTAAAAAGCTACAGGGCATTTAAACGAGTTTGCCATACCTGCTGTGATCCTGAAAATTGTGTGGAACGCCACTTCGAAGAGCTGCCCGAATTCCACCTTCCCTACTGTGCACGAAGGACTCCTGTGTAACACAGGGATATACTATCCATGTAATTGTAGTTGGGATCAGGGATTGATACTCTTCTCAATCTCTTCCAGCGATTTTCCTTTGGTTTCCGGTAATCGCTTGAAAATAAACAGGAAACCTGCCAGGCATATTCCGGCGTACAACCAGAAGGTACCATGAGCGTTCAGTCCCTTATTGAAATAGGGGAAGGTATAGACCAGGATGGAGCTGGCGATCCATAGCGTAGTTGTGGCAATGGCCATGGCCACTCCCCTTACCCTGTTGGGAAAGATCTCTGAAAGGACCACCCAGGTGATGGGTGCCAGGGTCATGGCGTAGACCGCAATGCATAATACCACAATGATAAGGATAGTCATGCCATGAATCTGGAAATAATACGCACTTCCAAGTACCAGATAAAGAAGACCCAGACCCATAGAACCGATCAGCATGAGTCTCCTTCTACCCCACCTGTCCACCGTCCTTATAGCCACAAAGGTAAATACCAGATTGACGATGCCTGTAATCACAATATTGAGTAATATGTCTGATACTTCATACCCTGCAGCTGAGAAGACCTCCTCAGCGTAATTAAATACTACATTGATCCCGCACCACTGCTGGAATGCGGCCAGGACCACACCGATTAGTAACACCGGTCTCAGATCCCTTGTCAATAACGATCTCAAAGAGGTTTGTGTTGAAACTCCATTAAATGATTCTGCAATCTCTTTCCTCCTTTCAAGCGCATATTGATCCCCCCCGATCATCTGCAAGATCCATTCGGCCTTTTCCCATCGGGAGACTTTTGCCAGCCACCGGGGACTCTCCGGAATGAAGAACAACAACACAAAGAAGATAGTAGCCGGTGCTGCTTCTGCCCAGAACATCCACCTCCATCCCATCTGGCCATTCCAGGAGATCCGGATGAACTGGTCAGTGGCTCCATCCGGTACCTGTTGGGCGATCAGGTAGTTGACGATCTGTGCCGCCAGAATCCCGATTACTATATTGAGCTGGTTCAGCGATACAAGCCTGCCTCTGTACCCGGCCGGAGAGACTTCGGCGATATAGACAGGAGCGATAGCCGAAGCCAGTCCTATACCGAAACCGCCCAGGATCCTGAATACCATAAACCAGGTAAAACTATTGATAGCCCCGGTACCAAGAGCACTCAACATAAACAGTAATGCAGCCATCATCAGGCTTCCTCTTCTTCCAAAACCTTCTGACAGCCAACCAGATACCACAGCCCCTCCGATACATCCGATAAGAGCCGAGCTCATACCTAATCCCTGCAAACCCGGAGACTGAACGATGTCAAAAAAGCGTTCATAAAAAGGTTTGGCTCCCCCGATCACTACCCAATCATATCCGAAAAGGAATCCCGCCAGCGCGGAGATCATGGAAATCCCAACTACGTATCGCATATTGAGTCTCATAGGTCCTCCCTAAGCATAAGAGGTTATGAATGTAAATATTTTTCGCTTATTTTAGCTCAAAACCCAAACTGCCATGAGAATATTTGTCTGTTTTATCCTGTTTCTTACCGGCTGCTCAGCATTTCACAAGGAAGCCAGAGATAGTATCTCTCTGGAAGGTGAGTGGATGTTTAAAATAGATTCCCTGGATAGAGGCATATCTGATCAATGGTATTCAGAAGCATTTGATCAGACCATTTTATTACCGGGTTCCATGGCCGAAAACGGAATGGGAGATGAAGTCACCCTTCATACCCAGTGGACAGGCAGTATTATTGACAAGTCCTATTTCATTGATGATTCATATGAAAAATACAGGCAACCCGATAACATAAAGATCCCTTTCTGGCTCAAACCGGTGAAACACTATACAGGAGCTGCCTGGTACCAGAAGGAAGTATCTATTCCGGAAGAGTGGGAGGAAAAGAGGGTGATCCTGCACCTGGAACGGTGCCACTGGGAATCTAAGGTCTTTATCAATGATGCAGAGGCAGGTACCCGGAACAGCCTGGCTACTCCTCATGCATACGACATAACCTCTTTACTGAAACCCGGTTCCAACCGGATCACAATTCGGATCGATAACCGGATGATCCTTCCGGTGGGGATCAACTCCCACAGCGTGAGCGACCATACCCAGTCCAATTGGAACGGCATAGTGGGTATCATCCGCCTGGAAGCACTCCCGAAGGTATCCATAGAGGAGGTCCGGGTATTTCCAGACATTGAATCAAATACAGTTAAAGCGCTAGTCACCTTCCGGAACAGAACGGATACTACTTTCAACGGGATAATAGAGATGAAGGCCAACAGCTTCAACTCCAAGCATAGGCATCAACTGAAAAAGCAATCCACCGGTCAGGTTACCCTGTCTGATACCCTGCAGGAAGTGGAGTTATACTACGATATGAGTGAGGATGTACAGCTATGGAGTGAGTTTTCACCTTCCCTCTACAGATTTATCGTACGACTTACTGACGGCAAAGGGAGTACCATTGATCGTTTCAGGGTCGTATTCGGGATGAGGGAATTCAGGGCAGAGGGTACCCGTTTCCAGGTAAATGGCCGCCCCATATTCCTCAGAGGAACCCTGGAATGTTGCATTTTTCCTATAACCGGATATCCTCCTACTATCCGGGAATCCTGGGATTATGTGATGGAGAGATGCAAGGAGCACGGATTGAACCATATTCGTTTCCACTCCTGGTGCCCTCCGGAAGCGGCTTTTGATGCAGCCGACCGGAGTGGTATTTATCTGCAGGTGGAGTGTGGATCCTGGGCCAACCAGGGAAGTTCCATTGGAGGAGGCGGACCTCTGGATAGTTATATCTACGAGGAGAGCAACCGGATCATAAGAGCTTACGGGAATCATCCCTCATTCTGCATGCTGGCTTACGGTAATGAGCCTGCCGGAACAAACCAGGGAAGATACCTGGCTGACTTAATGGATCACTGGAGGAATATAGATAATCGCCGGGTCTATACCGGCGGAGCGGGCTGGCCCCTTCATCCGGAAAATGATTTTCATAACGGGCCTCAACCCCGGATCCAGCAGTGGGGAGCCGGACTCAGAAGTATTATTAATGCAGAGCCACCACAAACATCGTATGACTGGAACGATGTGATCGCTCAGTATGAGATCCCATTTGTGAGTCACGAAATTGGTCAGTGGTGTGTATACCCTGATTTTAAGGAGATCGAGAAATATACGGGAGTACTAAAACCCGCCAATTTTGAGATCTTCCAGGAGACGCTGGAGGAGAATCATATGGGAGATCAGTCCGAACAGTTCCTGATGGCCTCTGGTAAACTGCAGGCACTCTGCTATAAAGCAGAAATAGAAGCTGCGTTGAGAACTCCGGAATTTGCTGGTTTTCAGCTGTTACAGCTGCACGATTTTCCCGGGCAGGGTTCAGCCCTGGTGGGAGTTCTGGATCCATTCTTTAACTCCAAAGGGTATATTTCACCGGAGGAGTTCAGTTCATTTTGCAACCAGACGGTCCCATTGGCCAGGATGGATAAGAGGGTCTTTTCAAATGGGGAGGCTTTTCATGCTGAAATCGAAGTGGCACATTTTGGGAAAGCTCCACTCCTGGATAAGCTCTTCAAATGCTATGTGGAGGATGCTTCTGGTACTTTATTGCACGAAGTGGAACTGGAAAAGGAGAGGCTCCCAGTGGACAATACCATACCAGTGGGAACCGTTCAATTCGATCTGGGTCAGATCACCCGGGCAACCAAGTGCATATTGACTGCCTCCATAGAGGATACTCCTTATTCAAATTCGTGGGATTTCTGGGTCTATCCTGAACTCCCGGAACCGGAACCAGGAGAGGTTTACATTACCGATAAACTGGATAGTGAGACAGAAAAGATTTTAGGGGATAGTGGATCCGTATTGCTATTGACCCATGGACAGGTTGACGAATTGCACGGAGGAGAGGTGGAGATCGGGTTTTCCAGCATTTTCTGGAATACAGCATGGACACGCGGACAGGCTCCACATACACTTGGGATCCTGGTTGATCCTGAACATCCCCTGTTCAGCTCATTTCCCACCGAGTACCACAGCAACTGGCAGTGGTGGGATCCGGTGACCCATTCCCAGGCCATGATCCTGGATCATCTTCCTGGTCAGCTACGGCCCTTGATCCAGCCCATTGATACATGGTTTGAGAATCGGAGACTGGGTTTGCTGGTGGAGACCAGGGCCGGGAATGGTAAACTCATGGTTTGTAGCATCGATCTCATGAGCAACATGGATTCAAGGCCGGTTTCCGGGTATTTACTGCACTCCATTCTTAACTATATGAACTCTGCTGATTTTAATCCTGATATTCAGACTGAACTGGAACAGATCCGGGTGATGATGATACGTCCATAATAATATTTTCTTGTGAAATCCTGACACATTGCCAACCTGGTTAGGATACTAGAAACCTCCGCTTCCGGAGAGCTCCCTGCTGTCACGTTGCCTTCTTTTGCGGGCCTTGAAATCTCCTTGTCCGAAATTATGCGAATATCCCATGTAGACCGTACGACTCTCCCAGTGGAATCCTCCATGGGAAGGATAGAAGTTGGTAGAGGATTCGAACCGGAAACGCATGGTATGGAATATGTCATTCACACGTAAGCTAACAGTTCCCTTCTTCTGGAACACTTTCATGCTGATACCGGAATTAACCATCCACCTGGGCAAATAGGTCCATTGAAGTGTCTCCCTGGCTCCACGGTACATTCCAAACAATTGGATGCTCAGATTCTCAGTTACCTTGAAGGAGTTGTTCAGACGTACATTAGTGGCCACACTCTGTACCTCCACATACTCATTAAAAGCATACCCGGTCATTCGCTGGGAGTACAGGTCAAAACTGGTATTGATGTTCCACCACTTGGCAGGTCGGTACATCCCTGATAACTCAATACCATATCGATCTTCCCCTTCTGCATTGGCAAAGGTGATTTCATATTTATTTATGTCAAATGGATCTGCACTGGCATACCGGGTAATGTTTTCGATAATCCGCCTGTAAAAGGTTCCCAATGAGACCGATCCTTTTTTCAGCCTTCTGGTATAGTTAATCTCATAAGAATGGGTGAATTGCGGACGTAATTCCGGATTTCCTCTGAAAGTAACCAAGGGTGAGGACCAATTGCTCCGGATGGGATTGACCTGCCTAATCCCCGGACGATCCACACGGCGGCTGTAACTCACCTGGAATTGATCCTTTTCCGAAACTGTATAGGTGAAAAAAGCAGAGGGATACGCAGTAATCTTTTTATCCTTGTAGGTGGCTGTTTCTTCAGCCTGACTGAAAAGGGCATTCACGTCATATTGTTCTACCCGTACCCCGACCTGCATGGAGAACTTGCCAAATTGGTGTCCGTAGTTGGTATATGCGGAATAGATGTTGCGATCGTATGTAAAAGAGGTATTTCCCAGGGGAGTGGTCAGGAACCAACCATTCCCGTCCGGGATCATCATCAGGTTGTCATCGAACTGGAATCGGTGCTGGGTGCTGTTATATTGGTTGCGGGTACCCCTGAAACGGGTTTCCAGTCCGACTTCCAGTTTAGCATTTTCCGAAAGGGGATTTGTATAATCCAGGTTTACTATAGTACTGGTTACATCGTTATGGGTATCATCCATGTAGTTGGAGGTAGGATCCTCCAGATTCATCAGTTGTTCGAAAATACCATCTTCCCGTTGATCCGATAGGGAATAAGAAACTTCAAACTCTATGCTGTGACCTTCTTCTTCAAAACCTCGAACGAAATTCAGGTTATAGGTCCCTGAATAATTATCCTGAAGGTATTCTCTGGGATTATCGCTATTTATAATATCCTCAAAATAAATCAGGGTGGAGGCCTGTCTTTGTCCATCATACAGATTCTGTGTGGTATACACCGAAAGGGTGTTGGATGTATTCAGATAGACATCAGCGCCCATCTTCAGAAGGTGTGAAGTGCTTTTACTGTGATTCTCAAACAGGGAGTAGGAATTATTATCATATCGTGTAACCTCTCCACCTCCCTCATTTTTGCCTGTATTTCCACCGTAGTTGGCAAAGAGATTCACCTTTCCTTTGCGGTAGTTTATGTCCATGGCTCCATTGTATTTAACATTCTTGCCTACGGAAATCCCTCCATTGATCGAGCCGTTGAGTCCCAAGGTGGCATTTTTATACAGAACGATGTTGATCATCCCACTCATTCCTTCGGGATTGTACTTGGCCGAAGGATTGGTGATCAATTCAATACTCTTGATAGAGGAAGAGGGGATTTGCTGCAGGAGTTGTGCCGCAGATACATTCGTTGGGCGACCATCCACCAGGATCTTCACATTTTCATTACCCCTGAGACTGATCGCTCCGGTCTGTCCATCCACGCTCACCGATTGTACATTGTTCAGCAGTTCAGAAGCATTGGTGCCGGTGGACGTAAGGTCTTTACCCACGTTGATCACTTTCCGGTCAATTTTCTGGGTCACCGTGGAGATTTCTCCGCGTACGACTACCTCTTCCAACTGCTGAGTACTTTCCTGGAGCGAGATCGTACTCAGGTTGTGCCTTGCTTTGACACGGGAAATGTCGATTTCTCTGGTGATCTTTTCATACCCGATGAATTGAATCTCCACTTTGTTGTTGCCTTCGGGAATCTCCTTGATCACAAAACTGCCCTGATCATCGGTAATTCCACCTGTCAGGATGGAATCCTGACTGTTTCTGATCACCACATTCACATAGGATAAGGGTTCTTGGGAGGCAGCATCTATCACGTTTCCTGTGATCGAACCATACGCCGGCGGAATGTCATCCTCCCCCAGAAGATTCAGAGTTACTGCAAAACATAAAATGTATATCCAGAAATTTTTTTTCATAGCAATTTGCTTAAAAGCGCAAATTACTATTTAAAACCATTCTAAATAAAATATTTAACTTATTTAACAAGGCTATCTGGCTGCATTCAGATACCACTCCTGGGTTTGGATAAATGCATCCTCATACCCCAGCTTCTGAACAACTTTCAATTGCTCTCTGGCTGATTCAAAACTATTAAATGCACCGGTAGTATAACGGTATAAATTATCCTTGCAGAAATACTCATGTAAATCTTCCAAATCACGTAGCAGATCCTTGTCCGCCGGAGTTGAACTGGCCACCACCTGAATGGTAAACCAGAAGGTGCTTCCATTGACACCCTCCAGTCTGGCCTGATCAGGTTTCAGACTTTCAGGAATATACAATTCGGTCAAATCTGCCTGAATGGGAGTCTCCCCGGCAACCTTCACAAATACATGTCGGTTCAGATACCTTCCCAAAGGGGCATCCGAACCATCCGGGTATTGATTTCGGGCTATGGGTGCTCCTTCCCCTTTCCCTTCGACGGCTATTCTGTTCTTTTCAATTCCCCTCTGCTCCAAATAATCTGCCACTTGATTGGCTCGCTGAAGCGACAGCAGCATGTTATATTTTGACTTTCCAGTGGCATCAGCATGTCCGGTGAGCGTTACTTTGATATCTGCCCTTGAAGTCATCACATCAGCAATTTTCTCCACCTCAAGCATGGCTGCCATAGTGAGGCGAAAATCATTATGCTCAAAAGGAATCACAGTTTCCAGCTCCCTTGTTGCCACATCTCTGTATACAGGTTTCTCCACTATCTTCTCCACATATACAATCTCAGGTTGAGCGGGTTGCTTAGCCTGGTTCAGTACCTTCTCGATCTCGTCTGTATCTTCCGGTTCAATCACCTTGGTTAGGGGAGGCGCCTCCTGACGATCCGATTCCGGTTCCGGAGCAGTTGTTTCTTCTCTGGGTGGCACCAGCTCCCGAATCACCTCCTCTGGCTCCTCCATTGCTGGCTTCTCCTTTTCAGGCTCTTCCACCTGAGCCACTACCTCTTCAGGTTCCAATTCGATAACCATGTTGATAGTATTGGAGGTGGGATCATCTTCGCGCCTCACCGCATAATATGCGTCCAGTTCATTCCAACCGGGATTAAAAAAGAGATCCTCACCGGTACTATTCACCGGAGCACCCAGGGTTATCGGTTTGCTCCATTGTCCGTTCTGTCCCAATTCTGAATAGAACACATCAAATCCACCCATGGAACCATGACCCTGTGAGCTGAAAAAGAGTACTGAATCGTTACTGGAAATAAATGGGGTTTGCTCCTCATAAAGAGTATTGATCTCTTTCCCCAGGTTCATGGCAGGTCCCCAATCCCCTTTTTCCTCTAGACTGGAAACATAGATATCATAGCTTCCCTGTCCCCCCCTGACATCGCTGGTGAAATAGAGGGTTTTTCCATCCTTGGATATGCTGGCATGGGTTTCCGAGGTCCTTCCGTTAATGTTGTGCCCCAGTGCAACTGCTTTGGACCACCTGCCCCTTTCATAGTGGGAGACAAATATATCTGAATGGGAATAGTAGTGATGCACCAGATAGAGATGATTTCCATCATAGGAGAGACTAGCAGGAGAGGTTTCCCCCACCATACCCAATTCACTGTTAATTACCCTGGGCCTGGACCAGAGCTTGCCAGTCCGCTTGGTCATCATGATCTTTTTATCCGCAGGATAATCCACCAGAAAGATCAGCACATCTCCATCCCCTGAGATCACCGGATTACTGCAGGAAGGCAGCTCCTCATCAAAATGGTCAAGTACATTCTGAAATTCAAAAGCGGGGTAGTTCCCAACCACTTTTGCTGCTCTTTGACACGCTTCGATTTGAATTCCGGCATAATCCACCTGCATAGGATCCTCATCCACAGCCGCATCTTTATACAATTCATAGTTCGCAATCGCTTCATCAAACTGATTCTTCAGGTGAAAGGCTCGTCCGAGCATGAAGTAGGCTAAAGGAGGAGCCCCGGGCTCTTTGTGAGAATTTTCCTTATAGGACAGGTTCACTCCGTTCACTGCTTCGCTGAGATAGGTGATGGACTGATCTTCGTTGCCGGGTATGTTCAAACAACAAGCTCCGCAAAGGAATAGGATGTTACTGTTTCCCGGATCGAGAGTTAACAGGTTTTTATACCGGTTAAATGCTTCATCATAAAATCCGGTCTCATATAAGTATGCTGCATCGAAAAAAATGCGTTTAAACTCTTTTGTGTACTGCCCGTTCAGGGTCACGGTAACTGTTACCAACAGCCCCAGGAAAAACCTTTTGTAAGTCATCATACCTTAAAAATAAAAGATATATGCATCGGTCGGTAAGACATTTATCCACAGGTCATTCAACATTACCACATTCGGATAGACCTTAAAAATTCGATGATGAAGCTAATCACCATTTTGACGGATTACCTAAGATCACGGATCCTAACCTCAATATCCTTCTCATTTTTCAACAGATCAACCAGTTCCTGGGGATCGGTCTGACCATAATGATACGGGTATAGAATAGCAGGACGAAATGCAAGAGCTGCGTCGGCTACCATTTCAGGTGTCATGGTATAGGGTACATTCATGGGCAGGAAGGCAACAGATATGGGAGTTTTTAATTGCTTGATCTCGGGAACATTTTCCGTATCACCCCCAATCAACACATGGGTTGATCCAAAACTGAGTACATACGCGTTTCCTTCTCCTTTGGGGTGGAAGGGTTTCCCATTGGATCTTTTGTGTGTAATATTGTAAGCAGGGATTGCTTCAATACCTACCCCCGACATGGTTTCGGAATCCCCGTTCCTCATGACTGTGGCTTCAAAATTCTTCAACTGCTCCAGGCATGTCCGGGTCATCACTACACGGGTTTCCTTCTTTAGTACGTGGTTGATAGCCTTGAGATCCAGGTGGTCACCATGATGGTGTGTGATCAGGATCAAATCGGCATCCGGCAGATTTGCATAATTGGCCTCCCGCATTGTGGGATCGATATGGATCACCATATCCTTATAAGTAAACATCAGCGTACCGTGACCAATGAAGAACATCTCCAATTCACCTTCTGAGGTCTTAATCACATCGCTGTCGAACTGCCCTTTTACAGTTGAGAATGCGATGGCAACAAACACGATTATTACCAGGATTCGTTTCATTACGACCAGTTTTAAGGCAAGTTACTACGAAGTTTTGTTTAAGTCAATTCATCTTTTGTTCTCTTCTTTCCACCACCTTATAGGTGACCGGTACAATGATCAGTGTCAGCAGCGTGGAGACCAGCAATCCACCTATAATGGTCCACCCCATGGGTGCCCACATGGATCCTCCCCTGAGGGTAAGAGGCAACAATCCTCCGATGGTGGTGAGGGCCGTTAACACAATGGGGGTAAGCCTGATCTCGGCAGCATTAATCAACGCCTCCTGTAAGGATTCCCCCCGATCCCTCAGCTTATTGATATAATCGACCAGAATGATGGAATTATTTACTACTATCCCCACCAGGCTGGTTAGTCCCACGAAAGCTGTAAAAGAAAAAGTATTATTAGTAATCAACAGTGCCCACACCATCCCTGTAAATGCAAAGGGAATGGCCAGAAAGACTATGAGTGGCTGTTTGACCGACCTGAATTGCAAAACCAAGACGGAAAATATGGATATGATGGCGATCACAACTGCATTGGTCATTCCGCCGAATGATTCCTCCCTGCTGGCCAGCTCTCCACCAATGGTATAACTGTACCCGGTGGGCATAGGATAGCGTTCCAACCATTCCAGTATCGGGTCCATCACCTCGTCGAGGGTATAGCCGGTCTTGACATCGGCCAGGATTTCTGCGGTGCGTTCCATGTCAAATCTGCTGATGGAGCTGGGTACCTGCTGCAGTTTAAGATCTACAAACTGTTTCAAAGGAATTTGTTTGCCAGACAGGGAAGAGACATAGACCTGATCCAGATGTCCCAGCGAAAATGGATCCCCCCGGTCCATTTTCAAAACAATGGCATGCTCCTCTCCCGATCTATCCCTTAACTTGGAGATCCCGATACCGGTTACTGCCGTTCGTATGGTGCGATCAATCTCTATAATTGGAACCCCCAAGATATTAGCCTTCTCCTTATTAATATCGAAAAGAAGTTCGGTATTCGTTTTAACAAACTGATTATCAACGTTAACAGCTCCTCGCTGTTCTCTGATCATCTCTTCCACATCGGAGGAAATTTCCCTCAATACATCCAGGTCATCCCCACTCAGGTGAATCTGAACAGGTGCATCAAAGGGCGGACCCTGCTCAAACTCCTTTACCCGGATGAGTGCTCCCGGGTAGGCATCAAACTCGGCTCTCAGATGGGTCATTATCTCATTAAACAACTCAGGCTGGTAGTCAAAGAGTTCTACGTAGATCTCAGCATATCTCTTGTCATACCTTTTGGGAAACACATTGTAATAAATCCTGGGATTGCCATGACCTACATTGGTGGCGTAATACTTGACATAGGGTATGGTATCAAGTACACTTTCCATGTATCGGGCTACCTGATCCGTTCGGTCCAGGCTGGTACCTTCGGGAAGTGTGGCCTGGATCATCAGATTAGGTTGTTCAGCTTTAGGAAAAAAGCTGATCCCCACATACCGGAACATCCAGGAAGAACCTGCCAGGTAAATGAATGCCAGTAGTAATGTGAACATAGGCCTTTTTAATGCCAGCGCCAGGCTCCGACGAAAGGGCTTTTCGATCACCCACTTCAGGAACCGGCTGAAACCCCTGATTTTAACCTCTCCTTCTGAGCGTTCTTTAAACAATCGACTGGTGATCACAGGAGTAAAGGTCAGAGCGATCAACAGGGAGACTGTTAGTGTAAGCATAATGGTGACTGGGAGAGACTTGATGAACTCTCCTGTCATATAGGGCATGGCAGCTATGGGAACAAAAGCCAGAATGGTAGTGAATGTGGCAGTGACCACTGGCCATCCTATCTCCGAGGCTGCCAAGATGGAAGCTTCCTTCCGTTTATGTCCCATTTGAAGAAAGCGGTTGATATTCTCCACCATCACAATGGAGTTGTCCACCAACATTCCCAGGGCAACCACAAGTCCTGCAATGGAGATCTGCTGCAGACCAAATCCCGATAAATCCACAAATCCTAGCCCGATGGTCAGCGACAATGGAATCGCGATGGCTACAATGATGGAGGATCGGAATCCCAGGGAAAAAATAATCACCAGAGCCACAAGCACCATTCCCTGTAACAAGTTATTAACAAATCCGTGAATGCGATTGCTCACGGTGGTGGGTTGATTATAGATGATCTCCAATTCGATATCCTCAGGCAGCTCCTCTATAAATGATTCAATGACAGGCATCAACATTTCTGAGGTGTGCAGCACGTTCAATCCTTCCTTCTGACTGATCCCTAAAAAGATGGAACGTTTAGCGCCAAATCTGGTCAGGTATTTCTGCTCCTCATACCCAAAGGATACCTCTGCCACATCCCGTAGATAGATGAGATGGCCCTGGAAGGAGTTCACCACACAATTACGTATCTCCTCCAGGTCCTGGAATGATCCGGAAGACTTCACACTCAGACTGGTGGGACCCAGGTCGATATCTCCTCCGGGGATATTTATGTTATTACTCTCAATGGCCCGAATGATATAATCCATTGAGGTATTGACCATGGCCATCTTTTCAAAATCGAGCTTAATATGTATCTCTTCATCAGGTAGTCCGTAATAGGACACCTTTCGAATGCTCTTAATCTTTTCGATGAGCTTTCTCAGATCCTCTGCCCTTTTTTCCAGCTCTGTAAAAGGAGCGGTTTCAGAAACAAGGGCTAACTGCATCATGGCCATATCGGCTATAGACCATTGCCACATATCCAGTTGAAGAATCTCATCCGGAAGTTCATTTCTGATGCTGTTTATCTTTTGAACTACCTCTTCATACTTTTCGTCCGGATCAGTATTGAATTCAAATTCCACAGAAACGATGGCGATTCCATCCCTTACATCCGACATGATCTTGTCCAGCTCCTCCAACTCATTCAGGGCCTCTTCCACCGGCAGGGCGACCATCTTTTCCAGGTCCATGGAACTGGCACCGGGCACGAGAACGATGATTGATGAGCCGGGCACACTCACCTCGGGATTCTCTGTCCTGGGCATGGTCAACAGAGCACGAATTCCCACAATGGTCAGCAAAATGAAAACCATCCAGGTAAATGAGGTATTCTCTATGGCTAATTTCGGGAGTCTCATTGTGCAAGGGTATCAGATGGATTTGCCAAATGAACTTCTGCATCGGATCGTAAGTACTTTGCTCCCTCTGTGATCACCAGTTCTCCTTTCTTGAGTCCTTCCTTCACAACCACACGGTCGCCCAGGATCGCACCTATGAGCAGATGCCGTTTCACAGCCTTATTCTGATGATAAACAAACACATGGGCTCTGTCATCACTGGCGTCCAGCAAAGCTTCCACAGGAACTACCAGTGACTTTTTCACCTGGGAAGGAAAGAGTTCCACCCGGGATATGAATCCGGTCCTGAATTGGGGAAGCGACTGGAGGATCATGAGTTCAGCTTCATAGGTTCCGGTAACAGGATCCGCCGAGTTACCCAGTTCGGTGATTTCAGCTCTGAATTCCATTCCTGGAAACGCATCCATGGATACCCTACCCGAATCGCCCAGGGATAATTTAACAATGTCTTTATCGGTCAGAGCGGTGCGTACCACCCAGTCGTTTTCTGTGGAGGCGAACAATATAGCAGGATATCCGGGCCCAATCACTTCATTGGTTTCCACCAGTACCTTTAGGATCTTACCATCAGTTGGGGCCTTGATCCTGGAATGCTTCAGGTTAAAGTCCGCAATCTGTTTTTGTGCCACGGCAAGTTCAAACGCTGACCTGGCATTTTGATATTGCTCCAGAGTGGCCACACTGTCCTGATAGAGGTTTTTAGCCCGGATCAGATCACGCTCAGATTTCTCCAGGCCAATTTTTGCCTGCTTCACCCGAGCCCTGATCTCCGAAAGGTCGAGGGTAGCAAGTACCTCCCCCCGATTCACAGAAATACCTTCTTTCACATTGAGGTGTTGAACAATCCCACCTGTCTTAAAACTCAGTTTCATTTGAGTAGTTGTAAAAAGCAGACCTGTGGCCCTGACCTGGATGGCATACTCTGCCATTTCAACAGGCACGGCCTTTACATTTACCAGCTTGCTAACTGAAGTATCTTCTCGAACAACGGGTTTACATCCTGCAACAAACATGAGGATGATGCACCCAACCAGGCATAATCGTTCCATCGTTTTGTTTTAATAGTTCTCATTTATGCCAACCCCCATGGCATATTCAAAATCAGCCAGCCGGCTGAAATAGTCACCCTGTGCAATGATGGAATTGGCCACTGCACCTGTCAGGCTGGTACGTGCATCGATCAGCTCCAGAAGGGAAGACAGACCTTCTCTGTATTTCCTGTGGATGAGTTCATAAGCCCTTGAAGCTGACCTGCTCTGTTTCCGGGCCGATTGCACAGACTCATATGCAGTCTGCATTCCATAGTAGTGGTTAATTACCTCCATGCGTATCTGCTGCTGGGTCTGGCCATAGAGTTCATTTAGCTTTTCACCTTCGATTCTGGACTGTTGTACTTTCTGGTGGTTAGCCGATCCATGGAACAGGTTCCACTTCATGACCAGGGAGGCCAGTACATAGTCATCTTCACCTGTAAAACTATACTTATCCCCTTGAAAGCCATAATCAACCACCCCGTACAGACCAGGTATGTTATTACCTTTATGAAGGCTCGTAACATGTTGATTAAGTTGCAGATACTGCTCGATCTGCTGAAGTTCATCTCTGTTCTGCAGGGCTCTCTCACTCGCCTCTTCCAGGGAAATGGTCTGCTGAACCGGTGGTATTTCTATCAATTCGAGGGGCGATTCGAGAGGCCGGTTCAGGAGGAAATTAAAATAGGCCCTGGAAGCTTCCACCATATGGTATGCCTGAGCCCTCTGCACTTCCACCTGGCTAAGCTCTGATTCGGACCTGTATACAGCATCGATGGTGACAATGTCGTTCTCGAAGAGCCGTTGACTCACCCTCAGGTTCTCTTTGACTAATGAGAGGGTGGTATCTGCTAAACCCCGCAAATTATAGGCTTTTTGATATCCATAATAGGCCTTTGTGATCTCCCTCACTAACTCCCTTTCGTACCGACCAATATCAATCCTGGCAATTTCGGTGTATTGCTTTCTGATTCTGTAATTGTGTATGACCTCTGAGCTAAAGATGGGTTGCACAAGAGATACTTTTGTTTCATGCTCGGTGGGCCTCAGAAACGGGAACTCTTCGTTCTCAATCTGCGGAAACCTGTCCGATGCTGTTAGCATATTCAGGGTAGTATATACCGGATTCATTAGGTCTCCCACCGGGAATTCAATAGTCCGCCCTCCATCGGCAACTGTAAACCTGGCATTGAAGCTCACATCCGGCATAAATAATCCCTTCGCTTCTTTAAGCGCTGAAAGACTACTTGCGTAATCCAGTTTCTTTTGTCTCAATGCCTGGTTGGATTGCAATCCTTCCTGAATGTAATTATCCAGGAGCGGATTCTGCGCCGGTAAGATTGTGAAAGCCAGGACTGGAAGGATCGTGCTAACTAATGCTCTTTTCATGACAGATACCATTTAATACCAATTCGAAGTGACTCTCATACACTTTGTCCGGAGTGATCTCCAGCACCTCAAAGAGGGTTGTCTTCATGGATATGAATCGAATAACACTCAGCATCTGCATCCATAGCGTATGAGCGATGAGCGGTGGAGGAATATCTGACCTGATCAGTTGCTCCGCCACTCCCAGCTCGACGATCTGGATCACCAGGCTCACAGGAGAATCCTCATAGATCAGATCCTGTACCTCCTTAGCGGAGACTCCGGGACTGGGCATCTCGATCCCTTCCAGTGACATGATCGCTTTCATATGGTCGGGATAAGTTTGAGAGAACTCGATGCAGGCACGGCCCATCCAAAGCAGTTTGTCCAATGCCGTTCCTTCTGCCTTTGCTACTTCCTCAGCAAAGGAGTTGAGAAGAATAATGGCTTTCCTGGCCACTGCCATGTGAAGGTCTTCTTTGCTTTTGAAGTAGAGGTAAAGTGTTCCTTTACTCAATTCTGCTTTTTCAGCAATCTCATCCATAGTGGATTGCTCAAATCCCTGAGTCAGGAATACGCTTTCAGCGGCCCGGATGATCTCGTCCTTCCTTTGCTGTCTCTCCCTCTCTTTTCGTTCTGGAATACCCATGACTTCTATTATATTTTATGACTAATAGTCATTTATTTAAATAAAGTTAAATACTTTTGATCAACCTGCAACCAATTTTTGTTGTATTTTTATAAAGTAACCATCCCAACCATGTGGCGAGTAGTTCATCACCGAAGAGGCTACAATAGTTTGCTTTTAGCTACACTGACAGCAGTGTTGTGGTTATTCTTCAACGCCAGTGTAAACCGGCATATTCATATTCTATCTGATGGATATGTGATATCTCATGCTCATCCGTTTAAAAAGAGCCCCTCAGATTCAGAATCTCCCAACTCGCACAATCACTCCCAGACTGAGCTTATGCTTCTCAGTCTGATTAGCAGCATCGCCACTACCCTGTTGATCCTGCTCATTGTAAGACCATATTTAAATGGCTTACAGCAGCAAATAACAATCACCAATTCCCATCGGGAACCCGTCAGGAAGTATTTCCAGGTACACCATTACCACGCTCCTCCCTCTCATTAGCATATTTCGAGAGCATATTTCATCAACAACTTTCATATTTTTCTATACTAAACAAGTGTCCCATGTTGAGATATGGACTATTACGCATTATAGGTTTTACTGCCCTGGCCCTCTACCCGGCAACTTCACAGAATCTCAGGGCGCAGGATACTCTTCAAATCCCTGTTTTCATACAGGATTCGTATCAGGACAGTATAAACCAGAAGATCCGGAATCTGGAGCATGCTGTCGAACAACTGAATCAGAGGATTCAGGAGCAGAACCAGGAGGATGAACTCGAGGCTTTGCTGAAAGAGGCCGACCGGCTCTCCATGGTCGAAGAGGGCCAAAAAATCGATATATCAAAAAAATACTTCAGTGGGGTCAGGCAGCAACAGGGGCTTAATCCCAATATCAGTTTTGGCATGGACTTCTTTGGGGGATTCAGTACCTCAGATGCCAGTTCCCTCTCTACACCCAGTGATCTCAGTTATGGTCATAATGGATTCTTTTTACGGGAAGCCCAACTCTCCCTGATTGCGCCCCTGGATCCTTTTACACGGGGTAAAGGTTTTATTTCGGCCACTCCTGAAGGCTTCTTCATAGATGAAATATATATGGAATGGTTGAATCTTCCGCTCAGCATGAATCTGAAAGCCGGTTATTTCAAATCTGAATTTGGATTTTTAAACAGGTACCATGACCATGCTTTGCCCCAATTTGACCGGCCCAGGGTACTGCTCAATATGTTTGGAATAGGGGGCTTGGGAGGAGCCGGATTTGCCACCAATTTCCTGTTACCCTCCGTGATAGCCCATGCTACCAGTCTGGACGTTTCGGTGCTCTACGGAAGCAACACCCAGAGTTTCAAGCCGGACTCCATAAACGGAGTGATATTTACGGGTCAGTTACTCAACTATTATGACCTTTCGGCCAGCAGCTACCTGGAAGTCAGATTGAGCGGAACTGCCGGCAGGAATGATCACCTGCCGGGTGAATTTCACACCTGTGTGGGTAGTGCCGGGATCGCCTACAAATGGGCACCTGTGGGGAGAGAAAAATACAGAACCCTGGAATGGAAAACCGAATTCCTCTACGGTTACCGGGAATACCCCGATGGGGCTCATCGCAGCAAAGGATTTTATTCAAGTATTCATAATAAACTCAATGCCAGGTTCTGGATCGGGGGCAGGATCGGATATTCAGAACTCCCCTTTGATCCCTCACAAAGTGAGTGGGATTATACCCTTTCGGTCGATTTCTGGCAGAGTGAATTTGTGGTGACACGATTGCAGTATCAGTACAACGACCGCAATATCACGCAGAGGTACCATATGGAAGGCCCCTTCCCCAGCGAACACTCTTTTATCATACAGGTAAACTGGGCCATGGGTCCACATAAACATGAAGCATATTAACCATAGAAAAACCATAATCATGAATAAAAAAGAAGGCTGGTACAGACACCTCCTGCTGCCCATTCTATTTGTATTACCTCTCGTAACCTTCGGCCAGCAGAGACATAAACACCAGCATCAACACGGGAGTAACAATTCGGCTACTTTGAACATCGTCTGTTCCTTTTCCGACTTTGCCTCCATAGCAGAAGAAATTGCGGGTGACTATGGAAATGTTCAACATATTGCACACGGAGAGCAGGATCCTCACTTCGTTCCTCCCAAACCCAGTTATGCCATGCTGCTTCGAAAGGCTGATCTCTGGATCACTACAGGAATGGACCTGGAGATATGGTCAACAGCTCTGCTGGATAAAGCCAGGAATAAGCAGATCATGGATGGTGAAATCGGGTTTGTATCGGTCTCCGACGGAGTGCATATACTGCAGAAAGTAGATAAGGCAGACCGGACCGAAGGAGACGTGCACCTCATGGGTAATCCGCACATCAACACCGGTCCTTTGAACTGGAAGACCATAGCGACCAATATCACTACAGGACTGATTAAGGTGGATCCTTCCCATTCTTCCTATTACCAGTCCAATCTGAAAGCTTTCAACGACCGGGTCGACAGGGCGCTTTTCGGAGATGAGCTGGTGGATCTGCTGGGTGGAGAGATGCTTTCAAAATTGATGAACAATAAAACCCTCTTCACTTTCCTTGAGAAGGAGTATCAGGGTGAAAAGCTCATCGGTAAACTGGGCGGATGGCTGAAGGAGATGGAATCCCTGAGAGGCACAAAGATCGTTGCCTACCACAAGAACTGGATCTACTTCATTGAGACATTTGGTCTGGAGATCATCGGGTATATTGAGCCCAAGCCAGGCATCCCTCCCTCCGCAAAACATGTGCAGTACATGATCCGGACCATCAAGGATCAGCACATAGAATTGATGCTGGTTGCCAGCTATTTTGAGAAGAATTCGGCCCGAATGATTGAAGATAAAACAGGAATCCATGCTGTCTACCTGCCTCTGTATGTAAAAGGTGTTCCCGGGGTCAGCGATAACTTCCAGCTGGTGGATCACTGGATCGAACAAGTCAAAGCAAATATTAACTAGATACAACATGAAGGAGACACTGCTATTCCTTTCCACGCCGATGGCTGCCGGAACCCTTCTGGCCTTAATGCTGGGGTATTTTGGCACCCACATTCTCAGAAGGGGCATTATTTTCATCGATATTGCCATAGCCCAGCTTGCCGCTCTTGGCACCATGATCGGTCTGCTTCTGGGCTTTGCAGAAGAATCCCTGGAGGTCCAGTTGTTCTCCTATCTGCTCACCCTGCTTATCATAGGTGGTTTTGCTTTTCTGAAGCCCAAGGCTACTCCCATCCCCACCGAAGCAGTTATCGGCATAATCTATTGCATGGGTTTGGCACTGGCTCTCCTGCTTGCCGAAAACATCCCCGGAGGCTATAACTATATCACCAAGACCATTACCGGCAATATCCTTTGGGTGACCTGGGATAAGGTGCTCAATCTGGGCATACTGTTCCTGGGAATAGGTCTGATCCATGTCTGGCTGGGGAAGGCCTTTATCAAGATATCCGATGAGGTGTCCAATGGGGATCACACCTTTACCCGAACCTTGAAATTCATGAACCTGATCTTCTATATAACTTTCGGTGTTGTGGTGGTAAAAGCTGTACTGATCGGTGGCATCTTCCTGGTATTTACTCTGCTTATAGCACCTGCGACAGCTGCAGCATTGTTCTTTAAAAGCTGGAAAGAAAGGCTGATATTCTCCTGGGTATTGGGAGCGTTCGGATCCATTGCAGGCATTCTGGCGTCTTATTACATGAATATATCTAATGGCCCCGCAGTAGTATGTCTTCTGGGTATCCTTGTTTTCGTTCTTGCTTTCACTAAACTGATCATTCCAAGATCTCCAAATCCCATCTCATGATCTCCAACTTACAATTCATTATTATTCCTCTCCTTGCCAGTTTGGTATTACTTGCAGTCACCTCCTATTTTGGTATTCATGTGTTGAAGAGAGAAATTATTTTTATCGATATTGCCCTGGCTCAGATAGCTGTCCTGGGAGGTATTTCTACCCTATTATTCGAAGAGCTCCTGCATTCCCACGACCCGTTGATTGGGAATCTCTATCTGGAAGAGTTAGCTTCCTATCTCGCTTCCCTGGTATTCTGTCTGGGAGCAGCCGTTATCTTTACCTACCTTAAGAATCCGAAGATCAAGGTTTCCATTGAAGCTTTTATTGGTGTTGCATATGCGGTGGCTACCACAGCGGCTGTGATCATTCTGGACAAAGGGGCAGGCGGAGATGTACACCTTCATGATATGTTAACAGGCGTCCTTTTATGGACCTCATGGACAGAGGTCATCCGGCTGACCCTCATTTTTCTCCTGGTGGGAATCTTTCACTACATGTTCCGGAAGAAATTCAAGCAACTCAGCGAATTTCATCAGGGCAAATCTGAGGCACCGGACAAGCAGCGGTTATGGGACTTCCTCTTTTACTTCACCTTTGGAATTGTGATTATTGAATCGGTAAGGATAGCGGGCGTACTCACTGTATTTGCATTTCTGATATTACCAGCTTCCATTTCTGCCCTGTTCACATCCCGTTGGCGCCACCGGATGTTGATCGGTCTGGCCTCCGGAACCATGGCCGCCCTTCTGGGGCTTCATTTTTCCATCACCCTGGATCTCACCGCCTCACCCCTCATCATCCTCTTCCTGGGTATCATTCTGCTGGCTGCCCTTCTATATAACAAGCTAGGAAGAATAAAAGCTCGTGATCTCTGACAGGGATTTTCTTTTGTCGGTGTGCCTATCCGGATCCACTTCATCCAGCGGATATCCCAGTGAAAGTATGACCGCGGGCTCCAGGTGATCCGGCAGATGGAGTAGTTCCCGGGTTTTTTCCGGATCGAAATTGCATATCCAGCAGGTGGCCAGTTCCAGTTCAGTGGCCTGAAGCGTCATGTGATCGGCTGTAATGGCTACATCGATATCACAATGATCCTTTCCCTCTTTTCTTTTCCACGACCGGTCGTGGTCCCCACAGATCAGGATCACACAGGGGGCTGTTTGAAACCATTCCCGGTGGTACACCTGGTAGATCTTAGTAAGAGCATTTTTCTCCTGGAACACATAATAGTGCCAGGGTTGAAAATTCACAGCCGAAGGTGCTACACGCCCCGCCTCCAAGATCATCTCCAGTTTTTGTGATTCTACAGGCCGGGTATTATATTTACGGCATGAGTAACGCCTTTTTGCAAGTTCAAGAAATGTCATGATTTCTACCGGTTTTAACCCAAAGTTACATTTTTGTAAGCGGCCGACATATATACTTGCAGAAGGTTTTAAAACAAGCTGCCTACATTTCTTTGCGTAGAAAAGAAATTCAGCAGCGGTTTTAAAGCCTGAAGCGATGCAGGAGGTTCAGGAGCGTTTTTAATAACCTGTAGCCGCAACGTTTTCAATGACCTGGAGCCGTTACCTTAGCAGGAAAAAAAACCGGCACTGAACAGCACCGGTTTTTGTGATACGATTATTTGGAGAGTTTCCTCGGTTTCTTTCCCAGCCTCCAGTGTTCTTCGATCTTTTCCAGTGAAACACCTTTGGTTTCCGGGATATAGTAATAACCCCAGACCAATCCGATTACTGCGACGACTGCAAAGATCCAGAATACGCTGCCTATACAGGTGGGACAAACATCAGACAGATCCTGTCCGTCCGGGACAACAACTTCCTTGGCATTACCGATGGCACCTGCCATTTTGAAAAACGTCCATACAACCAGTGTATTAAAACCCCAGTTTGACAACGAGCCTATGGAAGAACCCAATCCACGAACCCTGGTGGGGAACACTTCAGTGATAATTAACCATCCTAAGGGTCCCAGGCTAATGGCAAAGAAGGCTATGTATACCAACATGGAGATTACCAGAAACCATTTTCCTGCTCCCGGAAGACTGAAGCCAAGACCCATGCATACAAGTGCACCTGCAATTCCGACCATACCAATGAAAAAGAGTTTCCTTCTTCCCAATCTGTCAATGATGAACAAGGATACAATGGTGAAAAGTACATTCACTACACCCACGATGACTGCCGCAGCGATGGCCGACTCGGCACCATCAAATCCAGCTGCCAGGAAGATCTTCGGGCTATAATAGATCACTGTATTGATACCTACAAACTGCTGGAAAAACATAATCCCCATGGCTATGATCAAAGCATTCCTCAGCCACGGCTTGAAGATCTCTCTGAAACCTTCCTGGCTGGCATCGATCGCGATGTCGCTCTTCATGGCGGAAATTGAGTTTTCAATCATCTCCGGATCTTCAATTCTGCTTAGTACTTTCCGACTCTCCTCTTCGCGGCCTCTACTCATTAACCAGCGTGGAGTTTCTGGCAGAAAGAACATGCCGACAAAGAGAATCAGAGCAGGAATAACACCCACATAGAGCATGGGGCGCCAACATTCCAGATTATTATTGTCAGCAAAGGCATTGTCGCTTAGGTATGCAGCCAATATACCCACAGTAATCAATAACTGGAACATGGAAACCAGGGTTCCCCTTATTTTGGTTGGTGAGATTTCCGAAATATAGAGTGGTACGGCGAATGAGGATACCCCAATAGCCAGTCCAAGATAGAAACGGGAAATCATCAGTTGATTCACTGTAGGGGCAAGACCTGTCCAGACTGCTCCGGTAGCAAAGACAAATGCCGAAGCCAGAATCACTTTTTTCCTTCCCAGGTAATCGGTAATTCTTCCGGTGACCAGGGCTCCGACAACAGCACCAATTAGCCCCAGTGCTGTCACATTCTCAACCTGTGAATCTGTTAATTCAAAATAGTCCTGTAAAAACGGAATAGCACCGGAAATCACTCCGGTATCAAATCCAAATAGGAGTCCGCCGGTAGCTGCGATACTAGCAATCACAACAACGACGCTTTTGGTTCCTTTACTCTTTGAAATCATAATTTGTGGTTGGTTTTCTTTTAAGGAAAAGCATAAATATAATCACTTTCACTAAAGAAATAGCTGTCACACCCTTTTTATACTCATTCTACTTATTTGAATCTCTGAGCATTGCTCTGAAAATCTGTATTTTGAAATACAAAGAATTTTCTTATATTGCATCTACAGCAATTAATACGAGGACGGATCGAAGCCTCGTTTCAACATGATACGGGAGCTTCAATTATGGACAAATTACCCCACCGCATGAAGACGAAATACGAGCTTGAGTATACCCTTAATACCTCTCCAAATATTCTATTCAGCAGACTCAGTACCCCCGAAGGTCTTTCCGAATGGTTTGCCGATAATGTGAACCTGCAAAAAGGAAAGTTTACCTTTTTCTGGGAGGGAACTGAACAGGAGGCTTCGGTTTTACAGAAGAAGACCAATAAATTCATTAGGTTTCAATGGGATGACGATGTGGAAGATGATGCCTTTTTTGAATTCCGGATACATACCGATGAACTCACAGGCGATGTGGCGCTGCTGATCACCGATTTCGCTGAAGAGGACGAAAAAGACGATGCCATTGATCTTTGGGATACGCAGATCTCGGAGTTAAAACATGCCATCGGCCTGTAAACTGTCATTTAATCTGTATTTGTCTGCTTGATCAGGGAAATATCAATACTCCCTTGTATTCAGGAATAATCTCTATTAGTTTCAACTCAAATCCCTTTGAGATCTGGTCTTCCACATGAATACCGGCTGACCTGAGATCGGGTAAAAACGGGGCATTTTCATAAATGGGCCTGAAATAAAACACCAATTCAGCATCCCCGTAGAGATCCATGAACTGCCTGAGTCCGATTTCCCATGATGTGCCATTATAGAAATGGTCGGCAACCAGCTCCCCCTCTATAAATCCCATTCCCGTATCTCCAAAATATTCCATATTCAGAATCAGGTCATTTACATGGGATGGTTTTTCACCGGGCAGGGAAACTGCAAATTTGTTGGATTGGATCTCACGTGCGGAAGGTATAACCCGGAACAAAGGGAATTCAATGTCATATGAAGCAACAACCGAATTAGCTGTCTGAGTGGCAGTTATGTAACCTGCTGAGATCTCGGGCATAGCTTCCGGTTCCGGGTAAATATGTAATCTGCATGATTTTTCCCGGCTCAACAGATTCAAAGCATGGTCATCGTGCAATACAAGGGCCTCGGTAATGATCAGATGGTCCTTACCAGTTATGTTTATTTTATATGCATTCATTGCCATTTTATGGGGTATGGTCAGTATCCGTATACCATGACCATCTTTGCTCCTGACGGAGAACTCTGTGGGTCTGTCAGCGATACATTTTACGAGGAATCGATCGCGGTTACCAGACACCTCTACCCCGGTAACCTGAGAAATATTCATCTCTTGGTTTCTCGCGAATGAAAACTCCGGAGCAATACCGGGAATGGAGAAAAAGACATAAAATGTTTCCTGATTATCGCTACCAAAAGTCAGTAACTGAGAAGTAGCGTAATTCAGGTGAAAATCTCCCAGGGACATACCAAACGGAAGGATAGCGTGCTGATCAGGTAACAGAGTAAGGCTACTCTCCTCAGGAATCGTAATACTACCTGTCCCGGATTTAAGCTCGAATGCAATATTCTCATGTACACGAGTCGAAAGGTGATCCTGATAATTATTCAGGAAAATGAAACCTGCCCCCTCTTTTGTCCTGACACTGTACCTTAATACATCCAATTTCTCAGGAGAAAGATATCGCTGGTCATCAGGCAGTACTACTTGCATGGGTGCTAACAATTCTCCAAAAGACCTGAGAAAAAGATGGATGGGTTTTAACCTGTGAAAAGAAGGTTTTGCCTGACCGTATTCCCCAATAGGTGCCTGGAAATCATAGGATATTATTGGACAACCCACTGCCACATCACTGTAGTAGTTCTGTTGGCCCCTGGGTGTGGATCCTCCATGATACATATAGTATCCAATCCCGTTGGCTCCACTTCCGAGAAAGCGGTTGATCATGGGATCCATACTCTCCGGAGGTATCAGAGGCCGGCGATTATAAGTATTCATGATACCTCCACCCAGTTCGGCAGCGAAATAGGGATAATCCAAAGGCTGGT
Source organism: uncultured Bacteroides sp. (assembly GCA_964622985.1). Lineage (GTDB taxonomy): Bacteria > Bacteroidota > Bacteroidia > Bacteroidales. The sequence goes on along the minus strand of CAZURA010000033.1, from coordinate 6,853 downwards.
ACCTGACCGGGGCATAATCCGGATCCTCCTGCAGCTTCGTATAGAGATAAAACTCTGAAGGGACCTCAGGAGCCCATGTAGGATACGGGTAAGCTGCCGTAACAGGAAGACTTTCGTTTTCAATAATGGCTGCATTTCCCCATCCGGTGGCGGTATAGAGAGGCACAATGATCCCTGCGCGCCTGGCAAGTTGTTTCAGCACTTTCATATGCTCATTCCCCAGCTTTGCATAGGGATTGTCGTCTTCAGCAACTCCCACTCCTATCTGGGTAAATTCCCGGTCTCTTTCAGAAGCTGTCCAGTCATGGGGCTGACCGGGATAAGTCAATCCCCATGGAGCGGCTGAGTGCTGGTATTCATTTTCCAGCTGTATCCCGACTACTGGACCTCCATCCTTAAAATACAATCCTTCCAGCTGTTGTCCGATTTGTTGGTACAGTATCTCTACATGCCGCAGATATTCCGGATCATTGGAACGGATCACCAAAGGTTTCCCGAGCAGCCAGTCGGGGAGTCCGCCATTACGGATCTCTCCGTGACAAAATGGTCCGATTCTTACGATCACGTCGAAGTGGTGCTTAGCACAAAGAGTGATAAATCTCCTGAGATTTTTTGAACCGCTCCAGTCAAACTCCCCTTCCTTCTCTTCATGGATATTCCAGAAGACGTAGGTGGCAATCATTGAGATCCCTCCTGCGCGCATTTTTAAAATAGACTCCTCCCAGTATGCTGCCGGGTACCTGGAGTAGTGAAATTCTCCAGTGACCGGTATGACCGGTTTACCGTCAAGGGAGACATAGAAATTGTTGACTTCAACAGACCTCCCCTGCGAATTGGTTCCACCCAGTTTCAGGTGATCGCTTCGCACCGGAGATGATGGAAGATCAATATTCAGAGACACCCTGTTTTGCCCTGATGCATGGATTGAACACAAAAGAAAGGCAAAAAGTGCATGAAAAACAGGCGATAGTTTCATAGGATTTGAGGATAGTATTAGCCAAATATAAAAAATCGGGACTATATTTAGATCCTGCATTCCATGATAATCTCCTCTGCCATGAGAAAGATTTTTTCGCTTTTGCTGACCCTTATGTCCTGCCATCTGAGTGGTCAGGAATTTATATTTGGACATGACCTCTCATATGTGAATCAGATGGAGGATTGTGGCGCTGTTTTTAAAGAAGAAGGCACGACAAAGGACGTCTATTCCATTTTTGCCGATCATGGTTCCAACCTGGTAAGGGTCAGGTTATGGGTGGATCCCTCCTGGTGGCAGGATTCGTTGATCCAACCGGAGGGAGTGAAACCTCATTACAATGATCTGGACGATGTCAAGGAAACCATCAGGCGCGCGAGGGATGCAGGGATGAAGGTGATGCTGGGTATGCACTACTCTGATTTCTGGGCCGATCCCGGACGACAACTTATTCCCAGAGCCTGGCTGGATGTAGCCTATTCGCTGGATGACCTGAAGGATTCAGTGTATAACTATACAGTCCGGGTGATGACGGAACTTGAAAAGGAGGGACTGATGCCCGACTTTGTGAAGATAGGTAATGAAAACAACGGAGGATTCCTTCGCCATATTCCGGAAGAGAGCGGTTACGAACCAATTGCTTCGGTGAGCAACAGCTGGGCAAGGCACGCTCAGCTATTCAATGCGGCCATTGCAGCCGTCAGGGGAGTTGGCGATACTGCCTCTTTGGATCCGAAGATAGTGATTCACTTCTCAAACCAGCTGAGTGGCCAGGTATGGAACTACAACAATATCATCAGTAATGGGGTTACCGATTTTGATGTTATAGGCATCTCCTACTACTATGCCTGGCATGGTGGTAGTTTGAAGGAACTGGAGAATACCATAGCCGCCCTGGTAAATTCATTCCCCGATTATGAGGTTATGGTAGCCGAAATGGGCTATCTCTGGACCACTGAGAATTTTGATTCCAAGGGAAATATCATTAACGAACCGGATCCGGAATATCTTCCTGTCATTCCCGAGAAACAACTGGAATATCTGGTGGATTATACCAGGGCCGTTATGCGGGGAGGAGGAATGGGTGTAATTTTCTGGGAACCTGCCTGGGTAAGCACCCCTTGCACCACTCCCTGGGGAACTGGCTCTTCCCATGATCATGTGGTATTCTTTGATCCTGTGCATAATAACTTTATGGAAAATGGTGGAGGAAACTGGTGTGATTCAGGCTTTTATGCCGACCTGGAGGCACATAAAGTCATTTTTAAAGTTAATATGGAAGGTGTAAATACTTCGGATGGTGTATTTATAAGCGGGAGCTGGAATATGGATACGCTGGAACTTTATCCCATGGCAAACGAAGGCAATGACATATACTCCTATTTCACCTACCTGCCTGCAGGATTCGAGGGGACCTACTTTTTTCACAACGACAGCGCCTGGAGTTCGGTAGAGCCTGTTCCTCTGGATTGCAGAGCTACTGGAACCGGAGGCAGGACAATTGATGTGGGCCCAACCGGCTTGACCATCACCTGCAAATGGGGAGCCTGTGAGTCTGCGGTCCTCCCCACAGAGGTGCAGGTCACATTCAAGGTAAAAATGGAAGAAGATGCAGACCTGTCAAGGGGAGTATTTGTGGTTGGAGAAATTAACGATTGGGTAATTACCGGCATGGATCCGGAAGGAAACCATATTTACTCCAAATCCTTTCTTCTCCCACACGGCGATGATTCACTGGCCTACTATTACCTGACCACGGGAACCTGGGACAATTATAAGGATTACCGGGAATCTGTTCCCATGGAATGTGCACTGAAATGGGGAGTGGACCGGGTGATCATTGTTCCGCCCAGAGACACGGTTGTGGGGCATCTATGGGGAAGTTGCCTGACTATTGAGGAGGGAGTGAATCAGACAACAATTTCCAAACCCCTGCAGAATGAGTACCTCGTTTACCCGAACCCGGCATCCGGTGCATGTTTCATCAGATTACCCGAAAGCTCGAAACTAACCCGGATTCTCCTTTACTCCTCACAGGGTGTTGAAATTGCTGTAGAGAGATCCCACCCTGATATTTCTGAAGTAAAACTAAATCTGAATGACCTGGTTGAAGGGCTTTACATGATTAAAATTCAACAGGAGCACGGTTCGGTCATCAAGAAATTAGTGATAGGTAGTTAACCCCTGTTTATCCTCCATTCCCTGGGATTTTTGCCAAACTCCTTCTTGAAACATTTGGAAAAATAGGAATGATTAGTAAAACCAACCTGGAACATCACTTCTGAGACCGACAACTTGCCATTAGCCAGTAGTTGTTCTGCTTTTTTCAATCTGACTAACCTGATAAACTCACTCAGGGAGTATCCCGTAATGGTTTTGATCTTCCGGTAGAGGTTGGAGTGACTGATTCCAATGGCATAACTGATCTGATCAGCAGTGATCCTTGAATTGGTCATGTGCTTATGAATATATTCGACCACCTCTTTCAACAACTTGTCCTCACCGGAACTCACCTCTGCCTGTTGGGCATGAAGCAATAGTTTTCTGTTGATAAACTTTTCGGTTCTTTCCAGTCTGTTGATCAGGTTGGAGATATTGGCTTCCAGCACCTCAATTTGAATGGGTTTGGCGAGAAATACATCCACCCCAGCCTCGATGGCTTCCAGTTGGAGTTCAATTTCAGATCTGGCAGTGAGAAAAATAAAAGGGATCCTGCTGGTTCTCACATCTTTCCTGATCCTTCTGCAGAAAGTGATTCCATCGATATCAGGGAGCTGGATCTCACTGATAATGATAGTAGGGATTTGCTTGCTGACCATCTCCAGGGCGGTATTCCCATTGGGAGCCCAAACAATCCCGAACCTTGAAGCCAGCGAAGCATGCAGATAGTCAAACAGATCCCTGCTTTCATCTACGATCAGTACCCTGGGCAGGTTCAAATCATCCCCGGATGCCAGGTAATCAGATTCACGAACCTGATGAATAGTCTCTGGGGTTACGATCTCGCTCTCATAGCTTTTTTCCTTGATTTCAGGCAAATGTTTGAAGTGTACCGGAAGAATGATCTTTACAGTAGTCCCCTCCCCGGATTCGCTTTTCAGGTCAATCCTTCCGTTCAGGATCTGGACAAAATCTTTTACAATGGTCAGTCCAATTCCGGTTCCCCGGGTAGTCGAATCTTTTTGTACCACCTGATAGAAACGTTCAAAAATCCTATCCTGCTCCGGAACCGGAATACCTATTCCGTCGTCCTTCACCTCAATAAGGACCTCCTCACTGGAAGGAACCCTGACGGAAACCGTCACATGCCCTCCCTGTGGTGTAAACTTAATGGCATTGGAGAGGAGGTTTTGCAGGATGGAATAGAGCTTTTCCTCGTCTGTATCAATGACCATCTTTTTCACCTCTGATTTCAGTTTTACGCTTACGCCTTTGGAAATGGCTTTCCCTTTGAAGGAATTTACTACCTCTTTGCAAAATGAAATCAGTTCCAGATCCTCCTCAATGCGTTTCACTTCATGTCCCAGTTCAATTTTTCTGAAATTCAGCAGCTGATCCACATAGGCTCTCAGAAAATTTGCATTTCGTGCAATCATTTTCAGAGTGCTCCGCACCTGCGAATCCAAGTCCTTATTCGACAAGAGCTGCTTTACCGGATCAATGACCAGTCCTATGGAGGTAAGTAATTCGTGAGAAATATTTACAAAGAACCTTATTTTTGAGGCATTCAGCTTCTCAATCTGTTCCTTTTCAATTTGAATGGCATCTACCTGGGTTCTGTATTTCAATCGATTTCGGTACTGATAATAGATAATACCAACAATAGCTAATAACAGCAGGATATAAAAGGAGAGTAAGGGTGGACTGGCCCAAACAGGTAATTTGATACGAATGGAAAGTTCAGTGGCACGAGAAGAAATATCTCCCGAATAGTCCTTCACTTTGAAGATATATTTACCCGGAGGCAGATTTACATACATGGAGGTGTTATCTCCCGGTTCGGTGATCTTCCATTCATTCTCATACCCCTCAAGCATATATGCATATTGTTCATGTTTAGTGTTGTTGTATTGAAAGGAGGAAAATTCAAAATCGAGATTCCTTCTGCTGTAGGGAAGAACCACTCTCTTCTCTTTGGATATTACCTGTGACAGGACAGCTTTCCCTGACACGCTTACATGAGGCAGCAGAGGCTCTCCATTTACCCACAGAGAGGTGATCAAAATTTCCTTATTCGATGCATTGTCAGCAAACTCTGAGGGATTGAAGCGCAGGAAGCCATCAAAGCCACAAACAATGATATCTTCTTCACCAGTGGTCCGGAAGGGGGAAAGAATCAGTTTCTTCAATGGGATACTCTCGGGTAAAGGATAATAATCAAATACCTGGCTTTCAGGATCAAAACTGAATATGGTGTTGCTGGAGCAACCCCAGATATTCCCCTTCTGGTCCTCGATGAGTCCGACAATAATAAAATCCTCTTCGATAGGCATTCGTACCCGGTCAAACTCATTGTTTTCAATATCATAAGAGATCAACTGGTTCTTTGATCCGATCCACAGCCGATGTTGATTTGAATAGCACAAACAGTTGATGACATCATCCCCAGCGAAGTCATTTAGTTCACTGATCACCTCTACTTTATGTGTAATAAAACTGAATCGGTTCAGAATTTTACCATAGAGAGACCACAAATGATCTTTTCCTCTGACCATCATCCCGTTGAAATCTCCAACATAACTAATATCTATTTCATCGATTCCTTCCACATCCACCCCGGCCTGGTACAGGCCCCCTCCCCAGGTACCAATCCAGACCATATCCTCCTTTCCCTGAAGAAGAGCACTGATATAATTGGACGCCACCCTGGCCCGGGAACCATCGTCCATGGGAGGAACCCGGATTTTGTCCTCGGAAGGATCCCATACATTGATGCCTGCCACACTCCCTATCCATATTCTACCGAATCTGTCCATGGAAATGGTATTGATATTATCGATGGAAAGAGAGGAAGTTCCAGGGACCCTGGAAAACTCCAGCCTGGCATCCGATGCTCCGCTTTCCTGGAGTAATCCGTCTGATGTGGCAACCCATAATCGCCCCTCCTCATCCTGAATCACATCGGCAACTCTTGTTCCTATAAGATTTTCCTGATCCTGAAAGTAAATGGGAGTATATACAAATAGTGGATGGGCCATATCGAGGCGACTGACACCATTGGAGGTAGTGAGCCAGAGGTTTCCTTCCTTGTCCGGCCCGATATTCCATACTTCGTTATTGATAATGGAATAGTGGTTGAAAGGATTGTGGAAGAACTTCTCCACCTCTCCGGTTATCAGATTCAACTTATTGAATCCAAGATCGGTTCCAAAAAAAACTTCCGTAGGATCCCTGGCATAAATGGTCTTAACCACCTCATTGGTGAGGTCACAATTGACTTCGTTGTAGGTCAGATATTCGCCCGAAAAGCGATTGAAAATGCATAAACCAGTTTCAGTTCCAACCAGTAAAATTGAATCATGAGTTCTTGACAACGGTTGTATATCCAGGATAAGGTTGTGTGAGATATCAGGTTTGTAATCTCCTTTGAGATCAAAGGATTCAAATTTCTGCGTATCCTTACGTAACACATTTAAATAATCCGCAGTTCCTACCCACAAATTACCCGATTGATCCATATATAACGTTTCAATGATATTCTGGCTCAGCCTGGAATTGACAGGATTGTAATATACAGCTTCATCTTTGACAGGATTATAATTGTACAATCCCTGTTCGGTACCCACCCATACTAAAGTATCATTTACAGCTAGCAATTTTCGGATAATTAATCCTCGAAACATCTGGGGACTCTTCACTTCCCAGGTGTCCAGATCA
>CAZURA010000032.1:0-38616 GCA_964622985.1 uncultured Bacteroides sp. | reverse complement strand
ACCGTTATAAACATGTCTCACGTGCTTTGGTGAAAGTACTGGATTTTCTCGGCATATCCTACGCTGTACTCGGAACGGAGGAGTCTTCCAGCGGGGATGTAGCCCGTCGTGCAGGGAATGAGATGCTGTTTCAGATGCAGGCGATGATGAACATCGAAATATTTGAGGGGTATGAGATAAAAAAGATCCTTACCTGTGATCCGCATGCCTACAATACATTTAAGAATGAATATCCCGATCTGGGGGGGACCTACGAGGTGATCCATCACACCCAGTTTCTTCGTGATCAAATAGAGGAGGGTTCTCTGAAAATTCCTGCCGAAGCACTGAAAGAAAAGACCATCACTTTCCACGATCCATGTTATCTGGGCAGGGCCAACAAGGAGTATAAGGCACCGCGTCAGATTCTGAATGCTTTTTCATCCTCAAAGAAAGAGATGACCAAAAACATGAGTTTTGCTCTTTGCTGTGGAGCCGGAGGCGGACAGATGTTCAAAGAGGCTGAGAAGGGAGAGAAAGAGGTGTTTATTGAACGTACCGAGGAGGCTTTGGGAACAGGAGCAGATATCATAGCAACCGCATGTCCCTATTGCATGGTGATGATGACAGACGGACTGAAGTACAAGAACAGGGAGGAAGATGTGAAGAATTACGATATTGCTGAGCTGGTAGCAATGGCTTTGGAATTATGAGTGATGGGTAACTGGGTGATCGGTGATGGGTAACTGGGTGATCGGTGATGGGTGATGAGTGATGGGTAAATAAGAGGACCTTATAAATAATAGACAATATAATGGAAGAGAAAAGATTAATTACCGGCGGCGAATTTCTGGTAAAGAAAACCGATCCGGCTGATGTATTTATACCGGAAGAGCTAGATGAAGAGCAGCGTATGATAGGCGAGACCTGTCAGGATTTCCTGGACACTGAAATCTTCCCGGTGCTGGACCGTATAGATGCTCAGGAAGAGGGATTAATGAGGAATTTGCTAGAAAAATCGGGTGAACTGGGTTTGCTGGGAATTGCGATTCCAGAAGAGTATGAAGGATTCGGACAATCTTTTATTACCACCATGTATGCCAGCGAAGTACTGGGAGCAGGCTATTCCTATGCAGTGGCCTACTCCTGTCACACCGGTATTGGAACCCTCCCTATCCTCTATTACGGAAATGAGGAGCAGCGAGCCAAATACATACCAAATTTGGCTACCGGAGAATCGATCGGGGCTTACTGTCTGACTGAGCCGGGTGCGGGATCAGATGCCAACTCCGGAACGACTAAAGCGGTACTCTCTGAAGATGGAAAGCACTACATACTCAACGGAGCTAAAATGTGGATCACCAACGGCGGATTTGCCGATGTGATGACCGTCTTTGCTAAAATTGACAACGACCGTGTTCTGAGTGCATTCATAGTGGAGAGAGATTTTCCGGGAATTACTTTTAATCCCGAAGAAAAGAAGATGGGTATCAAGGGTTCATCCACACGCCAGATCTTCTTCAACGATTGCATGGTTCCGGTGGATAACATGTTGGGAAAACGTGGTGAAGGATTCCGTATTGCTCTCAATATTCTCCATATGGGAAGGATCAAACTGGGAGCCAATGTGATCGGTTCAGCCAAAACTGCCATTACCCAGTCGGTGGTCTACGCCAATGAAAGAAAGCAGTTTAACTGCCTGATCTCCGAATTTGGTGCCATTAAGTACAAACTGGCCGAGCAGGTGATCCGGACATTTGCCACTGAAAGTTCCGTTTACAGGGCCAGTCAGGCACTGGATGATGCCATAGCACATTATGTAGCCAATGGCGATGATAAGGGAAGAAACACCATGGAAGCTTTCAACCATTTTGCTGTGGAAGCAGCAGCCATGAAGGTATTTGGCTCTGAGTCTCTCGATTACGTAGTGGACGAAGCTGTTCAGATCCATGGGGGAATGGGTTTCTCCGCAGAAATGATGGTGGACCGTGGATACCGTGATTCACGGATTAACCGGATCTTTGAAGGAACCAACGAGATCAATCGCCTGTTGCTGGTGGATAACGTCCTGAAAAAGGGGGCCAGAGGAGTGTTGCCGGTTATGGAAGAAGCAGAGAAGGCATTTGCAGAGGTGAAGAACTTAAATGGTGCACCAACTCCGGCTGAAGGCTATTTTGAGGAAAAGGAGCAGTATGTAGCCAATTTTAAAAAGGTAGTCCTCATGCTGATGAAAGCAGTTTCAGATAAATTTACGCGGAAACTGGTAGTGGAACAGGAGATTCTCAGTAATATCTCAGATTGCATCATCCAGGTATATGCAGCTGAGTCTGTAGTACTCAGACTGAAGAAGATGGAGCCTTTAAAGAGCGAAGAGGAGATGAAACTCTATCGCGACATGGTGGATGTATTTGTGTATGATGCTGCTGCCCGTATCAGTAAGTTTGCAAAAGATACTACCTATTCCTTTGCTTATGGTGAGGTTCGTGATCTGTTGGAGAAAGGGATCTCCTACTTCACTTCGGTGGCAGGTGTTAATGTAAAAGAAGCACGAAGAAAGATTGCCGACCGTTTGATTGGTGAGAACAAATACTGTTTTTAATAATTGGGGTGATCAGATCTAAGAGATCGTTTAATATTGTTATGATTGGTGCCGGGAATGTGTCCACACATATTTCCCGGCATCTTCATTTAGCCGGACACACGATTGCCTGCGTCTACTCAAGAAACCAGGAAACAGCAGGAACATTGGCCCATGAAGTGCATAGCACAGGGGTGACTCAACTGGATGCAATACCTGATAAAGCCGATTTCTATCTGGTATGCGTACCCGATGATATTATCCCGGAGATAGCCGGGAAACTTTCGGACCGGAAGGGGGTATGGCTCCATTGTGCAGGGGCACTTTCTATGGATGTGTTTTCAGCTACTCATACAGAGTACGGGGTGATGTACCCTCTCCAATCCCTGAGCAAGGAGTTGCCTGTAATGTTGACCGACACACCTATGTTGGTGGAAGGATCTTCTCCAAAGGTTACAGCCACGGTCAGGCTGCTGGCTGACTCCATCTCCGGGAATGTGTATGAAATGAACTCAGACTCACGGTTACTTGTGCACCTGGCCGCAGTTTTTGCCAATAACTTCACCAATCACATGGTCCATATCGCACAACAAATTCTGAAAGACCACGATTTCGATTTAGGCTTGTTGGAACCTCTCCTGAACCAGACCTATCACAAATTGACAGAGATGGAGGCAGTGAATGCACAAACAGGTCCGGCTGTCAGGATGGACGAAGAGACCATGCAGAAACACCGGGAGCTGCTGGAGAAAAGTCCCGAGTGGAAGAATTTATATACTTTTATAAGCCGGGATATAGGCAAGGCCCGGAAAAAATAATCTCTATTCCATAGCAGGGAGATGACTAACTTCAAAGAATTACTCAGAAAGGTAAAAGCTTTTGCTTTTGATGTGGACGGTGTCCTAAGCAGCCCACAGGTGTTGCTCCATCCGGAGGGAGAATTGATGCGCTCCATGAATACCAAGGATGGTTATGCCCTCCAGCACGCAGTAAAACAGGGCTATCCCATCGCGATCATCACGGGTGGGAAGACAGAATCGGTGGCTTTGCGTTTCAAAGGATTGGGAGTTACCGATATCTATCTGGGTTCCACCTTTAAGATGGACGATTTTGAGGATTATCTCATTAAATATGAGCTGCAACCGGCCAATGTTCTTTATATGGGGGATGATATTCCCGATTATGAGGTAATGCAAAAGTGCGGGATTCCCTGTTGTCCTGCTGATGCCGTGGAGGAGATTAAATCGGTAGCCCAATACATCTCGCCCCATTCTGGTGGGGATGGGTGTGTAAGAGATGTGGTTGAACAAGTTCTCCGGCTCCATGGCAGATGGATGAATGGAGAGGCGTTTAGCTGGTAATTTGCATGGTGTAAGATGTTGAGGCAACTGCGTTCCATATTAAGACTGGTCAGGTTTCCAAACCTGGTGATCATTGCAGCCACCCAGTATGCCATGCGATACCTGTTGATGGAACCTCTTTTACCCTCCGGTACATTTACACTTCAGTTTGGGAAGGTACAATTCTTTCTTCTGGTACTTTCCACCATCCTTATTGCTGCAGCAGGATATATTATAAATGACTACTTTGATACACAGACCGATATGATTAACAAGCCGGCTCGTGTTGTGGTGGGTGTCAGGATAAGCAGGAGGGTAGCGATGACCATGCATGCGCTATTGAACATTATCGGGGTGGGTTTAGGTATATATCTCTCTTTTTATATCAAGCTGCCCGCACTCTCTCTGGTATTCATCACGGCTACAGGTCTATTGTGGTTTTATTCTACCAATTACAAGAGGCAATTCCTGGTGGGAAACCTCTCAGTGGCTTTCCTGACAGGGTTGGTCCCCCTGATGGTAGTGTTGTTCGAAATTCCACTCCTCAACAGAGAGTATGGTCAGGTGATGCTCAGGTATGATGCAAACTTCAACTACATTTTTGCCTGGATAGGCGGATTTAGTTTTTTTGCCTTTCTTACCACGCTGATCAGGGAGGTGATTAAAGATGCCGAAGATTTTAAAGGGGATATGGCCTCTGGCATGAAAACCATACCCATCATTCTGGGTACCCGTTGGACCAAAGTAGTGATTATTGGATTGATTGGATTGACCCTTTTCATGCTCCTGTTTCTCCTGGTAAAACACATTTTGTTTTCTGTTTCACCTGCCGATTACTATTCACTGGTGTACTTTGGATTACTATTGATTCTACCGCTAATGGGACTGATTATACAGGTACTGATCGCCAAGGACAGGAAGGGATTTCGAAAGGCCAGTACCCTGATCAAATGGATCATGTTATCAGGGATCCTCTATTCGGTCCTGGTTTTCTATCTGGTCACATTTAAGTTTTAGGTGAGCAGTTGGATGCATTAAAATCATATGAAATATTGCTGGCCTCCAGATCACCAAGGAGGTCATCACTACTACAGGGACTGGGAATTCCATTCAAAGTAGTGGAGGCCGAACATGCCGATGAATCTTATCCTGCCCGTCTGAAGGGTGGGGAAATAGCCATGTATCTGGCAGAGCATAAGTCGGATAGCTATTCAGATCCCCTGAAGCTGAATCAGATTTTACTCACTGCAGATACCATAGTCTGGCACCGGGAGGAAGAGCTTGGTAAACCAGCCGGCCACAAGGAGGCTGTAGAGATGATTACAAGCCTTTCAGGCAATACCCACCAGGTCTTTACCGGAGTGTGCCTCAGGTCTCGTTCTAAGCGGAGTTCCTTTTTTGCCGGTACCGATGTGACATTCTCCAGGTTGGATAAGGAGGAAATTGAATCGTATGTTACCCGGTACAAGCCCTATGATAAAGCGGGAGCATATGGTATACAGGAATGGATCGGATATATAGCTGTCGAACATATAGTAGGCAGTTATTTTAATGTAATGGGACTCCCGGTTCAAAAGCTATACAGTGAATTGAAACGGTTTATTGATTATCCTGAATAGCAGTGATTATATGACATGGTTTTGGAATACTCTTCGTAATACTTCCCATCGGTTCATGGTGAGTATGTTGCTCATTTCAGCATCTTTGGGGATCAGGGCTGATGAGGGGATGTGGATCCCTATGCTGATCGAAAAATACCAACTCAATCATATGCAGGAGGCAGGACTCAGATTGAGTGCTGAAGAGATCTACAGTATCAATCGCGATTGCCTGATGGATGCTATTGTAATTTTCGGCGGTGGATGTACAGGGGAGATGATTTCAAGCGAAGGATTACTTCTCACCAACCATCACTGTGGTGAAGGGGCCATACAGTCGCACAGTTCTGTTGAGAATGATTACTGGGCACATGGATTCTGGGCGATGAGCAGAGTTGAAGAGTTGCCCAGCAGGGGTGTCCGGGTGACCTTCCTCAGGTACATTGAAGATGTCACCACAAAAATTTTTGAGGGGATCATACCGGGGATGGATCCCCTGGAACGGGAGCGCATAAGGGAAGAAAACAGGGGGAAGATCATTTCCGATGTCACGCTGGGCAGCCATTACAAGGCGGAGGTCAAACCTTTTTATTACGGGAATGCATACTACCTGTTTGTCTATGAAGTGTTCCGGGATGTGAGACTGGTGGGTGCACCTCCGGTTGCCATTGGTAACTTTGGTGCGGATCAGGATAACTGGATGTGGCCCAGGCATACCGGGGATTTCACTCTATTCAGGGTGTATGCCGATAAGGAGAATAAGCCGGCACTTTACGATCCCGCCAACAAACCCTACACCCCCCGTAAACACCTGGAAATTGCTGCGGGGGGGATTAAGGAAGGAGATTTTACGATGATCCTGGGCTATCCGGGTTCTACTACCCGGTATTTGCATTCGGAGGGCGTGAGATCTTTGTTGGAATCGGGTCTTCCCACAAAGATCGGACTAAGAACCACCCGGTTGGAGATCATGGATCATTATATGAGTGAATCAGATATTGTTCGGTTCCAGTATGTTACCAAATACAGGGGTGTAAGTAATGCATGGAAGAAATGGAAGGGGATGATGGTTGGATTGAACAGAAATCATGTGACTGCTGTTAAGGAGGAGGAGGAAAGGGAATTTGGCAGATGGGTGGCAGCAGATGGGGAAAGGCAATTGAAATATGATAGGCTTTTGAATGAGTTTACGCGCATCTATAAAGAGCTTGAGCCCTATAAGAAGGCAGAAGATCTGATGAATGAAGGGGTGATGTCTGTGGAGCTATTCAGAGAAGCCTCCAGATTAACCGGAATGATGAGACGGGGTTTGCCTGCAGAAACTCTGGAAGCCAGGGTGGAAACCTTTTTCAGGAGCTTTCATATGCCCATCGACAGGGAGATCTTCGGGGCGATGATGGAAGCCTATTCGGCCCAAATTCCCAATCCCTTCATACCTGCCTTTCTTAATGAGATAACCGTTAAATACAAAGGGAGTTTTGAACGGTTTGCCTACGATACATACAAAAAGTCACTTCTGAGTGACAAAGAGAGGCTCCTGAAACTGATCGAACGCTATTCGAATGATCCGGATCGGGCATTGAAGCAGATGGGAAAAGATCCGCTTTACTTCTGTCTGAATCAATTCCATGAGCTCTTCATGAAGCAGGTAATTCCCAATCTCCACCAGTTGGAAGATGAGCTTGAGACGATTTATAAAGAGTACATGGCCTCTTTGACTGAGATGAACAGGGAGAATATGCTCTATCCGGATGCCAATTTAACCATGCGTCTTACTTATGGCAAAGTGGATGGCTATAACCCCGGGGACGGTGTTCAATATCATTACGCCACCAGATTATCCGGAGTTATTGAGAAGGCGAGAGAAGATTATGAAGATTACAGGATCCCCCCGAAACTCGAGCAGTTGTACCACAATAAGGAGTATGGAAAGTATGGAGAGAATGGAACCATGCCTGTCTGCTTTATTGCCTCTAACCATACATCCGGCGGCAACTCAGGCAGTCCGGTCCTCGACGCAGAGGGCCGTTTAATCGGATTGAACTTCGACCGGAACTGGGAGGGTACCATGAGCGATATATTTTACGATCCTTCATTGTGCAGGAATATTGCAGTGGACATCCGCTACATCTTATTCATCGTCGATAAGTTTGCAGGAGCAGGTTATCTCCTGGAAGAAATGGATATATACTGGTAAATGGGAAACGAATTACAACTGGTTATACACGGCAGGGGCAACGCCTGGCCGGTAGTCCTGGGGGAAACTCATCCTTTTTATGACAGGAATGATCCCCGTGATCTCTCCAATGCCTCTTTTTCACTGGTACAGCGTACAGACGGTCGCATACAATCCGATATACTGGTGGATGCAGGACATGGCACCATTCAGAGCCTGATCACTGGATCTAACCGGATTCCCGATTGCATCTGTCTCACCCATGGTCACATGGACCATACTCTTTCGGTTGATTGGGTGGTTCAGAGTTACTGGAAAAAACATCAGAAACAGAAACGTTATCCCATCTACTCCACTGCCCCGGTATTTGAGTTCCTGTTGCAATCATATCCCCACCTGGAGGGATTAACCGAATTCAGAGAGTTGCTTCCGGGAATAGCTGTGACCCCGGACCAGGCCAGTGCATTCACCCTGACCTCTTATCCGGTGTATCATGGTCAAAGTGCAGTGGGTGCTTCCATGCTGGTGGTTGAGACTGAAGGAAAGAGGGTGCTTTTTACCGGCGACCTGTTATCCCCCTTGCTCAGAAAAGAAGATTATGACCACTTGAAAGGGTTAGACGTTCTGGTAGTGGACACCAACAACAGGTTCCCGTGGCCCCGGACCAACCACTGGAGCTTTTCAGGGGACACAGAAGATCCGTGGAGCAGGAGCGTTGAGCTGCTGCAATACCTGGATACTCTCAGTTGGGAGGTGGTAGGAGCTCCCCATCAACTGGAGAAAGCCTGCAGATCCACGCAATCCTATTTCCAACAGCTAAGGGATGAAGGGGCTCCTGAAGAGGGACCCTGTACCATTATGGAATTCATGCAAAATACTGTTCCTAAGAAGGTTATTCCAGTGCACTACAGTGGGATCGAAGATGCCAAATACCATAACCAGGGGATCCTTGCCGCAGATCAGCTCGGATCATGGATTGCTGAAACGGCTGAATCGGCAGGGATTCGCTCCACTTTTGTGATTCCTGAGACAAGCCAGGTAATCCCTATTTAAACCCACATCATGGGAAGCGACAACCGTAAAGGAGTATTGTATGCCATTATCACAGCCTCGTTTTGGGGATTCATGGCTATTGTCCTGAAGGTGATTACCTACGATCTTCCTCCTGTTACGGTAGTCTGGTTCAGGTTTCTTATCGCATTCCTGGTGCTCAGCATTTGGACGCTGCTATTTCGAAAGTCCGATTTTACCATCTTCCGTCATCCTCCCTGGATGCTACTGGCAGCCGCACTATTTCTGGGGCTTAATTATACTGGATTCATTGCCGGGATTAAGTATGTTTCACCCTCCAGTTCCCAGGTATTTATTCAAATTGCACCGGTCAGTTTTGCTCTGGCAGGGATCCTGATCTTCCATGAGCATGTGAACTGGAAACACATTCTTGGATTCATCCTGGTGTTGTCCGGGATCGGTCTCTTTTATTCGGAACAGTTGAAGGACCTGGTAGGTTCCAGTGAGAACTTTACCCTGGGAATGTTCCTGGTCCTGGGTGGGGGACTTTCCTGGGCTGTTTTTGCCACTTTGCAGAAATCTCTCGTTACACAATACCCCCCTAATCAACTGAATCTGTTTATCTATGGATTTTGCACAGTGGCACTGCTACCAATGGTACACTTCTCAAAACTTCCGGGGATGTCATCCACCAATTGGTACATTTTACTCTATCTGGGATTGAATACCGTGCTTGCTTATGGATCATTGGCTCTGGCTATCAAATACACAGAAGCCACACGAGTGAGTGTGATCATCACCCTGAATCCTATTATCACCTTTGTTACCATGGCAATTCTTACCCGAATGCAGGTATCATGGATTGAACCAGAATCATTCTCCATTTTCAGCATTATAGGGGCGCTTACGGTGCTAACCGGAGCCATTATGGTCATTTCAGCAGGATGGAAAAACCGGAATACCCAATAGGCGTTCACAACCGAGCTTGCGGGCTCAGTGCAATTAATGCCAGATCTCTCACCTGACCTGTGTGAATGAAAGTCGAACTACTCCTTGGATTTCTTTTTCATCAAGCTGGAGGTGAGCAGCATGAATCCGCCAAAGACGATCATAAAGAGTCCCGACCAGAGATTAATGTTATGACCGAGCGATTGTTCATACATTTCAGTATTTCCTGCAGTAATAATTCCATGGATGGCTAAAATTATGCCCAGAATGCTGAACATGAGTCCAATAGGTATTTTTATATCTAAGCCCATAGTGATCTGTAGTTACGGTTTACCAGAATAGGATACTTAAAAACAGTGCAAGTGCACCCACAAGGATGGCCATAAAGCCCGGAGTTTGGTACCAGTGCTTCGCATCGTCCCGAACCCTCGGAGTTAGCGAGTAGACCAGTCCTTTTAGCTCATCATCCGTTTTCAGCTTCTTAGTTAGCAGAGTGATAACCAGGGTGAGAGTCAAAGCTGTGGAAAAGGCATAGATAGCTGTCCAGAAATTCTGCGCCATTTCACTGGGATAGGTGTGCAGCATACCAAAATAACCTCCTTTTACACCTTGCGACGCACCCGCAGGCAAGGTGTATCCATGATGGATAGCAGCTGAGATGGTTCCTCCAATGAGGCCCCAGAAGGCAGCATGGCCTGTGGTTCTTTTCCAAAACATTCCCAGCAGGAATGCCGCAAACAGAGGTGCATTGACAAAGGCAAAAATGAGCTGCAGGAAGTCCATCACGTTGTTAAAGGATCGGGCCACGTAAGCAGTCATAATACTTGCCAGCACACCCAGTACCGTGGTCCACTGTCCCACTTTCAGATAGTGCTTATCTTCTTTATTGGGATTGATGTAGCTCTGGTAGATATCGTAGGTAAATACGGTATTGAATGCCGATACATTACCTGCCATACCCGACATAAAAGAGGCCATCAGAGCAGTCAGGCCGAGGCCCAACACACCCACCGGCATATATCTCAATAACAATACCGGGATTACCTTGTCAAAATCTGTCGTCATGGTACCTTCTTTCAAGGGAAGTTCAAGCTCTCCCAAATTTGTCAGAGCAAGAGCAATCATACCCGGGATGATCACCAGTGCGGGCAGAAACATTTTGGGAATGGCGCCAATGAGCGGGGTTTTACGTGCTGCGGTCATGGAACCGGCAGCCATGGCTCTCTGGACTACCAGGAAGTTGGTACACCAGTAACCGAATGATAATACAAAGCCCAGCCCCATAAGCACTCCAAACCATTCTACGCCCATGGGATTGGCATCAGGACTTCCTGCCACTTTCCATGAGTGCATCATATTTTCCGGAAGATTGGCTTTTAACCCTTCCCATCCCCCGATATCCACCAGTCCGATGATCACCAGGGGAGCAAATCCGATGACGATCAGAAAGAACTGCAACACCTCATTGTAGATAGCAGAGGTGAGTCCTCCCAGCACCATATAGACAAGTACAATTACTGCGGAAAAGATAAGGTATAGATCAAATTCACCGATGGTAATACCGAGTACACTCCATTCGAAATCCAGCGGAATGATCACCTGTGCCAGCAAAGCCAGGGCATACATGGATATTCCTGATGCAAAGACAGTCATAATGGCAAAAGCGAAGGCGTTAAAACCCCTGGTCTTTTCATCAAACCTCAGTTTAAGGTATTCGGGAACAGAACGCGCTTTGGAGCCATAGTAGAAGGGCATCATAAAAATGGAGAGGAAGATCATGGCAGGAATAGCACCGATCCAGTAAAAGTGTACGGTCATCATTCCGTACTTGGCTCCGGATGCTGCCATTCCAATCACCTCCAGGGCACCCAGGTTGGCTGAGATGAAAGCCAGTCCGGTTACCCATGCAGGCAGTGACCTGCCGGCTTCCAGGAATGCTGTGGCGTCTTTCATATACTTCTTGAGAGTCCAGCCGATCCCCAGTACAAATACAAAATAGATCAGAATAATGGCCCAGTCGATTGTGCCTAGCGAGAAAGTGGTTTGCATAAAGTGTGGATTAGTGGATGTTTCAAGGTTTAGAAGGATTAAAAATAAACACTTATACGTTACCACCAAAAGAGGATTTGACATTTTGCTTTAATAATGAACAATAATTCATGGATGATGAACAATATTTCAATAAAGTTGAATACTATTTCTATCTATTTGAATGACTGAACTTATACCACATTACAGCACACTTTTAAATTGATTCTAAACAGTCAGGATCATTTGAAGATATGCAAAATAAGTGTTACTATTACACTTAATAATCCCAAACACCACCTTGTTCTTCATATATGGCTACACTGGATTGGATTGTTTTAGGTCTCTTTTGTATAGGATTGATAGGGATCATATTCTGGGTATTGACTAAAAAGGACAAGGATACATCAGATTATTTCCTGGCCGGAAGGGATGCCACATGGATCGCCATAGGTGCTTCCATATTTGCATCCAATATCGGTTCAGAGCACCTTGTAGGTTTGGCAGGAACAGGGGTTGAAAGCGGTATGGCATTTGCTCACTGGGAGATGCATGGATGGATGATCCTGTTGTTGGGTTGGTTGTTTGTACCCTTTTATGCCCGAAGCGGTGTATTTACCATGCCTGAGTTTTTAGAGAAGCGCTACAACTCCCAATCCCGTTCATTCCTTTCCATTATCTCGCTGGTGAGCTATGTACTGACAAAGGTGGCTGTGACGGTATATGCCGGAGGTGTGGTTTTCAAGGATGTTTTCAATATTGAATATGTGGTTATCATGAACCAGCAGATCGATTTTTTCTGGGTCAGTGCCATCGGTCTTGTGGTGTTAACCGGACTCTACACCGTATTTGGAGGAATGAAAGCAGTCCTCTACACCTCTGTGTTACAAACCCCCATTTTATTAGCCGGATCTGTGGCTATTTTGGTAATCGGACTGACACAATTGGGAGGATGGGCTAACCTGATGGAGATCGTCAGAGCCACCGATGTGACCTACATGAATGAAGCGGGAGAGGTAGTCTATCGTTCTACCACAGATAATATGGCCAGTCTGATACGGTCACCCAGGGATCCGGAGTACCCCTGGACCGGGGTATTACTGGGATCGGCCATTATCGGGTTCTGGTACTGGTGTACCGATCAGTTTATTGTACAGCGTGTGCTTTCCGGAAGGGATCAGATGCAAGCCAGAAGAGGAACCATCTTTGGTGCTTACCTTAAACTCACTCCTGTCTTCCTTTTCCTGATCCCGGGAATGATTGCATTTGCTATGAAACAACAAGGACTCATGGATTTCGATTCCAATGACGCAGCCTTCTCAACACTGGTAAAAGATCTGTTGCCCAAAGGGTTTACAGGGATTGTGGTAGGAGGAATTCTTGCAGCATTAATGAGCTCCCTGGCCTCTCTCTTCAACTCCTCATCCATGCTCTTTACCGTGGACTTTTATCAAAAATTCAAACCACAGGCTTCGGAGAAGCATTATGTTCTGGTAGGGAGGATCGCAACGGTGGTCATAGTGATATTGGGAATCCTCTGGATCCCTGTCATGAAGGGTATTGGAAAGGTATTGTATGAATACCTGCAGGATGTACAATCCTTACTGGCCCCGGGAATAGCTGCGGTATTCCTGCTGGGGATCATCTCCAAAAGGACCACACCGGCGGCCGGATTCACTGGATTGGTTGTGGGTTTTGTATTGGGTATGCTACGATTGGGATTGAATATATTTTATGGCGATATCGATTCCGATGGATTTCTGTTCAGGCTGATCGTAGAACCCAACTGGTTGCACTATGAGATCGCTCTCTTTGTAATTGTCATACTGCTGATGATCATTGTAAGTTTCTTTACACCGGCTGCCGATTCTTCAAAGATCCAGGGGCTTTATTTCGGATCAGCATCATCAGAACAACGAGCCATCACCCGGGCAAGTTGGAATAAATGGGATGTGATCAATTCCGTGATCATAATCAGTGTGATCATTGCCTTTTATATCTATTTCTGGTAGCACTATAAAGTGATTATGAATACAACGAAACCATCCTACTCAGAACATCCCAGGTTTCATGTGGCAGTGGATTGCATCATCTTTGGTTTTGATATGGGGGAGTTAAAACTATTGATACATAAACGAAACTTTGAACCGGAGAAAGGCAGGTGGTCCCTATTCGGTGGATTCCTGACGGAGGATGAGAGTCTCGAAGCTGCGGCTTACAGGATCCTTAAAGAATTGACCGGGCTTGAGAAGGTTTATATGAAGGAGTTGCAGACCTATGGGGATATTGAGCGTGATCCGGCAGGTAGGGTAATCTCAGTAGCTTACTATGCCTTAATACCTGCACACCGGTATTCAGAAGAGTATTCGAAACAATACGGGGCCACATGGGTCAGCCTGAAAAAGCTTCCCACGCTTATAATGGACCACAATGAAATGGTGGAGAAGGGACTCAGGCGACTTCGGAGGCGGGCTTCAGTTGAACCCATAGGATTTGAGCTATTGCCTAAAAAGTTTACCATACCTCAGCTTCAGTCGCTCTATGAAGCCATCTATCAATCCCATCTGGATAAAAGAAACTTCAGAAAGAAGATCTTCTCCTTGAATGTGCTCATAAAACTGAATGAAAAAGATAAGTCCACATCCAGGAAAGGGGCATTTCTGTACAAGTTTGATAAACGAAAATATGATCGTCTGAGAGTTTGAAAATGTCTTTGCATATGATTAGAGATTTAAAGAAGTTAGAAGCGTGGTTTGTCACCGGGAGTCAGTACCTCTATGGAGAAGAGACACTGAGACAGGTGGATAAAAATTCGCAGGAGATTGCTGCTGCACTGGGAAAGTCCGGTCCCATCCCGGTGAAGATTGTATATAAACCGGCATTGACCTCCCGGGAGGCCATCATTGCTCTTTGTCAGGAGGCCAGCACATCGGCACGTTGTATCGGGCTAATCACCTGGATGCACACTTTCTCACCTGCGAAAATGTGGATAGAAGGTTTGAAGTCCTTATCAAAACCTTTTGTTCATCTCCATACCCAGTTTAACAGGGATATTCCCTGGGATACCATCGATATGGACTTCATGAACCTGAATCAATCGGCCCATGGAGGCAGGGAGTTCGGATTCATAGCCTCCCGGCTGAGAATGGAACGAAAGGTGATCGTGGGCCACTGGGCCAAACCTGAGGTTCATGAGAAGCTGGGTATCTGGCTGCGTGCTGCAGCAGCATGGTTTGAATGGCAGGGAGCCAAAGTGGCCCGGTTCGGAGATAACATGCGTGAAGTGGCGGTCACCGAGGGAAACAAAGTATCGGCCCAGATCCAGTTGGGATATGGTGTATCGGGATATGGTGTGGGTGACCTTGTGGAGCGTGTAAATGATGTATCTGCAGGGGAGATTCAGGAGTTGATGGATGAATATGAGGAGCTGTATCAGGTAGACGATAAAGTAAAGGAGGGAGGTGCCCAAAGGAGTCTATTGATAGAAGCGGCCCGTATCGAACAGGGTTTGCGTAATTTCCTGGAGGAGAAAGATTTCATTGCATTTACCACCACCTTTGAAGACCTGCACGGTCTTACCCAGCTGCCCGGTCTGGCCGTTCAACGGTTGATGGCCGATGGATATGGATTCGGTGCAGAGGGAGACTGGAAAACGGCTGCTCTGGTCAGGGCCATGAAAGTGATGGCGTTGGGCATACCGGGAGGCACCTCCTTTATGGAAGACTATACCTACCATCTCCATCCGGACGGGATGAAAGTACTGGGTGCTCATATGCTGGAGGTATGCCCTTCACTTGGGGAGGGTCGGCCGAGACTGGAAGTGCATCCTCTTGGGATCGGTGGAAAGTCCGATCCGGCCAGGTTAGTTTTTGATGTGGCATCGGGAAGAGGTATAAATGCTTCCCTGATGGATATGGGTAACCGGTTTCGCCTGCTGATCAATCCTTGTGAAGTGATTCCTCCCGATGCCCCGTTACCCAATCTGCCTGTGGCCAGGGTGGTCTGGAAACCGGAACCTAACCTGGAAGTGGCAGCCGGAGCCTGGATACTGGCAGGCGGCGCCCATCATACCGGATTCAGCATGTCATTATCCCGGGAACACATGGAAGATTTTGCGGAGATTGCAGGGATCGAATTTCTGCTGATCGATAACGATACTTCCATGGCAGGGATCAAGAAGGAACTGCGTTGGAATGACCTCTACTATCATCTGGCGAAAGGCTTGTAAAGGACCCTTAACAGTAAGTTACTACTATGCATAAATTTCTGAAGGAAAAAGTATTGGAGTCAAACCTGGAACTGGTGAAGAATAACCTGGTCCTTTCCACATGGGGCAACGTTAGTGAGAGGGATCCGGAATCCGGACATATTGTGATCAAACCCTCGGGGGTCCCTTACGACCAGATGAAGTCCGAACATATGGTGGTCCTGGATCATAAGGGGAAACAGATCGAGGGTAAGCTCACTCCCTCATCAGATGCTGCAACACATGTGATCCTCTATCGGGAGTTTGAGAACATAGCCGGAGTGGTGCACACCCATTCGGAATGGGCTGCTTCCTGGGCGCAAGCTGGAAGAAGCATTCCTCCCTACGGCACAACCCATGCTGACTATTTCCAAGGGAAGATTCCCTGTACCAGGCCTCTGACCCTGGAAGAGATAGATACAGATTATGAAATACATACGGGAAAGGTGATTGTGGAGGTTTTTAAAAGCCTGGATTATACATGCGTACCGGGAGTATTGGTATACGGTCATGGACCTTTCACCTGGGGTAAGGATAGTATGGAGGCTGTTCACCATGCTGTGGTGGTCGAGGAGGTGGCTAAAATGGCGTTTCGTACCGAACTATTGGGGAACAGAAATCCTTTGGATCCACATTTGTTGAAAAAACATTACCTCCGTAAACACGGGAAGGATGCCTATTACGGGCAGGAAGGGGACTAAGCACTAAGCACTAAGCACTAAGCACTTTGAACTTCTAACTAACTTATTATGGCTTATACGATTGGAGTTGATTATGGTACAGATTCCGTCCGGGCACTGGTGGTAGATACTAAGACGGGTGAAGAGATGGGAACTTATGTTTTTCACTATCCCCGGTGGAAGGAAGGAAATTATTGTGATCCGGCCATTAATCAATTCCGGCAACATCCGCTGGACTACCTGGAAGGATTGGAAGTTTCGGTAGTTGAAGCACTGAAAAGGTGTGCCAGGGGAGTGGCGGAACGTGTGGTGGGGATCTCTGTTGATACCACCGGATCTACCCCGGTTGGAGTAAACAGAGAGGGGGTTCCTCTCTCATTGCTTCCTGGATTTGAGGAGAATCCCAATGCGATGTTTGTGCTCTGGAAAGACCACACGGCAGTCAAAGAAGCCGATGAGATCAATGAACTGGCCCGTTCCTGGGGGGGTGAAGACTTCACAAAATACGAAGGCGGAATTTATAGCTCAGAGTGGTTCTGGGCAAAGGTCCTCCATGTGCTTAGGGAAGACAGGCAGGTGAGAGAACATGCATGGTCATGGGTGGAACATTGCGACTGGATCCCCGGGCTTTTGGCTGGAAATACAGATCCTCTGAAATTGAAGCGGAGCCGTTGTGCAGCAGGACACAAAGCCATGTGGCATGAGAGTTTTGGTGGTCTGCCCGAGGAGGCCTTCCTGTCGAGACTTGACCCTTTACTGGGTACATTGAAAGAGCGGTTGTTCACTGAGACATATACCTGCGATAGTAAGGTGGGTGATTTATGTGAAGAGTGGGCAAAAAAGTTAGGATTATCCACTTCTGTAAGTGTGGGCGCCGGAGCTTTTGATGCTCACCTGGGAGCGTTGGGAGCTGAGATAGAGCCCCATTATTTGAGTAAGGTTATGGGGACCTCAACCTGCGATATGTTGATCGCTCCTCCAGAAGAGGTAGGTGATAAGCTGGTGGGAGGTATCTGTGGCCAGGTGGATGGATCCATTGTACCGGGAATGATCGGACTGGAAGCCGGACAATCCGCATTTGGTGATATTTATGCCTGGTTCAGCCAGGTATTGATGTGGCCTGTTGAAAATGTGGTATCAAAACTGGAAGGACTGGACGACACCACCAAGGAGAAGATCAGGAAAGAGACGGCCGACCAGATGATCGCTTCTCTCTCTGAAGAAGCAGAGAAGATGAGTCCGGATGAATCGTCGGTTCTTGCATTGGATTGGATGAATGGTCGAAGGACTCCGGATGCAAATCAGAACCTGAAAGGAGCCATTATGGGGCTCACTCTTGGTTCAGACGCACCCAGGATTTTTCGTGCACTGGTGGAATCAACTGCTTATGGAGCAAAGAGGATCATCGAGCATTTCGTGGATGAAGGTGTACGCATCGATGGTGTGATAGCCCTGGGTGGTGTGGCCAAGAAATCTCCCCTGGTGATGCAGATCGTGGCAGATGTGTTGAACAAACCCATAAAGGTAGCCAGGTCGGAGCAGGCTGTGGCTCTCGGAACAGCCATGGCTGCAGCCGTAGTGTCGGGTCAGCACAAGAACATTGCGGAGGCACAGGCAGCCATGGGAGGAGGATTCGAAAAAGAGTACCATCCCGATCCGGAGATGGCTGCTGCTTATGCTGTGCTGTATGAACGGTATAAGCAGTTTGGACAGTTCATAGAAGAGGTTACCTGACTCAATAGGGCATTCATTATGTTTGCTATATTTGTGAAAGTCTATCCATTATTCTGACATGCGAATATCCATATCCATATTACTGTTGACAATCTGCCATCTTGCACTTCCGGGTCAATCGGCCGAGGAGGAGGTGGTCCGGTTGAAACAGCAGGAAGCCAGCTCCCGGGAGACAACAGATATGGCGGAAGCAAACCTCCGGGGTTCATGGAATTTCTCAGTGGGGACCAGTTATTCCTACATACAAAGCCTCGGTTCGGGGATGATGTTCTATGCTGTGCCGTCCTATACCATGCCGTTGAACGACAGGTGGGCACTCCATGGAGGATTATGGGTTTCTCAGTTCCAGGGAGCGGGTAGTATTCACTCCGGGGAAGGGCTTTTGCCAGGTTCCTTTTCAAATCTGGCATTGTTTACCGCAGCCAGTTACCAGATGAGTGACAGGATTCTGTTGCACGGTGCCGGAGTGAAGCAACTGGTATCGGCACCGGTTACTCCTTTCACCCCATACCCCATGGATAACCTATCTCTGGGTGCCACATTCAAACTAGGGGATAATATAAGCATTGGGGCATCTCTGCATATGAACAACGGACGGAGAGGATATTACTCCACTCCTTTTACCGGGCCCTTTCATTCGCCCATATACTGGTAAAGATGGGTATTCTGTTTGCATCGTTGGCACCGGTCCTTATCATTCTGTTATATATCTATTTCAGAGATAAATATGAGAAGGAACCTCTTGGCCTGCTGATCAAATCCCTATTGGCAGGAATATTTGTAGTCATTCCCATCCTGTTTGTGGAGACACTTTTGGTACGCATTATGCCGGAGTTTGAGAAGGTGGCATCTGCAGCCTATCATGCTTTCCTGGTGGCTGCAACTACTGAAGAGGCCTTTAAGTACCTGGCTCTACTCGTTCTGATTTGGAAGAGTCCTCATTTCAACGAGAAATTTGATGGAATTGTCTATGCTGTCTTTGTTTCACTCGGTTTTGCAGCTGTGGAGAATGTCATGTATGTGTTGGATAGTGGATATCAAACTGCTCTGGTTAGGGCCCTGACAGCCGTTCCGGCTCATGCGTTATTCGGGGTTACTATGGGATATTATGTGGGGATCGCACGTATGTATCCGGAGCTGAGACAGCTGCATCTTGTTAAGGGGATGCTCATTCCCATTTTGCTTCATGGCATATACGATTTTATCCTGATGGTGGAGATTGGCTGGTTGTTAATCCTGTTTGTTCCCTACGTCATATATCTCTATGTGGTAGGGATGAAGAAGATGAAGGAGCTTTCCGATGCCTCAGTATACAAGCCGCTGGAGAAAGATCCGTAGAGCCGCTGGATGTTTTATACCGTTCGTACCTGCCATTTAGAGCCTTTTTACTACTTTAGATAAAACTCTAAGTCCTCACTATGTACGATTCAATCATCCCAACGACCGATACCATTCCGGTACATTGGCTTTGGTTCGAATTGCTTCTCATTTTCACATTTTTCATCCACATGATCCTGATGAATTTTATCCTTGGCGGGAGTCTGCTTACGGTATGGGACCTGCTCAGGGGTAAACTGGAAAAGAGAGCCTCGGGCAGCATTCCTACCTTGATCGCACTCACTGTCAACTTTGGTGTTCCTCCTTTGCTTTTTGTACAGGTGTTGTACGGTCATCTCTTTTACACCAGCTCGGTAATGCTGGCGATACCGTGGATCCTGGTCATACCTGTTCTTATTCTGGCTTATTACGGTGCTTATCTTTTTGTGAAGAAGAGAGATCGGGCTCCCGGTTGGTCGAAAGCCGGACTGATAATCAGTTCTCTTTTTCTGCTCTATATTGCCTTTGTCTTTGTGAATAACAATACCCTGGCTGTTCGACCCGAACTCTGGGGAATCTATTTTGAAAATCCGGGAGGGTGGAACTTAAATCTGTCAGAACCCACACTCTGGCCCAGATACGTACACTTTCTGCTGGCTGCCCTGGCCATCGGGGCATTGGGACGGGCCATATCCTACAGATTTTCCAAGATGGAAGAGAAGGAGAAAACCTTGCAGATCAAGAGAAACCTGAAGATTTTCGGAGGGATCACCCTGATTCAACTGGGTATCGGGACCTGGTTTTGGTTCTCCATGCCCCAGGAGGTATGGAAGCTATTCATGGGAGGCTCCTTTTTTGCCACTATCCTGATGGTGATGGGATGGCTGATGACACTTTTGATCTTACACAGTGCATTCACCGGTCGGCTTAATGCATCCATGATTCTTGGCGGGCTCATTGTATTGCTTATGGTGATAATCAGGGATGTGACCAGAGTCGCATACCTGGATGAAATATTCCATCCTGAGCAGCTGAAAAATGTGAATGAAGCCTCCCCTTTGATTGCTTTCCTGATCACGTTTGTTATCGGATTGTTGGCGATCTTCTACATGATCCGATTGATCCTCAAACCTAAAACTCCCCAGTCATGAATTATCCGGTTTGGTTTCTTCCCAACCTGGGAGGAGGATTATTAATTGCCATCATTGCCATCATGCATGTGGTGATTTCGCATCTGGCAGTGGGGGGAGGATTGTTTCTGGTACTCACGGAGAGAAAGGCGGTCGTCACAAAAAACGCAGCATTGTTGGAGTATGTAAGGAAGCATACCTGGTTTTTCCTGTTGTTGACTATGGTGTTCGGAGGAATGAGCGGGGTGGGAATCTGGTTCATCATTGCACTGGTCAATCCGGCAGCCACCTCCTCACTGATCCATACATTCGTCTTCGGATGGGCAATTGAGTGGGTCTTTTTCATTGGAGAGATTGTGGCACTTCTGATTTATCACTACAGGTTCGGAAAGATGGATGACAGATCCCATATGATTGTGGGATGGCTCTACTTCATTTTCGCCTGGCTCAGCTTATTCGTTATTAACGGGATCCTGGGATTTATGCTCACCCCGGGCAGCTGGCTGGAAACAGGCAATTTCTGGCATGGCATCTTTAATCCCAGTTATTTACCCTCATTGATTTTCAGGACCTCTATTGCCTTCATTTTTGCAGGTGTATTCGGACTGGTTACCGCATCATGGTTGAAGGATGCTGAGATGCGTCAATCGGTGTTCCGGCTTTGTGCCAGATGGATGTACATTCCTTTGTTGATCCTTGCAGCGACCGGATTCTACTATACACGTGTGATTAGCCCCGAGTCTTTCGAGAACCTGTTTCATTTCAACAGAGAGAGCACCCCCTTTATAAAGGTATTAATTGTCAGTTCTATCTTGCTGTTCGGACTGGGTCTCTTTACGTTGATCAGAACCCCCAAATTCATACAGAAGACGGGTGCCTTGCTCCTGGTACTGATTTGCTTTGGGTGGATGTCCGGATTTGAGTATATGCGGGAAATTGCCAGGAAACCATTTGTGCTCTACAGCCAAATGTACTCCACGGGGATCTCTCTTTCCGAAATGGATATCATTAAGCAGGAAGGATTTCTAACCCATTCCAAATGGTCGAAAGTGAAAGAGGTGACCCCGGAGAATATGGTGGAAGCAGGAGCAGAGATAGTTCGTCTGCAATGTTTAACCTGTCACACCCTGGATCGCTACAACGGGATGATGAATAAATCGGATAAGCTCACAGAAAGGGGACTGGAAGCATTGTTGACAGGAATGGGAAAGGTAAATGGCTATATGCCCCCGTTTGCCGGTACGGAGGAGGAGAAAAGAGCAGTTGCAGCTTACATCTACAGGGAGCTACATGGAAAAGTCAGTGAGGCTATTCAACCCCATCGGCCGGAAGAGATCCCACTGGAGATCCCGGAATTCGATCCATCCAAAGATGAGTTTGTTCTGTTGGTGTGGAACGATCTGGGAATGCATTGTATTTCGGACAATGAAAAGTACTTCTCCTTTCTGCCTCCGGGCAATACGTTACATGCTCAACTCTTTAAACGGGGAGCCCTTCCGGAGGTGATCACAGAGGGCATACTTATGGAGTACCAAGTGGAGGATGGCTATAAACATCCGGGCAATCACTCCATGTTCTGGGATTACGATACAGAGATTTTCGGCGTGGATCTGCCTGAAGGAACAGGTCTCATGGGCAAGGGAGTGGACGGTACCATGGAGGCTCAGGGAGGCCTCTTTGCGGCACGCCTTATCCCGGTGATGCCCTACAGAGATGATGGCAGCTATAATCCATTCCCGCTTTTTACCATTACCGCCAAAGATGAGGCTACAGGTGAAATAGTGGCCACCACCAAAGCGGTGGCACCCACCTCCACTGAGATGGGTTGCAGAAACTGTCACGAAGGGGAATGGGCCTGGAACGATGTATCAGGACTGGCTGATCTGACAGCCATCAATATCCTGAAAGCGCATGACCGTTACAATCATACACATCTCTTGCAGGATGCAGAAAATGGTCACCCGAAGCTATGTCAATCCTGTCATGCCGATCCGGCAGTCATGGCCCCGGGGAAGCCGGACGTACTCAATTTTTCCACTGCCATACACGGATTTCATGCCAACTACCTGTCAGGCTTGGATCACGAGGCATGCAATATGTGTCACCCGGGACGCTTTGATGGGAATACAAAATGCTTCAGGGGAAGGCACAACGATGTGGGGATCAGTTGTACCGATTGTCATGGTACCCTGGAAGATCATGCATTGGGATTATTGGCCAATCAATCGGGAATTGAGGCTTCAAAAAGGCTTTCCAGAGGATTGGAGCCTGTCCTTGTTGCTTCGAAAAGTGATATCAAACCAAGAATGCCTTGGCTCATGGAGCCAGATTGTAAATCGTGTCACACGAATTTCAATATCTTTGAAGATGGGTATGACGGTACCGCATTTAACCTGTGGGCACCAGGTTTTGAAGCCTTATACCGCAACCGTACCGATAATCATGGGGTAATGTGTATAGCTTGTCATGGTTCACCCCATGCCATCTATGGAGCGATGAATACTTACGGATTGCACAGGGATAATCATCAACCTCTTCAATACCAAGGAGTAGCAGGCACCATAGGGACCCGGGAACAATGCATGGTTTGTCACACGGTCGAAATGACACAAAACGGTCATCATCGGAATATGGTGAACAGATTTCCCCCTCCGGTGGTTGTAGAATAGTATGATGAGGAGTTCCACACTTGCACTGATAATTATTGGATGGATACTTCCCGGATGTCTGTCGCAGAAAGAGAGTCATCATGTGGGTGAATTCTTGCCGCAGGATGACCGTTTCTGGGAAGTGATCCCACGGACGAGCTTCATAGAGAGAATAGGGATTGCCTTCGAATTCACAGAGGGACCTGCCTGGCATCCGGAAGGATTTCTGATTTTCAGCGATATACCAGCCAATACTATGTATCGGTGGACAGGTAAAAAGTACAAGGTCTTCCGCCAGCCCAGCAACCATTCCAATGGTTTACTTCTTGATTCCGATGGTGCTCTGTTTGTCTGCGAACATGGTTCCAGGTCCCTGGCACGCTATTCACCCGGAGGGAGATTGGATACGTTGGCTGACCAATATCTGGGCAGGAGACTCAACAGTCCCAATGATCTTTGTATGGCGTCTGACGGCTCTCTCTATTTTACCGATCCGCCGTGGGGATTGTCAGCAAGAAACGATGATCCTTCAAAAGAGCTCCCATTCAACGGAGTGTTCAGATGGCATCAGGGGAGTCTGTCACTGATAGACAGTACACTCTCATGGCCAAACGGGATAGCACTTTCGCCCGATGAGAAGTACCTCTATGTGGCCAACTTCGAAATTACCCTGGTGGAGGGTGAAGAGCAATACCAGGTTTTCTGGATGAGATATACACTGAATGAACAGGGCAGAGTGATGGATAGGACCCTGTTTTTCACAGCGACCGACACCTCACTTCCAGGGGGACCAGACGGAATGAAGGTGGATAAAAATGGTAATCTGTTTCTGACAGGTCCGGGAGGAATACTGGTGGTGGATCCCGAAGGGACTCACCTGGGTACCATTGCCATTCCCATTCCTGCCACTAACCTCTCTTTTGGTCCCAATGAGAAAGAGCTGTTTATTACAGCCAGGTCAACACTCTACAGAATGGTGCTAAAATGATCTCCATATCAGGAAATGTGATCCGGGAAATCATGATGAAAGAGGGTCCCTGTATGGATTATCCGGCTTTTTATGTGAGTCCGGCCTCCGGGAATCTGGAATGGTTTCCGGATATGGATGCTGCTCAATGGTTATTATGAAGATGACAGATATGTATACATTAGCCTATGCCAGTGATCTGGATAATAATGATCCTCTCCACCATTACAGGGATCAGTTTGTAATAAAAGATCCGGGATTGATCTATCTGGATGGGAATTCTCTGGGCCGATTACCCCTCAAGACAGCGGAATACCTGGATATGGCCATCCAGGAACAGTGGGGCGACAGGCTGGTCAGAAGCTGGAATGAAGGTTGGTACCACCAGTCAGTGCGGCTGGGGAAAAAGATTGCACAGATCATTGGTGCTCATCCCGACGAGGTGATTGTTTCCGATTCCACTTCTGTTAACCTCTATAAGCTGGTGTATGGCGTCTTGACTTTAATGGGGGATCGAAAAGAGATTGTGTCGGATGATATGAATTTCCCTACTGATCTTTATGTGCTTCAGGGATTGGTGAAACAATTTGGGGAAAAGTATATCCTGAGACTCCTCAAATCGCCCGACGGAATATCCTCCGATATGACGGAGTTGCTACGTATGATCAATAAACGGACTGCTTTGGTCTCCCTCTCACATGTTACCTATAAAAGTGCATACATGTACGATATGGAGAGGGTAACCGAGCTGGCTCATATACATGGAGCCATGGTGTTATGGGATTTGAGCCATTCCGTAGGTGCAGTACAGATAAGCCTGAAACAGGCCAATGCGGACCTGGCAGTAGGGAGTACCTATAAATATTTGAACGGGGGACCAGGTTCTCCTGCATTTCTCTATATCAGAAAGGATTTGCAAGAGAAGATGGAGAATCCCATACGGGGATGGTTTGGGGATAAGAATCCCTTTGATTTTAAACTCCATTACAGAGAGGCGTCAGGCATCCGGAAATTCCTTACCGGCACTCCACCTGTCATATCTCTTTCTGGCCTGGAACCGTCTCTTGACATGGTCCTGAATGCCGGAATTGCAACTATTAGAAAGAAGAGTATGGCTCAAAGTGAATACCTGATCGCTTTGGCCCGAGAGTGGTTATTCAAGCAGGGATTCAGGTTGGGCTCGCCCGACTATTCTGAGAAAAGAGGATCGCATGTTTCGCTGAAACATGCTGAAGCATACCGTATATGCAAGGCGATGGTTGATCCCGCTGTGGGGAATCAGACGATTATTCCCGATTTCCGAGAACCCAATAACATACGGCTGGGCATAACTCCTCTCTATACCACCTATGAGGAGATATTTCACGCCATGGATCAACTGAAGTACATCATGCAGAACAAGATATATGAGAAGTATCCTAATAGCAGGGATAGTGTGACATAAAGAGCGTATATGATGAATAGCAGAATTGTTGTACTTGGATGTGGCCTGGTGGGTAAAGCCATAGCCATCGATATGAAGAGAAGCGGGCATGAGGTTACCGCAGTAGACCTGAATGAGGAGGTGTTATTTGAGTTGAAAAGGGATTTCGGGATTTCCGGAATTCATGCAGATTTTACAGGTGATCATCTGATGGGTATGGTGAAGAAGTTTGATCTGGTAATTGGTGCTGCACCAGGAAAAAGCGGGTACGGGATCATGGAACGGGTGATCAGGTCAGGGAGAAATATGGTAGATATCTCTTTCTGCCCTGAGGAATTTATGGACCTGGATCCACTGGCCAGGAAACATGGAGTAACTGTGGTAGCTGATATGGGAGTGGCCCCGGGTATGTGTAATGCCATTCTGGGATATCATCACGAAAGGATGCAAGTGACTAGTTACAAGTGTCTGGTGGGGGGACTTCCACACCATCGCGAATGGCCCCTGGAATACAAATCCTCATGGTCGCCCATGGATTGCATTGAAGAGTATGTGAGACCGGCCCGTTTTCGTGTGGGTGGTCAGGATGTTGTAAAGCCGGCCCTCTCAGATGTGGAACCTGTGGAATTTGACAAAGTGGGTATACTTGAAGCGTGGAATTCAGATGGTTTACGCTCCCTCCTTAGCAGTTTTCCTGAAATACCCCATATGGTAGAGAAGACCCTCCGCTATCCCGGAACTGCCGAATATCTCAGAGTATTAAGGGAGTTGGGATATTTCTCAACAAAGGAGGTGGATGTCCGGGGTAAGATGATCAGACCGGTAGACCTGACGGCCTCGCTTTTATTTCCTCTTTTCAAACTGGAGCAGGGAGAGAGTGAGTTCACCGTTATGAAGGTGCTTATAGAGGGATTGGAGAAGAATAAAGATAAAGGTGTACTCTATGAATATAATCTATACGATGAGTACGATCAATCCACTGATACCTTCTCCATGGCCAGAACCACAGGGTATACCTGTACCGGTGTGGCGGGTCTTATCCTGGAGGGAATGCTCAAAACACAGGGCATGATACCCCCTGAAGGAGTAGCTGTCGAGGAGGAGAGTTTTAACTACCTGATGAACCACCTGAGGAGCAGAGGCGTGGAATACCGTATGAAAAGGATTGATCACCCGGAAAAGCTTTAAGTAGCTGGACCCTTTAATAAAATCATTATTAAGATTCATTCCAAATAAACACCATAAGATAAGGGTAATGCAACCTAATACTAATGAGTTGCGTTTCTGAGAAAGTATAAAACTTAAACTAATGGCTTCCCTGAACGAAATTACCGGAGTACTGGGACGTACTCAAGCCGCACACCTGTTGCGCAGGGCCACCTTCGGACCCACTATCCAGGAGATTGATCAGTTCGCAGCCTACACGGCCACTGAAGCAATGGATCTTTTGCTGGACGATAGTGCCGAGAACCCGGTTCCTCCCATTGATACCACCACAGGAATGACCTGGGTGGATCCCACAGGGGTGAATGGCCCCGCGAAAGCTGCGGCCGAACGCGAACAGGACGAACTTTTCGAATTCTTCCAGTCATGGCACATGGATGTGATGCGACAAGCTCCCTTAACCTTGAAAGAGCGCATCACCTGGTTCCTGCATACACACTTGCCTGCCAGATGGAGCGAGATCCGGTCCAGTGAGGCGATCTACTATCAGAACTGTCTGTACAGACATTATGCTCTTGGTAGTTTCAAAGAACTGTTTAAAAAGATTTGCGTGGATAATGCATGGCTGGTATACCTTGACGGTTATACCAACCGCAAGAACTCTCCCAATGAGAATTTTGCCAGGGAGATGTTTGAGCTGTACAGTATTGGAAAAAGCACGCAGATCGCTGAAGGAGACTATACCAATTATACAGAGGATGATATCAAAGAAGCCACCCGGATACTTACCGGCTGGATGTTTGATGACACTTTCAGCTACCTGGATGCAGATACCGGGTTACCCATAGGAAAAATGCGATCCCATATGGCAGGGGATGGAGTGACAGAGCTGGCCACCGAACATGATGCAGGACAGAAGACTTTCACTTCAAAATTCGGGGATCAGATGATTGAGCCCTCTGCACTGGTGGAGAATTATCCCACAGTGGAGGCAACCTATGCAGAACTGGATGAGATGATCGAGATGATCTTTGCCCAGCTGGAGACCGGAAAGTTTATAGCCAGAAAGCTATACCGGTTCTTTGTATACCATTTTATATCCTCTGAAGTGGAGAGTGATATCATCGGGCCCCTGGCCCAGGTACTGATCGATAACGACTACAGCATCATTGAGGCGCTAAAAGTGTTGCTTAAGAGTGAACATTTTTATGACGCGGATGATGCAGTGAAGGAGAATGACAATATAGGAGCATTGATCAAATCACCGGTGGACCTCTTCACCGGTCTGTTCAGGCTTTTTGATATTCAATTTGCCGACCGTGATACCAACACCGAAACGTTTTATGGAGATATGGGTTATGTGGTATCCAAACTGGTGGATCAGGGTCTGAATTTTTATGAACCGTTTGAAGTGGCCGGATATCCAGCCTATCACCAGATTCCGGGCTATAACCGGAACTGGATCACCACCTATGCATTGGCACACCGTTATCAGGCAGGAGGGGTACTACTGAAAACACTGGATCAGGGTACAGAGAGAGGATTTCAACTGGATGTAGTGGACTGGGTGGAGAACTCGGGCCACATCACCGATCCTTCAGACTCTTTAGAGTTAATGGACGTGCTGGTAAACAACCTGTTTGCCGTAGATATAACCCAGGAGCGATACGACTATTTCCTCTACACGGTCTTTATTGGATTTCCTGAGGAGGATCCTGTATATGCACGCGGACTCTGGAGTACCGAGTGGAATGTGTATAAGAGTTCAGGAGACGATACCGAAGTCCGCATCCTGTTGGAGCGTCTCCTTACCGCATTGATTGAAACGCCTGAATTTCAACTATACTAATCGTCATGAAGAGAAGACAATTTATCAGGAATGTAGCTTATGGGAGTGCTGCCGGATTAACTCTGGGAGGTGTTCCTATGAATTTGCTGGCAGCCAATGGTGGACTGAAGCAGCTGGCTGCAGCCAGTAATAATGACAAAGTGCTGGTATTCATTCAGCTGCACGGAGGTAATGATGGGTTGAATACGCTGATTCCCATCTCTCAATACAGTGACTATTACAACCTGAGGCCCAATATAGCCATCAAACATACTGGAACAAGAAGTTATATCGAAGTGGATGAAACCGTTGAGGAGGCTGCCCGGGTGGGACTCCATCCCGATATGCTCTCCTTTAAGGAGATGTATGACGAGGAAAAGGTGGCCATCATACAGAATGTGGGATATCCCGATATGAATCTTTCCCACTTCAGAGGGAGGGATGTGGTGTTTATGGGGGGAGATGAATCGGGCGATAACGACTACAATTCGGGCTGGATGGGACGTTACCTGGATAACATCTATCCTGGTTATCCGGAAGCCTACCCCAACGAATCCATGCTGGATCCCATAGGTATCGAATTAAGTGGTACCCTTTCCCTTGCTTTTCACAGGGAGAATGGTATTCCCATAGGGCTCAATATCGGAAGCCCTGAACAGTTTTATCAGCTGATTTCCAGTGTGGGAGTCGAACCTCCCATAGCCTTTCCTGAAAGCCATGCCGGTGAAGAGCTCAGGTATATCATGGAATTTGAGAAAAAGTCCAACGAGTATGCGGGAAGATTACGGGATGTATACCAATCAGCCAGTGAGTCAACAGTGGAGTACCGCCACGGATATCCATACGCCTCTCCCGGACGAGCCAATAACCTGGCCAGTCAACTCAAACTGATCGCCAGACTTCTGGCCGGTGGAGTGAAGACCAAGATCTTTCTCTGCAGGATTGGTGGATTTGACACCCATGGAGAGCAGGTGGAGGAGTACGATTCCAGTCTGGGACTCCATGCTGCGCTCCTCTATAATATGTCCACCGCCGTTCAGGATTTCTATAATGACCTGAAAGCCAGGGGGAATTGATAATAGGGTGCTTTCCCTCACCTTTACAGAATTTGGACGCCGGGCCTATTCCAATGATAGCTACGGTACCGATCATGGTACCGCAACTCCGGTATTTGTCTTTGGCACCCAGTTGAACAATGGAATTTATGGAGTAAATCCGGGATTGAAACCAGATGATCTTCACCGCGGTAACCTGCTATACAACATCGATTACAGGCAGATCTATACCTCTGTGATCCAGGACTGGTTTGAGGGGGACAATGACGCACTGATACAGACAGGTTTTAACGAATGGGTAGATACCAAATTACCCATTGTGGCCACCACCGGGACACCCAAATACACAACGGGAAAGAATCCAACCTCCGTTCACCTGTTCCCAAATCCTGCAGAGGATGTGATCCATGTGCAGTATCACCTGGGATTCAGGGGGAGGGTTACGCTTCATGTCATTGACGGAGCTGGCAGGAAAGTAAAATCGGTTCAACAGGAGGGTAAGTTTGGTCCCAATACATTCTCATGGGATGTGTCAGGGCTGAAGGAGGGTATCTATCACCTGCAGATGATCCACCAGGGTAAGCGTACCCACACCAGATTCCTCAAATTATAGGGGATTACTCCTCCTCCACAGGAATGAAGGAGTCTTCCGGAACTTTAATCAGCACCGGTCGCTGGTACTTTCCAAGGATGTGAATACCCGCTAGGATAGCTATTCCATGATCAGCAGTCTGAATGAAATCACTGACTTCGATCCTCTGATCAAAATCTTTGTACAGTGTGGATATAAGACTGTCTGACGCCATTTCATACTGGTAGACCACTACTGAACTGGTATTGGTCTGAGAAATGAAAAGCCCATAATTCCCGGCTTCGTTAACCAGTTCTCCAGCTATTACTCCCGCCTTAAAAGTGAGTTCATAAAGGGGATCTCCGGGAAGGTCCTTGATATTCTGGCTGGTCAGCACATTGATATCAGCTTCCGGAAGTATGTAGTTATTTCCTTCGTAATAGCTGGTCAAACCAAAAACAGATCCCTGCTTATGGATCAGCGAACTGATTCCTTCTTCGATCTGAAAAGAATAGATGTCACCTGTTGCACTTAAGGATGAGACATCCAGAAATACACTCCGCAGCGTGTAGTTATAGAAACAGTTCACAAAATATCCGGTACCCGAAGTGTTGCTGTACTCTCCAATGTAGAAAGGAAAATCCTGCCCAGTTTTGTTCAGGTGGCGCTGAACCAGGTATTCAAGGTCGGTGTTGATAGAGAGCTTGGTGCTTTGCTGAAGGGTGAAACTGCTGTTGTACTTGGAAATCCAGGAGGAGCGGGTCACATAATCATATCCCAGAACCAACAGATTGCCCTGTGCATCGGTAAAGGCATAAAGAGGCATGGTCATATCGAGGGCATGCTGACTACTCTCCGTACCGCTACCGGGATCGATGAGCACCACAGAGGCTTCGAACTGCTGATTCATGGCCACAAACCCAATGGAATTTCCCTGCTGTATCAGGTTTGAACAGGGAGCCAGCCAGTCATAGGTCATGGTCCACTCCACCTCACCAGTGGGACTGGTCCTGACCAGGTAAGTGGATGGATATTCAATTTCGGAAGTTTCGTCCTTGACAGCCGCAATAAATAGATATCCCCCTCCCGACAGCTCCAGTACGCTTTCCGGGTAGAAGGAGAGGATCTCCTCCGGATGGTTATATATTTTGGTGAATCCATCCTCAGGCAGTATCTCTTTCTGATTGATCTCACACCCGCTTATAAGCAGGCTAAGGAGCAGAATATATGTGAATTTTTGTACCATATGATCAATAAAAGCACTCTACCTCACCACCACTATACTTCTGTTTTTGGAGTGAGAAAAGGATTGATAAACTCACCTGCAGGTCATTCAACAGCAGGTCGTCCTGGGCAAAAGTGGCTCCGCTTCCTGTCCCAAACCGGTTTGATTTGCTGGCAATGTTGTGGACCCCTGTACGGTATCCCACATTGAAATCCAAGATAATGTAACGTAGATCGATATAGGTACCCGCCACAGCCCCTGCCGAAATCTTTGGCCGGATAAACGTTTGATTTGAAGCGTCATGTGAGCCCAACAGATGGCTATAGGCTCCCGAGAGACCAGCATAGGGACGAAAACGCTCAAGGTCCAGGTTATACCTGATCTCCAGCGGAACAGTGATATACCGTAACAGGTAGGGGGTCACCTGTTCTACCGTTTCATTGGAGAAGATTACTTCATTGAGTTTGCTGAAACGGTAGGTGTAGGTGCCGGGTTTCAAAGCAATAATGATATAATCGTTGTACCATTCTGTTTGCACAAAGTATTGATTACTAATGTTCTGCAGCATGGGAGAATAGCTATTCTCATACTCCTGCCCGGTTAAGTCCTCAAATATATTGTACGGGGAGAGGTCAATGGTTTGGGCACTGTTGGCTCCTCCTCCGAATCCAATGCGGAGGTGGTCCAGGAATTTGCCATTTTGTGCCTGGGCCGTCATGGTCAGGATCAGGAATCCGGCTACTATCCCTATGGTTCTCAATGTAGTCACAATACCAATAAACAGTTATTATGCAAAATGGTTGCACGTATGAGAACTAAACGTGAAAAACTTGCAGATGTTACGTATTTAAGAAGATTTAGCTAAAAACTCTTACAGCTGGGCTACAATATCCTGTAGATTTGAAATGCTCTGTTCTGCAAACCTCATGGGTTCCTTTGGGAAATCACTCTCGATGATCAAATACTCGATGCCGGCAAACTGGACTTCTTTCAGAATATATAGAAAATCTATGATACCGTCGCCGACGACCGTCTGATTCTCAAATAGCTTTCTTCCTATATCCAAGTTGGTAAATGGCTCATTGGTATTATACACCTTGTCTATTTCTCGTGCCATCTCCTTAATATGTAATAATTTAACCCTTCCCGGATATGTAGCGATCAATTCAACAGGATTTACACCAGCCACAGCAGCCCAAAACAGATCAAGTTCAAAAGTAACCAGTTCGGGATCAGTATGGGTAACCAGGATCTCAAAAGGAGTGCCACCCTTATATTCGGCAAATTCCTGACTATGAGTATGGTATCCGTATTGAATTCCTGCTGATTTACATTTTTCACCAAATGTGTTGTAAGTCTCAGCGGCAGCTTTGTAATCATCCAGCGAATTTCCGATAAACATCGGGCTCAGTAAATACTTTTGTCCAATAGTCACAGCGGCTGTTATGGCTTCGTCCATGGAGTGATTCAATGTCTGATCAGCTATATGTGCCGAGGTGGATTTCATACCCAGATCATCCAGTATGTTTCTGATCTCCTTTGGGGTAAATCCGTAATATCCATACCCTGTAAGACCCATGATGGAGACGAGCGGATTGTTTTCAATCTCCTGTTGGGTACTGAAGTAATAAGGCCCTGCAAATTCAATGTTCTTATATCCAAAACCGGACAGTTTCTTCAGGGTTCCCAGGAAATCATCGGACAAGGGTTTTGCGAGAGAGTATAACTGGATGCCAATATCTTTTGAGAAGCCCGTCTGACGGTTAATAAAGCTGGTACCCAGGAGGGATATTCCTGCGATGGACGAAGTAGTGTTTTTAATAAATGTGCGTCTTTCTATTTGTTTCATGATGGGTGGGAATTCAAGTGAGAAAGAAATTAACAACAACCTGTGGATCAAAAATAATGATTTTTTGTATTCGTGCTGGCATAAATATGTATCATTGGATATGAGAAAAAGCCGCTTAAATGCATGGAATATATGGACTGGAATTTTTTTCCTCCTGCTGCAGAACTGCACTAATCCGTACGAGAAACCTCTCCATTTTCCAGCGTATCCGGAGATGAAGATCGGATTTTCCACCCAATCCTTCATGAACTCTTTTCCCTTCAGCGTGGAAACGATCCATTCGTTGCTGGAATACGCTCATGAAGAGGGATTCCAATTCATTGAACTGAGAGATGCTGAGGCCCAATTGGAGGTGAAAGAGTGCAAGGATGTGGCTAAAAAAGCTGCTGAACTGGGGATCGAAGTGATCTATGAGATCGATGTCAACTTGCTCCATCCTCAATTTGATACCATTTTTAAGCGAGGAGTAAGAAACATCCTGGAATTTGGTGCGCCAGGGATCCTGAGAGCAGCCATAACCCGTTCAGAATTTGCTCATGACAGTTCCAGAGTGGGGTGGAGCATGGAAGAGGTGACTGAAGCAGCCGTTGTGGCGGAGAGATGTGCAGAGGAATGCCAAAAGCAGGGAATTACGTTTGTGGTTGAAAACCTGACTGAACCCTTCTTTGGAAATGCCCCGCATTATTATGGATTGAGTGATCTGTTCGATCATACGGAGCTGGTGGGGCTACAGTTTGATCTGTGCAATCCTTTTGCATCCATATCAAGGAAAGAGGCAGATCCGGATCATGCGGCTTCATACCTGAATTCCCTGGGTAACCGGTGGGTCACCACCCACATAAAGACCTGCAGGGGTGGCATGGCTCAACCTGTGCTGGGTGAAAATCCCCTATCTATTCAGGAGGTGACTCAACAGATGGGGGAGTCGGGTGTAAATTACTTTAGCCTGGAGCTGGCTGATTCAGGAGAAGGAGAGGAGTGCTATAAGAACGTTGAGAAAAGCATCGATTACCTAAGAAGAATGGAGATTATCAGTCGATGAATGAGTACGGGGAATCCATAGTAGAGCAGCTCAGTCAGCAAGGCACAACTGAAAAGGCAGAGTGGTGGAACCGTTATATGAAAGGAGCAATTCCTTTCCACGGATTGGGAATTCCAGAAATCCGGAAGCTTCTGTTGGATCTCAATGCCACGGAAGGGCTCGATCAGTTATCCATGAACAAACAGGTGAGTTTGGTCAATAAGCTGATTAAAGGCCACTTTGCAGAAGAGAAGCTGACCGCCATTCTCTATGTGCAGCTGTTTTGGCTGGGTAAAAAGAAGAATACTTTTATCCTGAACCTGATCTCTGACTGGTTCGACGACCGCTATATTTATGACTGGAATACCACAGACTGGATCTGCGTCAGGCTGATCACTCCCATGGTGGATGCCGGAGATGACAAGGTGATCTGGACCCTGAAACGCTGGAACCGGGATCCCTACCTGTGGAAGGCCCGTGCATCTCTTGTCCCGTTTGCCCAGGCCGATTCCCTGCTTGATCACAGTAAGGTGATTAAACTGTTTGCCGACATGCTGATCAGGCGAAAAGAACGTTTTGCCAAAACTGCAGTAGGATGGGTACTTCGGGAGTATTCCAAAAGGGATGAGGAATTCGTACTCTCTTTTCTCAGCAAGCATGTGAAGTATACCACTTCTGAAGTGAAAAGGAATGCACTAAAATATTACCGTCAGACCAGAAGGTCTTAACCCGGAAATCAATTATCTTTAAGAGTTCAGCTAACAAATCTAAAACTACATCATGATGAGATCATTCCTGTCCATTATTGTGCCCGGATTTTTATCCCTGGCCCTCCTCTCCTGTCAATCATCCGGTACTGCCGAGGGAGAATTCAGATTATTGCCGCAACCCCAGAGCTTTGAAATACTGGGCAATAGTCAGTTGAACCCCGGGGATGTAAAAACATATTCAGCCCTGGATGGAGTGGAGCTTCCGGAATGGGTTGATCTGGCAGAGGATATCCAATCCGTGGAAGAGCAGTCTGAGGCTCAGTTGATCATTGAGATAGATGATGCACTGGAGGTTGAGAAGGAGGGCTACATCCTGGATATTTCGAAGAAGCAAGTCTCCATTACGGGGAAAGACAAGGCCGGATTGATGTATGGCTTGATGACCCTGGACCAACTAATGGAAGATTCCGAAGAACAACAGGTTCCTTTACCCATGTGCAGTATCAAAGATTATCCGCTGCTCTCCTACAGGTCCATTCAACTGGATATGAAGCATCATATGGAGAAGACCGGTTATTATTACAAGTTGATGGATATTCTGGCCAGCTACAAGGTGAACGCTATCATTGCTGAGATGGAAGATAAACTGGGATATGAGCGTCAGCCTCTCGTGGGATCGGAAGATGCCCTGAGCATTGAAGAGTGGAAAAAGCTGAGCGATTATGCCATGGAGCGGAACATTGAGATCAGTCCGCTGATACAAGGACTGGGCCATGCCTCTTTTATATTGAAACATGACCAGTACAAGGAGCTGCGTGATGATCCTGCGAGCGACTGGGCCTTTAATCCTCTGGATCCCAAAACATATGAAGTGCAGTTTGACCTATACCTGGATGCTCTGGAAGCCACACCTCATGGCAAGTATTTGCATGTGGGCGGAGATGAAGTGCATACCACCGGCCGGAAAAGCGGGAAGTCTCAGCTTGAGTTGCAGTTGTCCTGGCTTGATAAGGTGTGTAAGTTTGCAGAAGAGCATGGAAGAACTCCTATCTTCTGGGATGATATGCCCATCAAACATGCAGGTCTTTACCGGCCCATGTTCAACACCAAACCAACCAGAGAGGAAATAGACCAGTTATGGGAAGAGAATGAACATAAGCTGGTGGAATTCCTGGATATGTTTCCAAAGAACTGCATCTACATGCGATGGAACTACAGTTCACCCCAGGCTGAGGGCAACCTCAAGGCCATGGAGTGGTTCATTGAGAACGATTTCCAGGTCATGGGAGCCACAGCGGGACAAACCCGGTGGGTACTGATGCCACAGAACGAAAGCAATATGGAGAACATCCGCTCCTTTACTCAGGCTTCCATAGACAAGGGATTGGATGGGTTATTGCTCACTTTATGGGATGATGACTCACCTCACTTCGAGCTATACATGCGGGGTATATTGTCCTTTGCCGAATATTCATGGTCAGGTGATATACGAAGCAAAGAGGATATCAAGGCCGCCTATCGCCACCGGGAATTTTCCTCTGCCGTTGCCGGTGAGGAGTATGCCTTTATTGACCGGCTTGAAAAACCTGTGGAGTTCTGGAAGAATGCATTGCTGCAAAACGGGGATCGAAACAGATTACGGAGAGCAAACAACCCCATTGAGGATGTATTGCTGGGACTTCCCGATGCCCATAAACCGGGGGTGTGGAGCAATGTGAACGGGGAGCGTATTTCCAGGGCAAAAAAGATGCTTCACCAATGCGATTCAGTTGAGCAGGTGATCCACACCCTGAAAGGAGTTGCCATTCGGAATCAATTCAGGCTCCAGCTATATGATGAAGTGAACAAGCTGGTTCGCTTTTCGCCGGAATTGCTGCTCGCACTGCAAAGTTATGATCTGGCTGCCACTCCGGAGGATAAGGAGGAGGCCAGAACGAAGGTTCACAACCTGGCAGCTCAATTTTCAGAGTTGCGGTCGGAGCTTGAAAAAGTCTACGGAGAAACCCGGATCCTGGAGAAGCCCGCAGGATACCTGTTGGATCAGGATCATCACGTTCACCTGGCCAATCAGGCGCTCTCTTTTGATTGGCAATTTATGGCAGAAATGCTGTTTTTAGAGAAACTTGAAAATATGTTTTAAGAAGGTACAATGAGAATTGACACGAAAATAGTGCTATCAGGCCTCTTATGCCTGATCTCTTTAGCTTCCCTCAGTCAGCACAAGGTAGATTTGGCTGACCAGTTTCAGAAGGATCAGATCAGGGCAGTGAACCGCTCTGTATCCCTCTACGCAGATTCTCCTGGTGCAGTTGAAATGAATGCAGTGGAAGGTGATGGGCTGGGAATACTATCATCATTGGAGTTTGAGAAAGGTACCATTGAAGTAGAATTGCTGGGAGAGAACAAAC
The DNA here is from genome assembly GCA_964622985.1 of uncultured Bacteroides sp. Taxonomy (GTDB): domain Bacteria; phylum Bacteroidota; class Bacteroidia; order Bacteroidales. The sequence continues at coordinate 982 of CAZURA010000032.1, read as the reverse complement.
CTGGCAGAAGCTTTATCGGCGTTGCTTTTAACATCCAGGATGAGGAAACCTACGAGGTGATCTATTTCCGTCCTTTCAATTTCGTCGCCACCGAGCAGATCCGAAAAGAGCATATGGTCCAGTATATTTTTCACCCCGAGTTTACCTGGAGAAAACTGCGTGAGGAGAGGACCGGCGAGTTCGAAAATGAAATAGCCATCCCTCCGGATCCCGATGACTGGTTCAATGCCATTATTAAGGTTTCCGAAAAGCAGGTGGAAGTCTATGTGAATAAAATCCCCGAGCCTGTGTTGAAAGTGGAGAGGTTAACCGGAACTGCCTCGAAAAAGATAGGGCTCTGGACCGGTTTTAATTCCTCCGGTCGCTACAGAAACCTGGTGTTGACTGAGGATTAGTATTTTACCCAGTCTGTTTTTACCTTTTTACTGGTGATGGCCTCGGGAAGCTGTTTCCACTGATATCCATGGGATTGAATTTCTTTCAGCTGATCGTTAAGTAACCGGATGTATTCTTCAGCCCGGGGATTCTCCATTACCTGGTTGTAATCCTGATGTGGGTCTGCTGACAGATCATACATTTCATACCCGGACAGCGACATCTCCATAATGTAGGCCATATCGGGCGCCGTAAAAGGATGGGTCCTGGGAATGGTATCGTGATCCTTGCCCATGATCATGAATTCATCGATTCTCATGGCAATTTCAGGGGAAGTCCTGTAATAGAACCAGAACAAGGGCTTTTCTCGAGTAAACTCCTGCCCGGTGAGCAGATTCAGAATCGATGTCCCGTCCAGCTCTTCCCCTTCAAAGGGATCGATGTTCAGGAGGTCACAAAAGGTGGGCATAATATCAACGAATCCAACCGGTTCATGCACTACCACACCTTTCTGTTTCAATGGCGGCCAGTGTATGATTCCCGGGACCCTGATCCCCCCTTCATAGAGATAGCTTTTTACTGCCCTGAATCCCCCGTTGGACGCCAG
>CAZURA010000031.1:0-38921 GCA_964622985.1 uncultured Bacteroides sp. | reverse complement strand
GGGTTGTGATGCTTTATTTGAACATTACCCCAAACTGAGATGCAATGAAAACAGCAATAAGTGCTCTTCTTTTTGTGTTAACCATTCATTTACAGCTCAGTGCACAGGTCGAAGTCGTGAACCTGAAATGCGAATACCTGGAGGATCCCATGGGAGTGGACATGTCCGATCCCCGATTTTTCTGGCAACTCTCCACCGACCAGGAGGGACAGTTTCAAAAGGCCTACCGGCTGCTTGTGGCCACCTCAAAAGAGCTCCTGGATGCAGATAAGGGAGATATGTTTGATTCCGGGAAAAAGAGATCCTCCCAGAACACCCACCTGGTCTATACGGGAAAAGTCCTGGAGTCAGCCACTCCTTATTTATGGAAAGTAAAAATCTGGGACAAAACCGGGAAGGAAGGCCCCTGGAGCAAGCAGGCCCAATTTACCACCGGCCTCTTATCTGAATCCGAATGGAAAGGTGCCCGGTGGATTTCCTGGAGGCCCCAGGAGGAGTGGAGCACAGAGTGGTGGAGAAAGAAGGAGGTGGAACAGGAGTGCTTCGAATGGGGATTGCCCAGTTATTTTGGGATGCGAATGAACATGTGGGAGCGCTACCACTTTTTTGATGAGAACAAATACGACCCTGCGCCGCTTTACAGAAAAGAGTTTGTCGCTCCGAAACAAATAGTCCGGGCCACGGCCTTTATCAGCGGTCTGGGTTATTACGAGCTTTATATCAACGGAACACGAATCGGAGACCAGGTGCTGGACCCGGGCTGGACCAATTACAGCAAAACCGTGCTCTATGCCACCCACGATATCACCGATCAGTTGAAAAGGGGAGAGAATGCAGTGGGAGTGATGTTGGGAAGCGGATTCTACAGTCAGCGTGCCATCGATCACTGGGGATTTTATCGCGAAGATGGATACGTAGGGCAACCCAAGCTGATATGCCGGATTAAGGTGGACTATTCGGATGGTACCAGCGAAGATGTGGTCACAGATAGGAGCTGGAAAGTAAGGGGGGGGCCGGTGATCTATGATGGCCCGCACATGGGGGAGATTTACGATGCCACCAGGGAGATCGAAGGATGGGCCCGGGCAGGTTTGAACGATAGCCAATGGGATCCGGTCCAGCCGGCACCCGCCCCGGGAGGAAAGCTGACTGCCCAGCTGTGCCAGCCCATACGAAAGGTGAAGTCCTATCCTCCCGCAGAAGTGGTTAACCAGGGAGGATGGAGGAACGGGATCTGGGTGGATGCAGGTACGCAGCTTTCCGGCTGGCTGAAAATCAAGCTGCCTGAGGCAAAAAAGGGGGACCGGATTGTGGTCTATTTTGGTGAGCACGAGAATCCACTGGATATTCATCAACCTGCCCAGCTGCAACAAATGGCTTATGTAGCTAAGGGAGTCCCTGGTGAAGAGGCCATCTGTAAATTTACATACAAAGGCTTCCGCTACGCGACCATTTATGGGTATGGCGGGAAACTGACGAAAGAGGATGTGGAAGTCATTGAGGTGCACTCAGAAGTGCCTCAGGTAGGGACATTTAGCTGTTCCAACGAGACGGCCAATGCGGTTCACGACATTTGCGTCAAGTCGCTCCGTTTTAACCTGCACAGCATTCCGACTGATTGTCCTCACCGGGAGAAGAACGGATGGATGGGTGATGCGGTTACGGGAATGGAATTTGGCATGGCCAACCACGACCTGGCTGCCCTGATGACCAAGTACACCCGGGATATGTGGGATACCCAGGACCCCGATGGTGGATTGTCCATAATCGCCCCTGATAATCATTATAATAGGGGAAACTCTACGCTCTGGTCCTCTGCCGCCGTACATGTTCCCTGGTACATGTACATGTATTACGGGGATACCCGCCTTTTCGAGCAGTACTGGGACCGGATGATGTTGTGGGTGGATTTCTCCTGGGAGAATAACAACATGGCTGAGATGGATGGAATCTTCAAGGATGTGCTGGGTGATTGGGTCAGCCCCCTGCCAGACAAAGACGGACAAAAACCCGGAGGGAATGGCGCCAATGCAGCTTTAAATTTTCACCTGGTGCTGGAACGTATGGCCCATATGGCCGGGGTGTTGGACTATAAGAAAGATCAGAAGAATCTGCTTGCCCAGTCCAAGCGGGTGAAAACAGGGATTAACACCTGGATCTACGATCCGGAAAAGGCCGAATACATCGGAGATGTTCCCTATGATGAATATGTACCGGTGTTGAATGTATGTGCCCTGGATTACGGGATCGTTCCTGATGGGGAAGTTCAGAAGGTGGAAGACCGCCTCATCCGAAACATTGTGGAAGAGAAAGACAATCATTTGTTCGGAGGGATTTTTGCCATTCACTCGGCCTACGAATACCTGCCGAAACATGGCTATGCTGATCTGGCTTTTAATCTGATCGTGGAACCCAGCTGGCCCTCCTTTGGCTGGATGGTAGGAGAGGGGGCCACCACCCTCTGGGAAGGATTTAACAGGAGCAGCTCGGATATTCATCATTTTATGGGAGCGGTGGACAACTACTTCTACAGGCACCTGGCCGGAATAAATTTTGACCGGGAAGAGCCAGGCTTTAAAAAGATTATATTCAGACCCAGTTTTATCAAATCCCTGGAATTTGCGGAGGCCAGTTATCATTCCATTCAGGGAGAAATAGCAGCATCCTGGGTACAGACGTCGCCTGATTCCTATGAATATTCACTGACTGTGCCTCCAAATACGAATGCGGAGTTGATCCTGAAAGGGAAAGCACGGAAACTGGAAGCGGGTTCCTATAGCTTCCAGGTCGAACTATAAACTCACTTTCACATATTCGGATAAAACCAATGAAATGATCCAGATGAAAAACCTCTTTGTTCTGCTCGTTTTTTCTCTAACATATTTGTGTTCTTCCTGCGAGAAAGAACCTGAAAGACCCAACATTATCCTGATCCTGGCCGATGACTTCGGCTACATGGATTGCAATGCCTATGCACAGAAAACGCTGGGAGCGGATCCGGCCGACATGTATTATGAAACACCGCACCTGGACCGGCTGGCAGCAGAAGGTTTTGCTTTCTCAAGGGCCTATGCCAACCAGCTGTGTTCCCCTACCAGGGCAGCCATCCTCACCGGTAAGTATGCCGGCCGGCTGGGCTTTACTACGGCCATGCCCCACAGGGATACCTATTACAATCAAAGCTTAGACCCACCGGAGGGACAGTACCTGCACGATGTGATCTATCACTCAGATCGCATACCCATCCAGCAGGCCTGGCTGAATGGATCTTCCAACTCTGCTCTCCCTTCAGGAACAAGCTATGATGGGGGTTGGGATGAAATATCACTGGCGGAAGCACTGCCCGATTACCATTCTGCTTTTATCGGCAAATGGCACATTGGCGGATTTGGTGCTGAGGGCTATCAGCCAGCCGACCAGGGATTTGACCCCATAGCCTGGTTTGACGCAGGCGGATCGGCTTATTTTAACTGGCGCCCGGGCTGGAACAACCGGTCCGTCGCTCACCTTCCCAACATACCCCAGGACCAGTGGATGATGGGTGATGCAGGGAAGGAGACCGGGGAAGCGTACCTGACCGATGACCTCACTGCACAGGCTCTGAACTACCTGGATAAGAGGGCTGCTGTGAAGGATGAGCCCTTCTTTCTGTATTTCTGTCATTTTGCCGTGCACAGTCCCTGGCATGCCAAAGTGGAGGACAGTACCTATTTTGCAGGAAAAGAGACCCGGGGATGGAACGGCCACCGCGATCCCCGATATGCGGGCATGGTAAGGGGATTGGACAATTCGGTGGGCAGGATCCTGGAGAAGCTGGAGGAAACGGGACTGGAGGATAATACCCTGGTGATCTTTTTTTCCGATAACGGGGGATGGGACCACCGGTACTCCAGAGACGGAGATATGGCCACCAGCTGTGCCCCCCTTCGTGGAGGGAAAGCCTGCCTGAGTGAAGGGGGGATCCGTGTGCCCTTGATATTCAGATGGAAGGGGAAGGTAAAATCGGGGGAATGGTGTGATGTTCCTGTGGACTGCACTGATCTTTATCCTACCATCCTGCAGGCAGCTGGATATGATGTAAGCCGGTATTATGAGGAAGTGGATATTGACGGGAGAAGTCTGCTATCCCTGTTTGAAGATCCGGAAAACAGCCGGGGGAAATATGATCACGATACCCGCTACTGGCACTATCCCTTTAATGTGAGTGTGTTAAGTCCATTTGACCGGCAGTTCCTCACACCCCGATCCGCCATCATGGAAGGGAGCTACAAGCTGATCCTGGACTGGCATGGCAGGCTGAAATTGTTTGACCTGCAAAAGGATCTGGATGAAAGTTTTAACCTGGCCTCCGAGTTGCCGGAAAAGACCCTGGAACTGTATACCAAACTGATCACCTGGCTGGAGGAAGAAGTGGACCGCCAATACTGGCCTGTTTTAAATCCGGACTATGATTCGCAGCAGGAGGTGAGAAGTGAGGCTCCCTTTGTAAACCTCTATGAGGAATATAAAAAAGGAAAAAATGTAGTCCACCTGGCGAATACAGATTAAACGAATAAGCATGAAAAAGTATCCCGGATACAGAATCGTATTGTTGTTGTTAGCCATTCAGTTTTGTTTGGTTTACTCGCGTAATTATTCAGAGCCACCTGAAAAACCCAATATCATCGTCATCTTTACGGATGACCAGGGATTTGCCGATCTGGGTATACAGGACGTAGTGGACGATATCCGGACCCCACACCTGGATCAGTTGGGAAATGACGGTGCTCGTATGACATCCGGTTATATCACAGCTCCCCAGTGTATCCCCTCCCGTGCGGGGCTGATTTCGGGGCGGTACCAGCAACGTTTCGGTGTGGATCACAATGGAACCTGGCCCTTGCCTCTCGATGAAGTATTGCTGCCGGAACGCTTACAGGAAGCAGGTTATGTGACGGGCATGGTGGGGAAATGGCACCTGGATCCCAACCACGTGATGGATCCCTGGATTGAAAAGAACATGCCGGAGATGGCCGCCAAGCCAAGGCAGGAGAGGAAACCGGCTGATATATCCATGGAGATCAGAAAGCCCTTTTACCCCTCCGAGCGGGGATTTAGGGAAACCTACTACGGACCTATGGGGCGTTACTGGGCCAACTTTGACCTGGATGGAAAGGACCAGGAATATGCCTGGAGACCCGATCCCAGGTTTCGTCTGGATGTACAAAGCGATGCTGCCGTTACCTTTATAAAACGAAACCAGGATGCACCCTTTTTCCTCTACCTGGCCTACTTTGCTCCCCACGTACCGCTGGAAGCTACAGAAAAATACCTTTCACGTTTTCCCGGGGAGATGCCGGAACGCAGACGTTATTGCCTGGCTATGATGTCTGCTATAGACGATGGAGTGGGTCGGATCAGGCAGACATTGAAGGAATATGAAATTGAAAACAACACCTTGATTTTCTTTATTTCGGATAACGGTGCACCGACGAAGATGATCAAGGAGGACCGGACCCTGGAATTTAAAGGGGGTGCCTGGGACGGCTCCCTGAACGATCCAATGGTCGGGGAGAAGGGGATGTTGTCGGAAGGGGGTATCCGGGTGCCTTACCTGGTAAGCTGGCCGGGAGTGATTCCTGCAGGGATGGAGTATGATGAGGCAGTGAGCTCCCTGGATGTAGCCGCCACCGCAGTAGCTGTAGCTGGATTAAATGAAGCCCCTGAACTGGATGGAGTGAATCTGATTCCCTATCTTACCGGGGAAAAGACCGGGGCTCCTCATAGCTATCTCTTCTGGAGGTTCTGGGACCAGACGGCAGTCAGATCGGGGAAGTGGAAATTTCTGAAAGCTGGAGAACATGAATTCCTGTTTGATCTGGAACCCGATGGAGTGGAATCGGACAACCTGATTCACAGCTACCCGGAGAAAGCGGAGGAACTAAAAGCTGCCCTGGAAGCATGGGCTTCTGAACTTAAGGAGCCCGGCGTACCGGAAGGCCCAATCACCCGTGAGAAGAACTGGTATAATTTTTATTTTAGTGCGGACACAAGCAAACAACAATAAACTACAACTATGAATTTACGTAGATTTCAGAATTTCATCAGCTTTAGCTTTTTTATATGTCTGCTGATATCCGCAGGCCCGGCGTGGGCTGCCAAACCCGTTACAGTCATTTCCATGAGCTGTGAGCACCTGGAAAATCCCATGGGGATAGGTACGACCTCCCCCAGGTTAAGCTGGATCTTAAGCAGTGATATTCCTGATCAGACACAAACAGCCTACCAGGTCCTGGTAGCCTCATCCCCTTCTTTACTCAAGGAAAAAAAAGCAGATTTCTGGAACAGTGGAAAAATAGAATCCGGCCAGAGTGTCCTTGTGGAGTATGCCGGTGAGGAGCTAAAATCCAGAGATAAATGCTGGTGGAAAGTCCGGGTATGGGATAAAAACGGGAAGGCCTCCGATTGGTCAGAGGCTGCCTACTTTGAATTGGGACTTCTGAAGGATTCAGATTGGAAAGCTTCCTGGATTGGGTCAGGGATGGAAGGGGAGGTGGAATCCCAGCCCAGCCCGGTATTCAGAAAAGAATTCCCGATAGAAGGAGATCTGGAAAGTGCCCGATTGTATATTTCAGGGCTAGGATTGTATGAGGCAGAGATTAATGGAAAGAAAGTGGGTGACCAGGAGCTAACACCCGGCTGGACCAGTTTTCAACACCGGGTTCAGTACCAGACTTACGATGTGACACCCTTGTTAAAAGGGGGTGAAAATGCCCTGGGGGTGACCCTGGGAAACGGTTGGTACCGAGCCTTCAGGCAGGGTTGGTTCTCCAATAGCCAGAATACCCCCGAAGTGCTTGCGCTTAAGGCCCAGCTGGAACTCAATTTCAAGGATGGCTCCAGGGATCTGGTTTACACCGACCTGAGTTGGAAAGCAGCTACCGGTCCTGTTCAGGCTTCCACCATGTACGATGGAGAGACCTATGATGCCAGGCTGGAGATTCCGGGATGGAGTGCTCCAGGTTTTAATGATGGATCATGGAGGGAAGTAATGGAAATAAATCCGGTGGGTACTGAGTTGGTAAGCCCTGCTACGCCTCCTGTACGAACCAGGGAATTGCTGGAACCTATCGAGATCCTGGTTACGCCTGAAGGCGACACGGTACTTGATATGGGGCAGAACATGGTTGGTTGGATCCGTCTGAAGGTAAAGGCTCCGAAAGGAAAAATAATTACCCTGCGGCATGCGGAGGTACTGGATAAGGAGGGGAATTTTTATACCGCCAACCTGAGAGCAGCAGCGCAAACCAACACCTATATTTGTAAGGGTGAGGGAACAGAGACCTGGGAACCGCGCTTTAGCTTCCAGGGCTTCAGGTATGTGGCCGTATCAGGTATTCCCGGTCCAATTACAAAAGATATGATTACCGGAGTGGTGGTACACTCCGACATGGCTATAACAGGAAATTTCTCCTGCAATGATTCACTGATTAACCAATTGCAGAGTAACATTGTATGGGGACAGAAAGGGAATTTTGTAGATGTACCCACCGACTGTCCCCAGCGAGACGAAAGACTGGGTTGGACCGGGGATGCCCAGGTATTTGCCCCCACAGCCATTTTCAATATGAATTGTGCAGGTTTTTACACCAAATGGCTGGCCGATCTGGCTCTGGACCAGGATGGTGATGGAGCTGTTCCATGGGTCATCCCCAATGTCCTTGGTAAAGGAGATGCCCATGGCTGGGCCGATGCAGCTACTATTATTCCCTGGGCTGTATACCGGTATTATGGAGATACCCGGATCCTGGAAGAGCAATATGAGAGCATGAAAGCCTGGGTGGACTATCAGGCCAATCAGGCTGGAGACAGCTATTTGTGGACCCCCAAACTGCGGCAGTTCGGAGACTGGCTGGCCTTTGCCACCACGCGCTCGGATTACCCCGGGGCTACCACGGATAAGGATTTACTGGCCACGGCCTATTTCTACCATTCGGCAGATTTGCTTCAGAAGGCAGCAAAAGTACTTGGAAAGGAAGCGGACGCGGTCAGATGCCAGGAACTGATGGGCAAGATCAAATCTGCCTTTGCCAAAGAGTTTATCACCCCCAATGGACGACTCAGTTCCAACACCCAGACGGCCTATGTGGTAACTCTGGCTTTCGGGTTAATCCCGGAATCCCTGGAACTGGCAGCAGCAAAGCGCCTGGCAGATGATGTGAATAGCTTTGGTCATCTGACCACCGGTTTTTTGGGAACACCGGACCTGACCCACATGCTGACCAAGTACGGCTACCTGGATGAATCTTATATGCTCTTGTTCCGTGCCGATTATCCTTCCTGGCTCTACCCGGTGACCCAGGGAGCCACCACCATCTGGGAGCGATGGGATGGTCAGAAGCCGGATGGCACCTTTCAGAATGTGGGGATGAATTCCTTTAACCATTACGCTTACGGAGCCATCGGCGACTGGCTGTACCGCAGGGTAGCCGGGATCGACCTGGACCCGGAAATTCCAGGATACAAATCCATTCTTATTAAACCTCATCCAGGAGGTGAGATGAACGATGTAAAGGCTTCACACCATACTCCATACGGATGGGTGAAAAGCGAATGGGAGATTGAGGGCAGCACCTTCACAATGAGGGTCCAGGTCCCGGTAAATACCACAGCCTGGATATGCATACCTACCTCGGCAGGAGAAGTTTATATGGATGGAGAAACCATACAAAGTGATGAAAAGGAAAGAGGGCCGGGCTACGAATTCGTGGTGATCGAGAAAGGCTCGGGAAGCTACACCTTTGAATCACAGATTAATTGAACTCTATTTAATCCGCTTGACTCAAGCACCTGCCATCGAGCAGATCCAAGGGTCAAAAAAGATAAACAAAAGCGCATTCTATCCATTGAATGGGGAGGAGGGGCGATCTATATTTAGTACCACTTAATGACCTTCTGCTTATAAGCTTAAGATCTGGCAAACAATTACTTCATAAAAATAACCAGCATGAAACACAACTCTTCAATTTTCAGGCAGTTTATACGGGTAATCTTCCTGATGGTCAGCGTTATACTTCTTACCCATTGCAATCAACCCACGAAGATATCCCAGGAAACCTACGACGGAATTGCCGAAGCATTTGTTACCCCGGCCGATACCAACAAGCCCTGGTGCTACTATTACTGGATCGGGGATGACATCTCCAAGGAGGGCATCACCAAAGACCTGGAGGCCATGAAAGAATTTGGACTCGGAGCCGTATTGATCGGAAACATCAATCCCGATGAAGTGGATGGTCCGGTCCCCCTGTTCAGCGAAGAATGGTGGGATGCCATGGTCCATGTGGTGGAAGAGGGCCATCGCATTGGGATAGATGTAGGTATGTTCAACTGTCCAGGATGGAGCCAGAGTGGCGGTCCCTGGGTGACCTACGACAAAGCCATGCGTCACCTGGTTTACTCCGAAACAACGGTTCAGGGAGGTGGCACGGTCCGGGTGAAGTTGCCCAAACCTGCTGAAGAGTTTCAGGACACCTATGTGCTGGGGTTTCAAAAAATTGCTTCGGAGGATGATTATGTTGTAAAGAAAAACTCCATATTCACCAACACCCGGGAAGCATATGTAATAGACCTTTCAGCCACCGAAGCCCTGACTGCCCGGAGTATATTGATGACTCCTGCTGGTTATGCCTTCAAATGTGATGTGGAACTTCAGGCCAGGATGGATGGAAGTTTTAAAACCATCAAATCCTTCGTATTTGACCGGAGCAATACCGGAGTGAATGTGGGACCGGTCACCCACGGACCTGTATCCCTTTCTATTCCGGAAACCGAAGCGAAGCAATTCAGACTGGTGTGTACCAATACCAGCAATGTGAGTGGAGACCCTGCTTTACTGGATAGAGGTGTCTTACCTGCTGCTGGTTTTGCCGAAATCCGGATCACGGAGGCCCAGGTGCTGGAAAACTATGTGGAGAAAACGCTTGGAAAGATGCATCCCACGCCCTTCCCTGAGTTCAATACCTATCTCTGGGATTCACAGGAAGCCATTGCAGATCCCAATAGACTGATTTCAGAGGTGCATGATGTGAGTGATCAGATGGATGCCGATGGCTGGCTGACTGTGGAGGATGTGCCGGAAGGAGAATGGACTGTATTGCGCATTGGAATGACTCCTACAGGGACCCGGAACTCCCCTGCAGCCCCTCAGGGAAAAGGGTATGAGCTGGACAAAGCCAGTGCGGAGCTGGCCCGCTTCCATTTTGAACAATACATGGCAGAGATTATCGAGCGAATCCCGGAAGAGAGCCGGCCGGCCTTGAAATACCTGATCGCCGACAGTTATGAAATGGGGTCACAGAACTGGACGGATGGATATGCGGCCAAATTCCAGAAAAAGTTTGGTTATGACCCGGTAAAGTATCTGCCGGTCATCTCCGGACGCGTGGTTGGCAGTGTGGAAGAGTCGGATCGTTTTCTGTGGGATCTGCGTCGTTCCGTTGCCGATGATGTGGCTTACGAATACGTGGGAGGGTTGCGCAAAGTGGCCAATGAATACGGACTTAAGACCTGGCTGGAGCCTTACGGGCACTGGGGGTATCCCGGTGAATTCCTGATGTATGGTGGACAAAGTGACCTGGTGGGTGGTGAGTTCTGGAACGAGGGAAGCCTGGGGGATATTGAATGTAAATCGGGCTCCTCCGCTGCACATATGTATGGAAAATCCATTACCTCAGCTGAAGCATTTACTGCGGGACAGCAATCCTACAAGCGCCATCCGGCCCTGTTAAAAAAACGGGGTGACTGGAGCTGGACCGAAGGCATCAACCATTATGTATTCCACCTATATATTCAACAACCACGCGAGGAGGCTCCAGGAATCAATGCCTGGTTCTCCACCGAGTTTAACCGCCTGAATACCTGGTTTGACCAGGGAAAAAGCTGGGTGGATTATACCCGCAGGTGCCAGCACATGCTTCAACAGGGGAAATACGCCGCCGATGTCCTCTATTTCATTGGAGAGGATACACCTAAAATGACCGGAACACAAGATCCGGAATTACCTGTGGGTTACTCCTACGACTACATCAATGCGGAAGTGATACTGGAGAGGCTAACGGTAGAGAACGGCAAATTTGTATTGCCCGACGGATTGGCTTATTCCATCCTGGTCCTGCCCGAGAATTCAAATATGAGACCTAATGTCCTGGCTAAAATGGAGGAGCTGGTGCAGGCAGGTGGAACCATCCTTGGAGGAAAGCCATTGAAATCGCCCAGTCTTCAGAATTATCCCAGGTGTGACCAGGAGATACTGGAGATTGCCAATCGCATGTGGGGCGAGTCTCATAAAGGTGGCAAGCTTGAAATGGAAGTTGGAGAGGGTAAGGTGCTGGATGGCATAAGCCTTCAGGAAGCTCTTGATTTCATAGAGGTTCCCGGTGATGTGGTCCATCCCGCTGATGCACCCGTCCTGTGGACACACCGTACCCTGCCGGGTATGGAAATCTATTTTCTCACCAATCAGGGAGATGGAGTTTTAAGTTTTGAGCCCTCATTCAGGGTATCGGGACTGCAGCCTCAATTGTGGGATGCGGTCACAGGTGAGATCCGGAAGCTGAACGACTACACAGATGATGGAAGCCGGACGACGATCCCCTTGAGCATGGAGAAGCATGAAAGCTGCTTTATTGTCTTCACCGCCGGAAGCAATGAGGAGACCGGTGAGGGTTACGCGGAGAATTCACCAAAACCCGATGTGCTGACATCACTGGATTCAGGATGGAGCGTAGATTTTGAGAACAAAGAATTTGGCCCCGCCGAGACTCTGAAATTGGGCAAGCTCTCCAGTTGGACCGAATCGGACGACTGGCGGATGAAATACTACTCAGGTACAGCTACCTACAGCACGGAGTTTACCCTGGATGATATTCCCGATGGAGATCTCTTTCTGAACCTGGGAGAGGTGGGAGTCATGGCCCGTGTTACACTCAATGGAACCGACCTGGGTGTGAGCTGGATGGCTCCTTATCGGCTGAATACAAAAGGGAGCCTTCAGCCCGGAAATAACAAGCTCGAGGTGGAGGTGGTGAATGTCTGGAGAAACCGCATGGTGGGTGATCTGGAGCTGCCTGAAAAGGATCGCTTTACAGTTACCACGGTCAGTGATGCCAAAGAAGGTGAGGAACTAGTTCCTTCCGGGTTGATGGGACCGGTGAGCATTGAACTTGTAAAATAAAACCTATTTCCCGACGGACTATGGAAATGACAAAAAGTGCAGGTGTGGGATTGATCCTGTTTGCCGCAACCACATTTCTGATCGCGCAAACAGGGAAAAACAGGCAGGAAACCGCAGGTAAATACCGGGATGGAAGACCGGAGACAACCTTAAGGATGGAGGCGAAGGACCATGGAATTGTACTCAGGTACGGGGATGGTCCGGACCAATGCGATATACTCGGCGCTCGCGACGTTTGGGTCTTCGAGTCCGAAGGCACCTACTACCTTCACTACGATGCAGCAGGTCCCAATGGATGGCTCTGTTCTCAGGCCGTAAGTAAGGACCTTCTGACCTGGGAGAAAAAAGGCCCCATCCTCGATTTCGGTAAACCGGATGAAGAGGACTCGAAGTCAGCCTCCTACGGGGTGACCTATTTTGATGGCCAGGAGTGGCACATGTTCTACCTGGGAACTCCCAATGTGTCGCCCCCGCCCGATCTGATTCCCTCCTTTCCCTATCTGACCATGAAGGCCAAAGGAGAATGTGCGGCAGGTCCATGGATCAAACAGAAAGAGGTGGTACCTTTCCGAATCCGTCCAAACACCTATCACTCCATCACTGCCAGTCCGGGTATGGTCATCAAAAACGGGGGAGAGTACCTTCAGTTCTTCAGTGCTACCACGGAGAAGCCAGGAAATCCATCCCCACAGCGCACGCTGGGTATTGCCAGGACAAAGGACCTGGATGGCCCGTGGACTCCAGACCCCCGACCCATGGTTCCCATCGAGGAGCAGATCGAGAACTCAACTTTATATTTTGAGGAAAGTATAGAGACCTGGTTTTTGTTTACCAACCATATAGGCATTGATGAACAGGGAGAATATACCGATGCCATCTGGGTATACTGGAGCAAGAACCTGAACCGGTGGGATCCGGAGAACAAGGCCGTTGTTTTGGATGGTCAGAATTGCAATTGGGCCGAGAAATGCATCGGGCTGCCTTCTGTGGTAAAGATAGGAGAGCGACTGGCCCTGTTTTACGATTCTCCCGGTGGAAGCAGCACAAGCCATATGAAAAGGCATATAGGCCTGGCGTGGCTGGATCTTCCCCTCTCTGTTCCGCGCTGAAAGATCAATATAAAAAGAAGGCTCAAAAAAAGGATATGAAAAAGATCGAAAGAAGGACCATGCTCAAATCCATGGGTGTCATGTCTCTGGGTGTGGCTGCTCCATCCTTAGCCAGGGGAGAAAAACTGGCCGAACCCTATGAAATTCGAAGGAAGGAAATCTCCACCGATATCCTGGTGGTGGGAGGAGGGACCGCAGGCACGGTAGCCGCCCTTCAGGCTGCAAGAGCAGGGGCAAGGACGGTGCTGGTAGAATTTGGGAGTCAGTTAGGCGGGACGATGACAACCGGAGGAGTTACCTTTCCAGGGATCTTTCATGCCTGGGGGAAGCAGATCATCGGAGGCATTGGCTGGGAACTGGTCCAGGAATGCGTGGCCATGAATGACGATGAACTGCCTAATTTCTCCATTCCCCATGGCAAAAGCCATCCCAAACACCAGGTTTTGATCAATGGCCCGCTGTACACCCTTCTGGCTGAAGATAAATGCCTGGAGGCCGGTGTGGATATCAGGTATTATGAAACGCCTTACAAGATTAAATTCAGGAAGGATAAATGGATCGTGGAAACGGTAGGGAAAGGAACCCACACAGAGATCACCTGTAGTCAGATAATTGATTGTACCGGCAATGCCCTGGTCACCTCTATGGCAGGATTTAAGGTGCTAAGGGAGGCCGAAATCCAACCCGGCACCCTCTTGTTTACCCTGGAAGGATACGACAAGTCTAAGCTGGACATGGATCACCTGGAACACCTTTATGCTGAAGAGTTGAAAAAAGGAGAGATGATTCGTGAAGAATTCCTGAGCATCCGGGGGGTGCTGAACAGCAGTGGCTATACCTTCAGCGGTCATATCTTCGGGGCAGACTCCACCACTTCAGAAACCCATACCACTACTAATATTAACGGGCGCAAGGCCCTGTTTAAAATGCTGAAGTTTCTGAGAAAACTGCCAGGTTGTGAACATACCCGGGTGGTAAAAGTTCAAACCGAGACAGGGGTCAGGGAGACCTATCGCATAGACGGTCTCCACCAGGTGACGCAATCGGAATATGTTAGCGGGAAGGTATTTGAGGATGCCATTTCCTATGCCTATTATCCCATCGATATCCATGACAAGACCGGAGTACACCCCGAGTACCTGGCCGAAAATGTGGTGGCTACCATCCCCTTAAGGGCTTTGATTCCCCGGGGAAGCAAGAATCTTTTAGTGGCGGGCAGGTGCTTAAGCAGTGATCGGGGGGCTAATTCTGCCATACGGGTACAGGCACCCTGCATGGGCATGGGACAGGCAGCTGCGGTTACCGCTGTACTGGCCAGCCGGTCCGGGAAATCACCTGAAGAGGTTCCCATGGAAGACATACGACAACTTTTAGAGGAGCATGGAGCCATTGTTCCGGAAAAGGTTTAAACGTTTAAGGGCAAGATAATTATAGATGGATTTATCATAGGAACGAGTCGTCTGTTTTTAGCCGGAAGTCTGATTGGAGCGATTGTCTTGTGCTCATTCCAGCAGGAGGAGAATAAAGTCATATATATGCAGAGAGCGACCATCTCTGGTGAGAAGGGAGCTACTCCCGGGGATACCCTGGTTTTTCATGGTGTATCTGCATCAGACTCCCTGTACTTACTCCGGAGCGGAGAGAACATTCCCTTACGTTATTTCAAGCGGATACACACAGGCGTATGTTTTGATAACAAATGCCGCGAGCTGGATATGGTCCTTTACTGGAATATAACCGGCAGGTACCTGGGCTTTGAACTACCCGAGGGAGAATTCCTGAGCAAATCCGAACACAAACCCTTTTCGGCCGAGGAATATGACAGGTTGAATGAACTTCTTGCCGATTCTTCACTGCCATTTGGGGATATCTCATTCAATTCGTTGATGGATAGGGCAAGCTCTGAATCTGTTCTGGTGGATGGGGTCTCTGGTGCTACCTCGGCTGAAATGGAAAAGATCGTGGTCCCCGGAGCTGCTTACACCACCTACACGCTCTGGAACATCGTGTACGGACCTGCTTTTGATCGCGTGATCCAGCTCACAGAAGAGCGATTGACACCCGAATTGACCGACCTCATACTGCATAGCCCGGACATCAGCGACAGGGATTGGGCACTGCAGAGAATTGATCAATCCGAAGCGCTTGACAAAGAGATATCCTCAACCCTGTTGGAAATGATTGTGGGAGAGGAGTTTTACCTGTCATACAGGGCCGTAAATGCCATCGGATCAATTCATCTGGAATCGGACTCATTTCAGTCCGCTCTGTTTTCAGGCTATGGAGAGGCCAATTTTGGCATTCAAAGAATGATCATCGGGAAATTCAGGGAGGCTCCCTTCTTAGCTCCGGAGGTGGTAAAAGCATCCAGGAACTATTTGGATCAATTAAATGGCCAGCAATTGGGAGATTTTCTGAACTTGTATTCCAGGCACTCCATCGATGACCTGGAAACCTGCCAGGCCATTGCAAAGATCCTTCAAAAGGAGAACCGCTATATTTCCGGGAAGGCCTATGATTTTTTAAAAGGAGTAGATACCAGAGACTCAATGATCACAGAGTACCTGGATGCCTATGAAAGAAAAATAAAAACTTAAACAGATGAAAAAGAAATGGATTTGTTTGGTAACACTTGGCTTGTTTGTAACCATGCTAAGCGCACAGACCACGGATGTAGCAGAAAAATGGAAGACAAAGGACTTCCAGCAGGCAAACACCATGGGCGGCGGTGAAGCGGCCATTTCGGAAAGTGGTAAGTTTGAAGAAATCTACCAGGGGAAACGTTAAGCAAAACCTAAATTAGTAGGTTCAGCGAAGCTCTACAATCTCATAGGCAAGTCCTTTTTGTGTCTCGAAAATCAGGTCCCGGCCCTCCACTTCAAAAGAGACAGGCTTTCCACTTTCCGAAATCCCTGGTTTGCCTGTTTTCTGCCATCTCAACCGGCAGGTATTTCCCCGGAGGCTGTGGATAGTGGCTTTCAGAGTTGCTCCTGGTGCATGTGATGCACTCACCAGGAAGGCACCCCGGGCTCTGAGATCGCTAAAGGAGGCTTCCTTTGTTTCAGGCCAGTAAGGGAAAAGCCGGATGGTTCCACCCTGGCTCTGCATCAGCATTTCGGTAATCCCCAGTGTCTGCATGTACTGGTTTTCAATCAGTCGCCAGGTTTCCAGGTAGGGCGTGCGCACATAGTTGCCTCTTTTGGACTCCCAGGCACTAAATTGCCCGGACGGATATTGGTGACCTAACATCAGGGTGCGGATATCCTCAAATTTGTCCATCATGCCCATCCGGATATAGGGCAACACCGTGGCTTCGCCATGAAAGGCACCCAGGGTGGTGGTTCGTGGCCTTAAATTAAGCAGATCCACCTCCGACATGAGGTCACGGATAACCGGGGCCAGACCCTCTTCTTCATCGCCCTCGATATACTCCCCAGGGAACACCGGGAAGGCCTGACAACCCCAACGGGAATGCCTGACATGATCCAGGTATTCATCAAAATCGGGCCATGCCTTTTCCCAGTCCTCGCAGATGGCATACCACCCTTTGCCATCCCTCCACCCGTAGGCAATATCAGGTACCCGCTTCAGGTGATCCGACCAGCGGGAATGCTCCTGCTCATCCAGCTTGAGGGCCTCCGCTGAGCTGATGGCTGCCTCAAAGGCTTTACGAAAATAGATCAGGTCGGGGGAGACGTTTTTATTTCCCAGGAAATTGGCACCCCAGGCCAGGTGCTTTCTCTCAGTCCATAAATCTTCAAGCCTCATGGAGGGACAGATGATTTGATCATCCCCCTGGTATTTGTCCATGTAAGCTGCGTAGAACTGAGCCGCCTCCCGGATATAGGGGTAGGCCTGTGTTCGGAGCCAGTCAAGGTCTCCCGTAAATTCGTAATGTTGATAAAGCTGATCGGATAGCCATCCTGTATGACAAAGGGCCCGTCCCACCACAGGGTGCGTCTCAGCCTGCGAGGGGGTTGCCCGGGGACGTCCCGACAGATCAACATAGACACCCTCCACACCGAAAATGGTCCTGGCCAGGTGTTGAAAGGTAGGTAGCTGCTCATTGAGCAGGGCGGCCAGTGGATCGTGCCACTCGGGGTGATTGACCGGAAGATTGGCGAAATACCATTTTTGCACGTTGTGATTCCAGGTATACTTGCCCCGCCAGGCCGTTCGGTCAGATATGGGAATATTGGCTGCCAGTCCGGGAGCCTGGGCCCCCGAGCGGAGGTGACAGGCAAAGGAGTAGATGCCCCTGTACCAGAGGGCCTCCATTTCAGGATCCTCGATCTGTATGCCGGATGAAGCCCAGAACTCAGCCCAGGACCTGGTGTGCGTGGAGATTTCTTCCCGGAACCTGTCACCCCCCGCATGGCCAGCCAGCTCCTGCGCACGGGCTTCAGCGGGCTGACTTCCATCCGTATCTGTGGCTACTGCTGCTACAAATGTAAGGGAGGCCCCATCTACCAGCACCACATCCTGTTTGAGAGACCATCCTTCCCGCCTGATCCGGCTGGAGACCACCTCCTCGCTTACAATGTCACCGGCCCCTGAAGCTACGGCAAGTTGTGCCTCATCCGGAAAGGATGCAGCCACATGCCAGGTGAAGGGGGCCACCTCGAGATGTCCGGGAACTGTTTGGCTAAGGATTCCTTCAGAGGATTTCGGATCGTAATCCACCTCAAGAGGCGGTAAGGCCCTGTTCCATCTGCCCGGATCCCGTTCCAGAATGATGCTGAACCAGGGCACCTTCCCCTCAGCGGAAGTACGAAGTACCAGGATGTTCTTCTCGCGATGGATAAATGTATGAATACGCAGTGACCCCGTTGGGAAGGCATAGGCGACTTCCAGGATTCCCTTATCAATCTCCACCTTTGATTGCACCTGGGTTTCTGACCATCCCGGGTGAACAATCCGAACAGCACCCACACGGAGTGGAGAGTAATGGATATCCGGATCACCAGGTTTCCCGGCCCTGAAGATAAACTCCTCAGACACTTCCCCATTCTCGCGAACATGCTGGATGAGCTCATCATGAGTGACAGCCACCTCTTCCGTGCAGGTCGGACTGGCGTATCGGACATCCCAGACATCGTTCTTCCCAAGGTTAATCTTCAGCTCATGGGAATAGATCAGTACATTGGCCCCCAGGTCGCCATTGCCAAGGACCAGGCCTTCCTGCGGGTTGGTCAGCAGGCCCTTGTGAACCAGAGGGTGGGCTGATGCTCTGCTTTCCTCATTGCTGACGCACATGGGAATGGCAGCTTGCGCGTACCCGGGAAGGTTTACACAGACGAATAGGATTGCGATAGTGGTCTGACAGATACAGAGTGGTTTCATAGAGCTTTTCTTTTGAGCTATTCTTGCATCAATGTACTAAATAAATCCCTACAGAGTAAGGTACAGCCTTAAACTATGAATTATCACTTGCACGTTTGAACATTATCCCATGAGAGGAGTTTTCTTAACATATAAAAATCACACATCATGAATAATCAATTATCAGACATTAAAGTCGAATCATACCGGGAAAGTATTTGACCAGCTCTTAAATCTCTGGCAGACCAATGACAGGGTGAAAAAAATTATGCTGGACAAACGCATTGGGGAGATGGCTGCCCGCCTGGCGGGAGTGGAAGGAATCAGGATCTGGCACGACCAGGCACTTATTAAGCGGCCCTGGGCTAACCCCACCAGCTGGCACCTGGACACGCCCTTCTGGTCATTTAGTCACCGGGAAGCGCTCTCCATTTGGGTGGCCCTGGATGATGTGACATTGGAGAACGGTTGCCTCTTTTTTATCCCGGGTTCGCATAAGAAAACAAGCTTCGAAAATCCAGGTATTACTAAGAACATGGATGCTGTATTTGATTCCTACCCGGAATTCAGACAGTCAGCCTCCATGCCCGCGATCATGAAAGCCGGCAGTTGTTCTTTTCATAACGGATTGGCCATCCATGGCGCGCATGCCAACATGACGCCCGGATTCCGCCGGGCAATGACCTGCGCCTATATGCCGGAAGGGAGCGTCTTTAACGGAGAGCAGAATATACTTTCCGATGAGCAGGTTTCCCGTTTAAAAGTGGGCGATCCCCTCAATGATGATCAGCAAAATCCGCTGATCTATCTCAAGTAAACCGGACTCCTCAGCAGCCCCCTCTCTGTTTTCTGTGTTCCTGGAGAGGATATGGACAATTGACGGATCAAAATATGCAAATGGTGGCCCTATTTGTGCATTTATTCTTAGCTATACAGCAACTACATTTATGACATGCTTCTAATCTGTGCCAGGCAGTCAGATCAGATTTAAAAAACATACGATGAGACTGAAACGATCACTCCTTTTCGGAATTTGTGCCATCGCATTGTCCACACTTGCAGCCCAGCAAAGACCTCTTCCGGGCGACCAACCTGTATGGACTCTGAACGAATATCCCGACCACATTCGTCAGCTCACCTATTTTGGGGAGCGGGCCGACTGGTCGCATGATGGGAAGAGAATCCTTTTTGTGGGACGCACCTTCGGGGATGTCTACGAAGTGGAGGTGCAGACTGGCATCATTACTCCGGTCACCCACCACTACTATCATGGGGGGTATACCAGGGCCCTTTACCTGGCCAATGGAGATATCTTGCTTTCGGGTCCCAAACAGTTCAATCCGGAAGCTGCATTTGAATGGAGGCGCTGGAGGTGTGAACTTTGGGTATTGGATAAATCGCTGAAGACTCCTCCCCACCGACTGGGTACCTACTGCTTCGAAGGGCCCTGTGTCTCCAGAACTCAGATGAAGATTGCCTGGACGCAGAATTATGGACAGGAACAAGCTCCTGTGGGAAGGTTTGTGATCTGGGAGGCTGATGTGGATTATAGTTCCGGCAAACCCGTGCTGATCAAGCAGCATATGGTCATCGACAACAGCCATAAGGCCCTTGAAGGAGCTGTGCTGGAGGTTCAGAATTACCGGCCCCCGGAAGAAAAAGAGATTATTTTTCAGTCTACCAAAGGGGTGGAGACTTTCGGGTTCCATAAAGAAACCAGCGAACTTACCAATTACAGCCTGGCCCCGGAGACCCACGAAGAACCTGAGGGCATCTATCCCGATGGAACACATACCCTGGTGGAAAGCGATCGTCTGGCCTCTAAGGGTACCTGGGCCACCAATGTGGATTTCTATAAACTTGCATTGGACGGGAGTGGGGAAACAGAACGACTCTCTTTTTTTGCAGAGAGTGGAGCATACCGGGGCACCAATCCGGTGGTCAGCGATGATGGCAGGTACATTGCATTCCAGATATCGCCATCCACCGCTGAGGCAGGGGTGGGTATTGGTATCTTTGTGTATGATATTGAAGCTGCAAAAACATATAATAAAACCCTCAAAAAGAATAAATAGCTATGAAAAGAGCGCTTACAACATTGAGGACTGCTGTCCTCACCCTGGTTTGGATAATCTCAGGGATGGTTATAAGTGGCCAGACCCTGGAACTGAACAACGATACTATTCATGTGAAACTCGACCTGACCAGGGGAGGGGCCATCAATTACATATCTGTGTCGGGAAGTACCCGGAACCTGGTGAATATTCACGACGAGGGCCGTTATATTCAGCAATCCTATTACGCAGGTCAAACCCTGAACAGGCAGGCTGAGGGGCAGAATCCCAACTGGTCGCCCTGGTCTTGGAACCCGATCCAGGTAGGCGATTCTTACAGGAACCGGGCAGAGATCCTGGAGCAGAGCAACGATGGAACTACGATGTATACAAAGTGCATTCCCATGCTTTGGGACATGAACAATGAGCCTGCTGAAGCTGAAATGGAGCAGTGGACCACCCTGATGGGCAATGTGATCAAAGTGCATAATAAAATTACCTGCCTGAGGACCGATACCATTTGGAAGGAAGGCACCAAAAATAGTCAGGAGCTGCCGGCCGTTTATCCCATTGCGGACCTGAAAAACCTTTATTCTTATTTCGGGAATTCCCCGTTTACCGGAGGCCCGCTTGATAATCCGGAAGTGGTATTTCTAAATGGTCCTACGAAATTCTGGGGTCGATACATAAACGATATGGTCAGCGAAAACTGGATGGCATTTGTGGATGATAAGCAGTGGGGAATGGGCGTATATACCCCCATATCCAACAATTTCCTGGCAGGCATGGCAGGTACACCCGGAGGAGGAGCGCTAAGTGGCTCCACCTCCTATATAGCCCCCATTAAAAAGGTGGAGATGAATAAGAATACGGTCTTTGAATACGACTCCTGGCTGGTCATCGGAACACTGAATCAGATCCGGTCAGAGATCTACAAGCTAAAAGGGGTGCAAAGAAATAGCTGGGAGTTTACGGATGACCTGGAAGGCTGGAATGTGGATCCGACTGGAGGAACGGTAGTTCACTCGGAGGGCAAGCTGACATTTACCGTTGCGGGTGAAAATCCCTCGGTGGACAATCTGCTTAAATCCTGGGAACCTTTAGATCTTCGCTATTTCTGGTTAAGTATTAAAAATGCAACAGCCGGAGATTCCGGTGCATTTCATTTCTATTCCAATGCAGGTGGTAGCGAGGTGATCAGTTACCCTTTAATCGCCAATGACACCGAATTCAGGGACGTGCTTATTGATCTGGATACCATTGATTTCTGGACTGGAGATACCACCTATAACAGGTTCAGGCTGGAACCGGTCAGCAGCAATGATCCCGGGACTGTGTCCGTGGATTTTATACGGTTTTCGGAGAGTCTGATCCAGATTCGTTCCGAGGAGAATGCCCGGGAGATCCGGGGATTGGGCAATAGTTTGCAGTTGTATGCCGAGCTGATACCTGATATGGGTACTGCCGAGGTGGATTGGATGGTAGATATACCGGAGTTCGCGTCCATCAGCAGCTCAGGAAAACTGACTGCCCTGTCGGAAGGTTTAGTGACTGTTACTGCCACGGCCAGGGATGGAAGTGGTGTCCCGGCAAGCATGGTCATTGACATCATTGATGACAGGCAGAGGACCGCCTGGGAGTTTATCCAGGATGTGGAGGGGTGGGATAAAAATCCCCATGCGTGCTCCGTTTCCCATTCCGAAGAAGCTTTGAAAGTTACTGTGGAGGGCGGAGACCCTTATGTGGCAAATAACGTGGATCCCTGGGAAGTGGGTGAGTTAAAATACCTCTGGATGCGTGTGAAAAATGAAACCGCAGGAAATAGCGGATCCATATACCTCTTTCCCAAGTCCGGAGGTCACGATTATGTCCCCTATCCGCTGGTCCCCCATGACACCGCCTACAGGGATGTGTTTGCGGACATGAGAATTACGCAAAAGTGGATGCCTGATCAGGTGTTAGCCACGCTCAGGCTGGATGCCAACAACGGAGGTGAAGCAGGTGATATCTATTTCGACTTTATTCGCATCAAAGAGGAGCTGGTAGCGGTTAGCAGTGAAGGGGGTGTCACTGAAATTGAAGGTCTTGGCAATTCCCTCCAGCTAATTGCCGAGTTGCTCATTGATGTTGATCCGGTAAATTTTGAATGGTCCGTAGATAATCCGGCAATCGCCAAGGTGGATGCCAATGGATTGGTGACTTCCCTGTCTGAAGGTACAGTTGTGGTGAAGGCTTCAGATAAAGATAGTACAGGTCTTGCGGGCGATATGGCACTTCGGGTTTGGGTGGATCATACGTCCCTGGAGGGCCATCACAGGAATAGCATAGCACTGTATCCAAATCCTGCGGACGAAATGCTGTACCTGGAAGGAGTCGGAGTAGATGCCAATGTCAGTATCCTCAGCCTCACCGGGGAAGTACTAGTTAAAACTTCGCTTAGCCAATCAGATCCCAGTGTCCATATCAAGTCGCTTACTCCGGGGATATACCTACTACGTCTGGTTCACAGCGATGATAAGAGCACCTACCATCCGTTTATTAAACAATAGAACTGTTCGGATGCCTGAGAGATGGTTCTAATATAGCATTTGCAATGTTGTGATTGAACTTTGCCCGTGCTATGTTGTTTGGAATTCTAAGATGTACAAATAAGCGTGTTTACGAAGAAATCGAATCGAAGGACTTTTGTGAAGTCCATATCCGGCCTGGCTGCAGGAGCTACATTACTGCCTGTTAGCTCTTTTGCCAATATCAAGCCCGTTTCCATACCAAAAAGAGTGCTTGGAAAAACCGGCGAAAAAGTCTCCTTGCTTACTATGGGAGGCTATCATGTTTCTGCTCCGGATATACCCGAGGAGGAAGGAGTAAAAATCATCCGGAAAGCCATAGACGGGGGAGTAAATACCATGGATAATGCATGGACGTATCACGATGGACGGGCTGAAACCGTAATGGGAAAGGCTTTGAAGGATGGATACCGTGAAAAGGTCTTGCTGATGACCAAGTTCACAGCCAGAACCCTGGATGAGATCAAGCAACAACTGGAGGATACACTGGGTCGATTTGAGTTGGACAGCTTCGATGTGATGCAGTTTCATGCCATTGGAAGCAAGGATGATGATGTAGATAAAATCTATAACAATGGTCTGATTGAATGGGCTGAAGAACAGCGGAGCCAAGGTGTTTTCAGGTACATTGGCTTCACCGGACATAGTGATCCCAAAGCGCACATGGATATGATCAAGCGCGGATATTCCTGGGATACGACGCAGATGCCCATCAACATCGGTGATTTTCATCGAAATGTAAGTTTTGAAAAGGATGTGCTGCCTATGGTCCTGGAGAATAACATCGGATTGTTTGCTATGAAATCCAATGGCATGGGTCATTTGAAAAAATCAGGCATTGCCACTCCTGTTGAAGGACTCAGGTATGCCATGAGCCGGCCTGTTTCGACGGTAGTTTCAGGCATTGATTCCATGGATATCCTGGAAGAGAACCTGGCATTATCCCAGAGCTTCATTCCATACTCCGAACAGGAGACTGCTGAATTCCGTACGCGGGCAGAAGGAAAATCAGATCAGATTGAAAAGTACAGGCGCAATCTGTATGATGAAAACAAGCGTCTGATTCCCAAAGAGAAAAGGAGTTAGGGGACCTTGGTTGAGGTGCTGTTTCACAGCAGTTTACCTGATCAGGCAGCTCCTGAAACCATTTATGGGGAAGTTAGGATTTATAGCATCCCAATACATCCAAGCTCAATTTCCGGGTCTGAGTCCTTTCGGGTCAAAAAGTGCAAATTATCTCCCGGATTGTGTATTTCAGCTGAAGCAACTATGTGCTACATTTACAGTGAATCGTGCACCAAGCAGATCTATGTAAATTGTAATTCCATGAAAACAAAGCACTTTGCTATCTTAATGCTTATTGCTTTTTCAACGGTAATCTCCTGTCAAAACAAGCAAAGTACCCCAACTCCCCCGAACATCATTCTGCTTATATCGGATGACCAGAGCTGGCCCGACTTTAGCTTTTTAGGCCATGAGCACATCCAGACTCCCCGGATAGACCAGCTGGCTGCTGAAGGACTGACCTTTACCCAGGGGTATACCACGGCCCCCTTATGCAGGCCTGCCCTGGCTTCCATGGTGACCGGACTCTATCCCCACCAGCACGGTGTGATCGGAAATGATCCCGTATTTGATCCGGGAGGCAGGCAACAGTACGGTGATCAGTGGATGCTTAAAAGGGCAGAATATAATACTCAGGTCGTGCAGGGCCTGGAAGAGATTACCACACTCCCCGATATCCTGGGTGAAGCCGGATATGTATCCCTTCAGACTGGGAAATGGTGGGAAGGCCACTATTCCAAGGGGGGCTTTTCCCAGGGCATGACCCATGGGGATCCTTCCAAAGGGGGCCGGCACGGGGATGTGGGCCTTGAAATTGGAAGAAAGGGTCTGGACCTAATTTATAATTTTATTGATGATGCCCAGGAGACTGAGACTCCCTTCTTTGTATGGTATGCACCCTTTCTCCCGCATGCTCCACATACGCCTCCCGACAGCCTGAGGGATAAGTACCTTCCCCTGGCGCCTACCGAGGCCGTGGCCAATTACTGGGCCATGTGCGAGTGGTTTGATATCACCATCGGCCAGTTGATGGATTATGTAGATCAAAAAGGTCTTTCAGATAACACCCTGTTTGTATACGTGACAGATAATGGTTGGATCCAGGATCCTGAACGTCCCAACCGCTATGCGCCCCGCTCCAAAAGGGAACCCTATGATATGGGGATCCGTACGCCCATTATTTATCGTTGGACCGGTACCATAGATCCATTGTTGGATGAGCGTACCCTGACAAGCAGTATTGATATTGCCACTACGGTGCTGGCTGCCTGTGGTCTCCAGCCCACGCAGGAAATGCAGGGAATCGATATGCTGGACCGTAATAAGCGAGAAGAACGGGAAGCCATCTTTGCTGAGACCTATGCACATGATTTTAAAACGGTGGATTCAAGCCTCTACCACCGGATCATTGTCACCAGGCCCTGGAAGTTGATTCTGACAGATCACGCCTACGACCCGGATCGGAGTCCTGAGTTATATCACCTGGAAACCGACCCCTACGAGTGGGAAAACCAGGCAGAGACCCATCCTGAGATTGTTACCGAGCTCAGTAAAAAAATTGAGCTTTGGTGGAATAAATAAATCATATGTGTATGAAAATCGCAATTGGGAATGACCACGCGGGAGTGGAAATGAAAGTGGCTTTACAGGAGTGGCTTGAAGAGCAAGGATATGAGATTAGCAATTACGGAACCGATACAGCGGATTCTATGGACTATCCCGATGTGGTGCACCCCCTGGCCACAGCAGTGGAGAAGGGAGAATTTGATTTGGGAGTGCTGGTTTGCGGAAGTGGACAGGGTGTTTCATTTACAGCTAATAAACACCAGGGAATACGAGCAGCCTTATGTTGGCAACCCGAAATTGCAGAACTGGCCCGTTCCCATAACAATGCGAACATTCTGAGTCTCCCGGGGCGTTTTCTGGATAAAGCTACCGCTATAGAAATCCTGAAGCGTTTTATTACGACTGCTTTTGAAGGAGGCCGGCACCAGGCACGCATTGATAAAGTAGCTTTGCATGCATAGATGTCTATGAAGCGATTAGTTTACCTATGGATTATTTGGGCAATCTTCCTGGTAGTATGTGGAGGATGCAAGACCAGTAAATCACCCAATGTGGTCTTTATCCTTACCGATTAGTGGAGGGCGTCCGCTCTGGGTTACATGGGAGATCCCAACGTGAAAACACCTCACCTGGACGGTCATGGACGCCTAAACAATGTGGAACCTGACAGACGTCAGGGTTTTGACTACTGAAAAGCCCTGGAATGTTCTCATGATTATAATCAAATGCCTTATTATGAGGGTGATCAGGCGGAAATGAAATACTGGAAGGGCATTCAGCCCCGGAGGATTACAAGGCCATGTATCCTCTGGAGGAGATTCAAACCCGGCCCAATGTGCCTGCGGAGCTCCTCGAACAGGTCTTACCAGAATTGCAGGGCTACTATGCCCACTGTACTGCCACTGACCGGGTGATTGGTGACTTGGTCGCCCATATGAAGGAGGGCGTACTTCTGGAAAACACCATCCTGGTTTTTACCTCCGATCATGGCAAAATGATGGGATCTCATGGAAGGTTGCCTTTTAGAAAGCAACTGGCCTGGGATGAGTCCCTGCATGTTCCCTTTCTGATCAGCTATCCCGGAATTGAGCAAAAGGGAGGAAGCGTGTTACAGGCACCGCTAACCACTCCGGATATTTTGCCCACCCTACTGGGCCTCTGCGGATTTACACTCCGACTGGAATTAGGATCAAAGAGCTATCCCATAGGTCAGCTTGACAATCAATTGATTCTGGTCCTGTTGCCACCTGTCTTCCAGTTCGGGCTGGAGGTTGTGTTTGTATACGATGTACAGGTCCCCCAGCGGGGCAAAAGTCCAGCGTAGCCTGGAATAGGTTCCCACCGAGCTGGTTTCGTTATCGTACTGTACAAACAGGCTCAGGTTGAGGTCAGAGCTTACATTCACTGCTGCCCGGGTGGAAACAAGCTCCTTGTTAAAATCTCCGGCCGGGATCCGTGCGATGTTATTTTCATAGGCAAATTCCAGGATCAGGAAGGACATCAGCCGCCAGTTAAGCTGTAATTCAATCTGATTCAAGCGACCTCCGTAAAAACTTCCAAATCCATAAGATGCACTGCCATTTACCGCCCGTTTGCTGGCTGTGGTGGCTTCCAGGTTGTAACGCATCCAGTGGTAATCTCCGGCTTCGATCACCACGCCCTCTGAAATTTCGAACGGATCCTTCAGATATTCACCCTGGGGCATCAGGTTAAATTCTGCCTGGTCACCACTTTCAAACTGTGCACCTAGGGGGGTAAGAGAAAACCTGTAGCTTTCCCAGTGCTGATCCAGATCGGTGATAAATGAGGGCATCGCCTGAAACTTGTACTGCCGGATGGTCTTGCTTTCCGGCCGGGGCATAAAATCCAACTTTGCTTCATAACTATTGATCCCCCTCCGACTTACAAATCCCAGGGAGGGGTCAAAGGCATCCCCAATGTGCCTGTACTGTATAAACCAATCCCAGAGGTCGTTGGGGTAATCGATCTTGAATCCCATGGCCGATTTATCCCCCGTCAGGTCTTCCCGGTTATTAAACATGGCCCAGGTTCCCACCAGGAAATTCTTACCGGATCCGAAAGTAGAGGTCTGGTAGGTAAAATCCAGTCCGGCGGTCCATGCCTGTGCTCTATTTCCGGGGTCACCCATGGTAGCTATCATGCCGACAGAAGATTCCTTCCAGATATTCTGCTTCACCCTGAGAACCCCCATGTTCGAAGCCGGGACCACATCATCCACTGCCCGGGTTTGAGTGAACAGGCTGCCAAAATGCGTATTCCGGACTTTCCCGTTGATCTTTCCTCCCCACATGATAGGCACTTCATTGCCCTGATACAGGCCGATCCTTCTGCTGTAGAAGGGAATGAGCGACCTGCCCAGGCTGATCCCGAAGTCATAAATATCCGCTCCTTCCAGGAAAAACTGCCTCTTTTCAGGATAAAGCACGGGAAAACGGGTCAGGTTGGTTTGCCGGGAGTCTACCTCCGTCTCTGCAAAATCCGTATTTACAGTCAGTTGCGCGGTTATGTCGGTGGTAATGCGCTGGGTAACATCCAGGCTGGGCTTAAACTCATGTGCTGATGCATCCGTAGCGTCCTGGGTAACTTTTCCGACCATGGATGCCCTGGGTGTCAGACCAATTCCGGGATTAAAGCCGGGCAGCTCTGTAAGGAGGCCGGCATGCCTGGTCTGGCCAATCGTGTAATCCCTGGAAATACCCGACCAGCGGTTCACCTCAAGAAAACGCTGGATCCTCCGTTCAATATTCAGTCCCCAGGAATCCAGCTTCTTGTTGTAGGTCAGAGTAGATATGGGGATGCGGATCTCCGCGCTCCAGTAGGAGTCGGATACCTGGGTACGCGCATTCCAGGCCCCGTCCCAGTTGGGATTTTCCGATTCTCCGTTTCTGGATACCAGGGCATCGTACCTGGCCGCAAAGGGATTGATGGCAAAAATGTAGCCGTTACGGCCATCCTGGTAGGTATCAAAAATGATCTTCAGATAATCCTCATTTTCCAATTCGGAATCCCTGGCTTTGGAGAAAGCCACGATCTCCTCCGGGTTATCATCAAAACAGCGGATGCCCAGGTAGATGTTTTTTGGTGTAACCAGGACTTTTACCTCGGTGGGGAAAGTGGCCATCCCATTCAATTCGGGTTCAATCATGGCCAGGGAGCTTATGGAATCAGCACGGTGCCATTCCTCTTCATCCAGCCAACCGTCCAAACGAATGGGCGTATCTGCCATCACAGTTGAGATGGCCGGCCTTTCTGCTTGTTGTCCGCTAGCGATGGCAGTAAGCAGAACTA
Organism: uncultured Bacteroides sp.; assembly: GCA_964622985.1. Lineage (GTDB taxonomy): Bacteria > Bacteroidota > Bacteroidia > Bacteroidales. Next base: position 9,715 of record CAZURA010000031.1, on the reverse strand, counting down.
AACCCAGTGAGAGCAGAAGTCTATTCATAACATGCAGCTTTGCGAAAGTAGCCAATCATTATAAAATTGACAAGCTTACCAGAGTGCCATTTAGTGCATATCCTGAGCCAAAATGTGCATTTATCCGAAACGGCTTAAATCCTATATTTATAGCAATACATCGACTGCTTTAACGAAAAACTAATGCTATGAAAAGAAAATTGCTTGTTTGCCTGATTGTTCAGACCCTTATTTTTTCCCTGACCTACGCGCAAACAGAAATTCGGGCTGTACAAGCCGGTACCTGGGTTGCCACGGATGCCCTGGGAAGAGAACTCCCCAGCTACGAAGAATGTGGTCCGGTCAAAGAGAACCGCTATGTGGGGATGTTTTATTTCATTACCAACTGGTTAGGTCCGGATAGTGACGGACCCTACAACGTGGGAGAGATTCTCGCAGAAAACCCGGAGGATCCCCAATGGGGCCCCAGAGCCCACTACTGGGGTGAGCCAGAGATCGGTTATTACCAAAATGAAGAACTTTGGGCCATTCGCCGACATGCCTATCAATTGACTGACGCGGGCGTGGATGTGGTGATCTTTGATGTGACCAATGACAAGACCTTCCCGGAGGTCTATCTTCCCATTTGCGAATTATGGACCCGGATGAGGGCGGAAGGAAGCCTAACCCCTGATATTGCATTCCTGGCCAGTGAAATTGCTACCAATACCCTGTGGGAAGACTTTTATAAGCCCGGCAAATTCCAGGACCTCTGGTTTTACTGGAAGGGAAAACCTCTCCTGCTGGTGGGGCAGCACGAGATTCCCAGGAGAAATCTGAACAACGATATTGTTTTCAGGGATGAGATCTATGACTTTTTCAGCATGAAACAGAGTTGGGCCTGGACCTCCCTTCCCTGGTACGATGACGGAAAGGATGAATGGCCCTGGGTGGATCATTTCCCTCAAACCATAGGCTGGCATGAGGACCCTGCCATTCCTGAACAGGTGCCGGTGGCCGTGGCCCAGCACCCCTTTTCCAACATTGGCAGGAGTTTTCACCATTTTCACCAACCCAAGGTAGATCAGTACGACCTGACTCCCTACACCGATCAGGGATTGCATTTTCAGGAGCAGTGGAACCGCGCCCTGGAGGTGGATCCGGAATTTGTTTTTGTGACCGGGTGGAATGAATGGACAGCTGGGTCAGGGGTCACAGGAGAGGATGTGATCGAAACGGCCATTCACTATGACTTTTACCCGGGTGCTCACCTGGGCATGGCAGGAGAACCCCTGCGGCCGGGTATGCGCCTGTTTATTGACCAGTATAACCAGGAATTCAGCAGGGATATTGAACCCATGAAGGGGGGGCATACGGATAACTATTACTACCAGCTAATCAGCAATGTGCGGAAGTATAAGGGAGTTCCTGAACCGGTTCCATCCGGAGATCCCGTCTCTATTAAGATATCGGGTAGTTTTAAACAGTGGGAACAGGTAACAGCCACCTACTATGATCACCTCGGCGACACGGAGCACAGGAATCACATGGGTGATTGCAATACAGGTCCTTTTATCAATGAAAGCGGGCGTAATGATATCATCGAAGCCAAGGTGGCCCGTGACGGAACACATTTCTATTTTTATGTGAAGACCCGGGATAAACTGACCAGCTATAAGGATCCCGACTGGATGTTACTCTATATAGATGCTGATCAGGATAAGTCTACCGGATGGGAAGGATATGATCTGTTGATAAACAGTGAAGTAAACTCTCGACAGACCACTTTGAAAACATATGTGAATGGAGCATGGATCCCTAAAACCGAACTGAAATATGCTGCAAAAGGAAATGAGCTGATGATTGAGATTCCAAGGGTCGTGATGGGTGGATCCGGTTTTGACTTTCACTGGTGTGACAATGTCCCTGTGAGCGGTGATATCTCAGATTTTTTTACACTGGGGGACAATGCCCCGGAACGCAGATCAAATTATCGTTTTGAAGAGTAATCAAGATTAACTGTCTGATTTGAAACTAGAAAGAATCTTTCTCTGGCTGTTGCCTTTGCTGGGCGCACTAAGCTGTCAAAAACTACCGGACCAGCCCAATGTAATCTTTGTGCTGGCCGATGACCTGGGATGGAAGGACCTGGGTTGTTATGGATCTGATCTTTATGAAACTCCCCATTTGGATGCATTCGCTGCTTCGGGAATGCGCTTTACGGATGCCTATACGGCCAGTCCGCTATGTTCGCCCACCCGTGCCAGTATTCTGACCGGACTGGAGCCAGGACGTCTTAGATTCACCACTCCTGCCGGACATGTGGCAAATGTGGTGCTCGACCCACAGGAGTCAGATCAGTCTCAACCCTGGTATAAAGCAGCTACCCCCCAGACCCGCACTCGCTTACCCAATGAATACCGCACGTTTGCTGAAGTATTAAAAGAAGAAGGATATACGACCGCTTTTATGGGAAAATGGCACCTGGGGAGAGAGCCCTATATTCCAGAAAATCAGGGATTTGATGAGGTGGTTGGAGGTAGGGAGCATCCGGGGCCACCCCCTCCGGGGCACTTTTTTGCTCCCTGGGATTGCGAAACTCTGCCGGTCAAGCCGGAGGGCACCCACATTTGCGATGTAGTGACGGATGAGGCTCTGGATTTCCTGGAAGATAGCAAAGATCAACCCTTTTTACTTTGCCTCTGGTATTACGATGTACATGCTCCCTACCAGGGCAAGGAGGACCTGAAGTCCTTTTACGTAAACAAGATAGGGCCTGAGAACAAGCAACGCAGTCCGACCATGGGAGCCATGGTTGGTAATATGGACAGCAATTTTGGGAGGCTCATGGAGAAGATTAAGGAACTGGAACTGGAGAAGGAGACCATTATCATTTTTACCTCGGATAACGGGGGGAATATGTACGATGGTCCGGACGGTACTACGCCGACAAATAATTTTCCCCTGAGGGCCGGGAAGGGCATCAATTATGAAGGAGGGACCCGCGTTCCCCTGATCGTCAGTGTCCCTGGCCTTACGAAAGCCGGCAGTGAATCCGAGGTGGTGGTTTCCACCGTAGACCACTATGTATCTCTCCTGGAGCTCCTGAAGATTTCACCGGAGCAGGAGGTGGTTACCGACGGAGAAAGTTATGTTCCTGCCTTAAAACGTAAAGCCTATACAAGGGAACCCATCTATTCAACCTTTTGTCACTATACGCCGGCCACAGGTGGGCGACCCAATATTTCCATGCGGCACGGCCCCTGGCGTTTTTATAAGTTTTATTTTGATGGTCCCGAAAGGGAACACCGTTATGAGTTGTATAATCTGGAAGCAGATATCGGGGAGACAAATAACCTGGCCGATCAGATGCCCGGGAAGGTGCAGGAAATGCTGGCACAGCTGAATGCTCATGCAGAAGAGGCTGAGATCCTGCTTCCCCGCCTGAATCAGAATTATGCCGGAAATGTGGCCGATGCCTGGCAGGGCTCGGAGGATACACGCATTTCAGTAGCAGACCAGGTACTGTCCATTGAGTCTTTGGGAAAAAAACCTAGCGTGGAAACGGTCTTTACGCCCAATATTTCTGATGGCACCTTTAAGTTTGTATTTGAGATGAAATCAGAGAGTTCGGGAATGGGGTCCCTATCCTGGAAGTCGGGGGGAGATAAGGAATACCAGCCACAAAAAATAGCTTCTTTCGAAGTAAATCACAACGGGGACTGGAACAAATACAGCATCGAAATCCCCCTGGAAGGGGTGCTGAAGACCTTGAAAATTCAACCTTCCAGGGAGAAAGGTACCATGAAGATCAGGAACCTGGAATTACAGACCCTGGGTGAACATTACATCCGGGACTGGCCACTATATTAACTAAACGTCATGAAGCACATAAGCACAATCATTGGATTCATTCTGACGGTATCATCTCTTCAGGCCCAGGATATACCTTTCAACCACGGCATGCGCCTTCCGGCTGACCTGGAAAAACTATCCGAAGGATTTAAGGACCCCTCCATGATCTATGCACCTTTTATGTTCTGGTTCTGGGACTCGCCCATGGATACAAAACAGGTGGTGGAGATGGCCGAAACCATGATTAGACAGGGAATCAATCCCGGTTATGTGCATCCACGAAGATCCATGAATGAATCACCGGGTCTTCCACCGGACCATTGGCTTGGCCCCGAGTGGTTTGATGGCTACAAGGCTGTGACTCAGGCCTCCAAAGATAGGGGTGCCTACCTGGGCTATGTGGATGAGTACTGGTGGCCCAGTCTGCAGGCAAAGGGCAGGGTGCTGGAACAACATCCGGATCTCCATGCCTGGACCCTGGAAACCGAGGTCCTTCAGGTGTCGGGAGGTCATTCTGTTCAATTCAGGGAAGCTTCTTTTGCCGTGGCCGCCAGCATAGATGAAAAGGCCAGGATCCGGAGCTCGTCCCTGAACATTGTGGGTGATGGAAGGGTGAACGAATGGACTGCCCCCGAGGGTGGCAAGTGGAAAATCTACCTGTTCAGGAAAGTTCCTCGACCCAAAGTGAACTACATGGATACCCGGCTGGGAGATGCCTTTATAGACATTGCCCTGGAGCCTTATGCTCAGCACCTGGGGGATGAACTGGGTAAAACCGTAATCGCCGATTTTGTGGATACGGAAGGAAGCTACGGGGAGCGTCTGGTATGGTCAGATACGCTGGAGAGCAGGTACCACGCGCGATACTATAGAGATGTCAGATTGTGGTTGCCCCTGATGCTGGATTACGATGTGGAAGGCAAATATGCAAAGGCCAGGTGGGAATGGTTTGACCTGGTCTCGGATATTTATGTGGAAAATTTCAACAAAGTGGTGGACTGGCACAGCGAACGGGGCATGTATTGTGTGGCTAATTTCTGGGAGGAATCCCTTCCGGCCCAGGCACTCCGGGTGGGGGACCACATGAAAATGCAGCGGAAGTATACCATGCCAGGCCAGGATGCTTTGCATTCAGGAGTATTACTACCCCATGATTTTATGGAGGCAGTTTCGGTAGGGGAGTTTGAAAACCGTCGGGTGATGAGTGAGATGCTGGGAGCCAGCCAGTGGCATCGTTTTAATCCCACCATGTTAAAAAGAGCCATCAACAGTGTGACTGCCTGGGGAATCAGCAATACCTCTCCTCATGCCGTTTATACCAACAGAAACCTTCGGAACAACCATTGGATGCCTGACTGGTATACCGAAAATCCGCTTTTTCAGTACCTGCATCTCTGGTCTGATTTTGCCAGAAGATCCTCCTTTATTAATTCCTTTGGTAGAAAGGCAGCCGAGGTATTGCTTTACACACCCCTGGAATCGGTTTGGGTGCTTACCGATTCGGCTCATTTTGATTCCGGAAAGGAGGCCATCAGGCATCCCTGGAGCTTTCCGGGGGTAAATGAACATGCCCGCAAAGCCAACCAGATAGACCGGGCTTATGCCAAGGCTATGAATGACCTGTCCGCATCCCGGATCGATTTCCTGGTAGCAGACAGGCACTATTTAAAGAAAATGGACGTATCGGATGGACGGATGAAATACGGGGAATTCTCATTTAAGACCCTGGTACTGCCTCCCCTGGTCATCCTGGAAATAGAAGTGGCTGAACGCATACTGCAATTTGCCAGAGAGGGGGGATATGTCTATGCACTGGGAGAATTGCCTATTGCTTCGGTGGAGCAAGGTGCCGGTGATCCGGTGATGAAAGAGCTGATGACGCAGCTGAAGGCGCAACCCAGCTTCAGGTCCTGTCAGGGTGAACCTATGATCACCTTTGCCACATTTCATAACCACTGGATGGGCTGGGAATATGAAATGGATACAGATGCCTATGGGCTGATGCCCCACATCCGTCTTAGGTCGGAAGGTTTGCTATCTCCTTTTCAGTTTAAACGAGGTAATTTTGAGATGCTATCCCAGCATAGAATCATTGATGGAGCTCACTTCTTTTGGCTGGTAAACAATACAGATAGACCAGAAAATCCGAATGTGCTGCTTCGAGGTCTGGAAGGGACGGTGAGCATCTGGGATTGTGAAAATGGTTCTGTGCTCTCTTATCCTTCCGAGGTCACAGCGGAAGGCATGGAATTGGATCTGGAGTTTGATCCGCTTCAGGCTTACTGGGTAGTGGTTGACCCTGCGGGAAGTACAGGGCCTGAAAAATACCCTTTGACACAAGTGATACATCAGGAAATCCAGCTAAACAATCCCTGGACCATCAAGTTTCTCTCTGAAAACCAGCCTGATCTGGCACCCGTATGGGATATCCCTTCTGACCTGTCTGAAGAGGGTTATCTTACTGATTTGATCGATTGGGCACTGATTCCGGATCTGCATGAAAGATTTACAGGTTTTTTGGATTATTATTACAGTATCGAACTGGAAAAGACTGGTGAGCAGATGATATTGGATTTGGGAAGGGTGCATGATATGGCCGAAGTCTGGATCAATGGGAAATCTGCGGGGAAAAGGTTATGGAAACCTTATCGTTTTGATTTGGGTAGTCTGGCAAAAGAAGGTACAAACACCATACGTATACGGGTAGGAAACCAGGTGGATAATTACTATGCCAATCCGGTAGCTTCCGGTTTGCTTGGACCAGTTAAGATTGAAGTAATTAAATAACATATAGAACTCATGAAACGCAGAAAATTTTTTGGCAGATTGGGAGCAGCAGCACTGTTCACAGGCCTTTTTCCCCGGAAAATTTCAGCTACGGATCTGGTTATGCAGCAAGCTATTTTAAAGCAGGGAGAGATCCAGCACATGGTAATCTTTAACCTGCCCTACAAGGAAGGCTCCAAAAAGGCGATTAAATTCTTAAATGACGGTAACCGCATCTTGACGGGTATACCGGTGGTCAGGGATTTCCAAGTCTTCCTGCAGGTAAGTCCCAAGAACGATTATCAGTATGGTTTTTCCATGGTGTTTACGAATCAAGCGGATTATCAGACCTACAACGATCATCCGGATCATGTGGCCTTTGTGGAGGAGCGGTGGAAAACAGAGGTGACGGATTTTCTGGAAATTGATTTTAAGAGTCCCTCTTAGTGAATGGTTGACGGTGGATAGTGACCGGTAAAAAAATAACTATGAGAGTCAGGATAATTGGGATTGTATTGTTAGTGATGCTGCTTTCGGCAAATGGAACGGAAGTGCTTGCTGGGGAACCGGTCTGTCACCTATTAATCTGTTGCCGTGGAAATAACCAGGGCATGAAGTTCCAGGTGAACGGACAGTGGCTGGAGGCCCATGATTACGGGGATATGAAACAGGTATCGGGCATACTTCAACACATTAAAGATGCAGGAATTCATACGGTGATTGTGGATATGACCAATCCCTCCCAGTGGGCCCGCTTCTGGGACCAGTTTGAGCCCATGGTCCATAATGTGGCAGAGGTATGCAGGCATAAAGACATGGAATTTCTGCTATTTATAGGGGCAGCAATTCCCGAACAGGTGAAAAAGAACAATCAAATTGAAGTGGATGATTTTACCTTCTGGAACGGGATCGCCGAGCGGATCTGGAAGTCCTGGGCCCAGCATCCGAACTATCGGAAGTATGGCTACGGGGACGACAGGCCCATGCTCATCGTTTTCCAGCCTTCCGACATCTATTGGGAACGCTACTGGGATACCCAGCAATCCAAAAAGAGCTACCTGGCCAACTACCGCATCGGTACTACCCAGGTTAATGATCCTATTCTGCCGGGAAAATCAGATGGCTGGGGTTACAGGAATTACTCCCAGAGCTCTGACGGTAAGGTACGCTTTGTATCTCCTAACGGGGGAGTTCACCCCGGGGATCCCTGGTACCGAATTTCTGTGGAAGAGTGGACCAGAAGAGTGGAATGGGCCAGTCAGGCAGAACATTACAGCGTTTATGGCTCCTACGACGATACCTGCGATGCCATTCACTGGGGAATTGCGGATACCAAAGCATGCACATCAGAGATTAAATCCTATCCGGGGCATGAATCTTACAGCTATTACAATGTATTGAAAGATTTACTGGTTCATTGAGAAGACTGATCTTCTGTACTCCCTGGTATTTATAAAACATCTACCCAATGAAAAGCAAAATTATTCTATCGGCCGTTTTCCTGACCCTGATTGGACTGGAAACAATGGCACAACCGGAGTTCCTTACTGAGGCACCCGGGAACGAAACGGGCTTTGTCCGGATTTTTGATGGCAAAACCCTGGATGGCTGGGAGGGCGATCCCGTATACTGGAGCGTGAAGGAAGGGTCTGTAGTAGGGTCCATTACTCCCGAAACCCTTGTGGATAGGAATACGTTTCTGATCTGGAGAGGGGGTACCACCAGTGATTTTGAATTAAAGCTGGAATATAAAATATCGGCAAAGGGAAATTCCGGTATCAACTACAGGAGCTTTGAGGTGCCTGGTGTTCCATGGGCCTTGAAAGGATACCAGTCCGATATCGATGGGAAAGGACAGTGGAACGGTCAGAATTATGAGGAAAGGGGTAGGACTTTCCTTGCATTACGTGGACAGGTAACAAGGGTCGCAGAAGGAAAAAAGCCTGTATTAGTAGGAACTGTGGGAGACAGGGATGAACTCTCAGACTATGTTCTAAAAGAGGATTGGAACCAGTGCCACCTGATTGTGCGTGGAAACGTAATGATTCACATGATTAACGGACATGTGATGAGTGTGGTAATTGATGACGATTCCGAAAACCGGACCATGGATGGCTTGCTAGGTGTGCAGGTCCACGTGGGTCCGCCCATGAAAGTAGCGTACCGGAATATTCGATTGAAAAAGCTGTAATACGAAAAAGCAAAAGAGCAATGGAAAAAAGCATGTGGTTTGTGATTCTGGTTCTTTTAAGTCTCTTATTCGTTCAATGCCATCAGGGATCTGCAGATACCTGGGCCGATGATTTTAATTTCCAGCCCGTTTCCATGCGGCCGGCACTGGAAGTTAATTATAGGGATGCCAGCAGGACATCCTTTCAAATCTTGGCAGAGGATTATACGCTCTCAGGTCAGCTGGAGAAGCCTCATCTTTTGATGGATGAAGATCTTAAGGAATGGCTGTGGATGGAAATCACGGACCGGGAAGGCCGGGTATATTCCACCCGAAACTCAGATGCCTCATCCCGGATCAACCTCTACAGAAGAGGGCCCTATTTTTGTGAGGTACACTGGTTTGATATGCAGCCGACCACCGAAGAAGGAGAAGCTTCTCCACTGAAAGGAGACCTGACCCTCTATTGCTATCCGGAAAAAGTGCTGGCTGAAATTGCCTGGCATGCTACGGAGGATTTTGAAGCTGCAACATTACGGATTAAGGGAATTGCTCCCACGGAGTTTACATGCGGGACCATCCCTAAAGGCAAGAAAGAGGTTTTTCATTTCCCCCTGTTCGGGGAGGAAGAGCCACTTCCCGATGAAGCCTTTACAACTCTGGAAGGGACGGTACCCCTGAAATATAATGCCAGGAAAGGGTATTACGAGATTGGGACCACCACGTCCAGCAGTTTTCAAAAGCAATTCTATGACTTCCCCAACCGCTATGAGACAGCAAAATTCAGCATTAAAAATGAGGATAGGGCCAGAAAGATCTACATTGGTCATAAATCGGTCAAGGGGGGGGCTATCGTGGAAGGGGGCATGGTGTTGGATGAGGCGGAGCATCCCATGCCGCTGGTGGTTCAGGTTTCAAAAAACTTCGGGGGAGAGAAGGAAGAGC
>CAZURA010000030.1:0-41044 GCA_964622985.1 uncultured Bacteroides sp. | reverse complement strand
TAATTAACAAGAGAAATGATTACTCTGGTCTTCTCAGATCGGGATAATGCTCTTCCATGATTCTGAGATTCCTGGTAATCATTTCATCCCGTTTTGCTACGCACTGGTGTGTGTATCCGGCATCTTCAGGAGTATTCATCACATAATCGGTGAGCTTTTCTAAGGTAGACACTGCCACATGCATTCGTGTATCAGATGATGCGTAATAGATAAACACCTCTCCATTACTCTTTGCTATCCAACCGTTAGAGAATACCACATTGGAAACATCACCTACCCGCTCTTTGCCCAGAGGCTCAAGAAAATGACCTCCGGGTCTGTGAATAACCCGGGAAGGATCGTCGAGGCTGGTCATAAACATGTACAACACATAACGCAGTCCCGCAGCCCCCCGCCTTACTCCATGAGCCAGGTGCAACCAGCCATGCTCTGTTTTAATAGGTGCAGGACCCTGACCGTTCTTCACCTCTTTGTAGGTGTGATATTGTCGAGGATCAATTACTATCTCCTCATCCATGATTTCGGGATTCTCCATGTTCTCCACCAATCCCCATCCAATACCACTCTTTCCCGTTTCGATAAATCCTTTCTGGGGACGAGTATAAAAGGCATATTTACCATTGACAAATTCGGGATGTAAGACACAATTTCTTTGTTGATTTGCAGTAGATTTCAGATCCGGCAAACGTTCCCAATTCACCAGGTCTTTGGTACGTGCTATTCCACAGCTTGCCAGAGCTGCAGAGCTGTCCTGCGGCTTCGAATGATCTTTTCTTTCAGCGCAAAATGTACCATATATCCAGCCATCTTCATGTCTCACCAGCCTGATATCATATACATTCATCTCAGGATCGTTGGTCACAGGCATTACAATGGGGTGATCCCAGAACTCGAAATGATTGATCCCATCCGGACTTTCTGCAACAGCAAAAAAGGATTTCACATCGAATCCCTCCACACGTGCAATGATAAAATAGCGCCCATCTATCTCAATGGCTCCTGCGTTAAAGGTAGTGTTCACACCCAGCCGTTGAATCAGGTGGGGATTGGTGTGGTAATCCAGGTCGTATTTCCAGAAAACAGGTGCATGATCCCTGGTCAGGATAGGGTATTTATACCGGTGAAAGATTCCATTATCCGATTTCAGGGGTTCATTTTTTATACCTACATGCTTATGGTACTCCCTGAAGAGCTCTTTCACTTTTTGATCAAATTCCGCTTTTTGCATATTGTTATTTTTCCAGCTTATCCAGCCAGTTAAATTTTAAGATGATGCTGGTGATGACAATGGTCGCCAATGCCAGCCACATATTTCTGTATTCTCTTATGATCAGGAAAATGGGTGTCACGGTGAGTCCCATTTGCCAGATAATTCCAATCAGACTATTGAACATATCCCTTCCAAAATTAGAATTGCTTTGAAAGTCAGGATCTGACTGCACTATCTTTTTGTAAATAGGTTTCCAAAATCCCCATGGGCGGACATTGCTGTAAAACTCCACCAATACTTCTTCTTCATCGGGCCGTGTGAGTAGACTTCCCAAGAAGGATCCCAGGGCAGAAATAGTAAAAATAATGGGGAATGAAACAAGAAAACCACTTTCAGGGAGTACCTTCGGAACAACCAGGGCAGCAATTAGCCCCGAGAGCATCCCCCAGAAAAATCCATATCCGTTAAATCTCCACCAAATCCATTTGAGCATATTGGATACTGCATAACCACCGAATAGTGCTCCGGTTATCCACATGAATATGTCATTGATGCTGCTGATAAAGAAACCGGTAATTATCCCGGTAATCACTACAGCAAAACTGGCCAGATAACTCATCTGCAGCAGTCGTTTATTGGATGCACCCGGATTAATGAACCGTTTGTAGATATCGTTGACAATATAGGCAGGCCCTGCATTAACGTTGGCAGCAAATGTGGACATGAAAGCAGCGATTAATCCGGCCAACACCAGACCCAACAGACCCACCGGCATATAATTGCTGAGTGTAAAGGGCAGGATCTTTTCAAAGTCCAATCCTTTGGAGGTCATGATCTCCCCCGCATTGAAAAATACCAGTCCGATCACTGCCAGTCCGGCGATCATTAGATACCGGGGAAAGTATAATGCCAGTGAAACCGAACCACTCATCAGTGCAGCTTCCCTGGGTGAACGGGTCGCTAATACCCTTTGCATGTCATATCCGGGAACAGGGCCGGCAATACTCACAAAAATTCCCCTGAAAATGGCCATCATCATAAAGGCACCAAACATTCCATACCCATCACTCTCAATTTTTTCATTGACCTGGGGTATCAGGTTATTCCAGTCTAAATCCAATTTCCATTTGAAAATCAGGTCTTGCCACCCTTCAGGCACCACCGCTGAAATCTGATCGGCCGAAACCAGATTCATGGCGATAATACCAATGGCAATGCAGGAAACCGTCATGATGACAAACTGAAGTACCTCTGTCATCACTACACTGTACATACCTCCTTTTATGACATATACGGAGGTTATGGCCATAATCAGTAAGGCATACATTCTTTCGGAGGTGATCTCGATACCTAGGATGTGTACCGATAGATCCCAGGGCAGGAAAGTGGTGGCAAATTTTCCGATTCCTTCAAAAGCGTAGGCGATAAAGCCGATGACAGCCACGATGGCAAAAACTACTACACTGATATGGGATAAGGAGGCGCCCTGCCCGGTTCCAAAACGTGTTTTAAGCCATTCTGCTCCGGTAAGTACATTGGAACGCCTCAGCCATATTCCGAGGAATATCATTAAGAATACCTGATTCCAAACAGGCCACAACCAGGGAATCCAGGCACTTTTCACGCCATACACAAAAAGCCAGGCAACCATCATCATAGTACCTGAAATATCAAATTGACCTGAAGCATTAGATAAACCCAGCAAATACCAGGGCAGGCTTTTCCCTCCAAGGAAATAGGAGTCAAGGTTCTTTTTCGCTTTTTTGGAAATCCAGAAACCAATAAAAATGGTGGCAATCAGATAGGAAATTATGATAGAAAGGTCAACGAAATGTAGTTTCATAATACTAATGTTGAGAACAGCTTTTTAGTTACGGACGAATCACCAGTATCTCACCCTTATTGTCAATCCTGAGGATCGTGGATGGGGCAGGCAATGTATCTTCATCCCTGCGCCAGTCAACTACCAGATCAACACCTTCACATATCCTGGCATCAATAGCTTTATACGTAGAGGGTGCCGGATCTCCGGAGAGATTAGCCGATGTGGAGACGATCGGCTTACCCAACTCCTCCAGCAGCTTCCTGCAAAAGGGATCCCGGGTTATTCGCACCCCGACGGACCCATCCTCTGCAACCAGGTTTTTTGCCAGATTTGTAGCTCCAGGATAGATGATAGTGGTTGGCTTTTTTGCCGCATTGATAATTTCAACAGCTTTGTCGGGGATCTGATCAAGGTATTTTGACAGCATGGAGATCCCGTTCATCAATACCAGCATGCTTTTCTGATCAGATCGCTGCTTTATGGCATACACCTTCTGCACGGCATCGGGATGGGTAGCATCACAACCGATACCCCAGATCGTATCGGTGGGGTATAACAGTACCCCCCCGGATAATATACACTCCTTAGCTTTCCGTACTTCTTCAAGCATCATTAAGGCATTCAAGATAGACATTATATAGAGCGGGGATGGTCTGCTCTTCTCTGAATTTGAGAGCATGGACACTCCCCTCACGTACGAGCTGATATCTCAATGCAGAATCTTCCAGTATCTGCTTAATGGCTTGTATCATTTCCTCCCGGATGTTTGGATTGATAAACAATCCTCCTTTTCCTGCCGTCTCTTCCAGACATCCTCCTGCAGAAGTAATGACCGGAACCCGGGAATTGAGTGCTTCAAGGATTGGAATACCAAATCCTTCGTACGAAGAGGGATATACAAAACCACTGGAACCCTGGTATATGGCTGGCAGGTCAGAGACCTGAACCTGATCCAGAAAGTGGATGTTCTTCATCCCTCGCTTTACAATATAGTTTTTGACCTGGTTGTAATAGGCTGTCTTTCTTCCGACCACTACCAGAGGAAAGTCAATATTGCCGGAATCCATTGCCTCTACAATTTTTAACAGGTTCTTTCTCTCTTCGATAGTACCCACATACAAGAGGTATTCTTCGGGTAATAGAAATTGTTGGCGTGTATATTGAAGGTTTTCTTCACTGACCCTGCTGTAGAATTGTCTGTGACATCCCTGATAAACTACGCGAATTCGGGATTCGTCGATTTTCAGGAACCGGATGATATCTTGTTTAGTTTGTTCACTTACTGCAATGACCCGGCTGGCCACTCTGGCTCCATATTCAACCTTTCTCCGATACATATACCGGTCAAAGGATTTATATAGCTCCGGGTGTTCCAAAAAAATGAGATCATGAATCGTGATAACAGGCTTGATGGAGGCATGGTGAATACCAAACGGCAGTTCATTGCTTAGTCCGTGGTATATCTCCACACCATCGCGATTAAGCCAGGAAGTGAGTTGAAAACTCCTCCAAAAGGAGCTGGTTAATCTCCCAATTTTGCTTACGGGTTGTTTAATAATTGTCCCTTCCGGCTCCTGAAAAAGATCTTGATCAGCTATACCCGGAGTATACAAGAAACACTCGTTCTCCGGATAAAAACGGCAAATGTTTGAGATGATGTATCGACTATAGTTACCTAGTCCGGCATAATTGTTGAAAGCCCGTTTTGCATCAAAACCAATTCGCATTATACAGCTACATTGTATTCCCTCAAAGCGTCATTCAGGGAGGTTTTCAGATCGGTGGAAGGTTTTCTGCGACCAATGATCAATGCGCAGGCTACCTGATAATCCCCCGCCTTGAATGCTTTTGTATAAGATCCCGGGATCACAACCGAACGGGGGGGTACCACTCCTTTCATTTCAATGGGTTGATCTCCGGTAACATCAATAATCTTTGTAGATTGGGTGATCACCACATTGGCTCCCAATACTGCTTCTGATTCGATGCGGACTCCTTCTACTACGATACTGCGTGATCCAATAAAGCAATTGTCCTCAATAATTACAGGTGCTGCCTGCACAGGTTCCAGCACACCCCCTATCCCAACACCACCACTCAGATGTACATTCCTGCCTATCTGAGCACAGGAACCCACAGTAGCCCATGTATCGACCATGGTTCCCTCATCTACATAAGCACCAATGTTTACGTATGAAGGCATCATGATCACCCCCTTCGAAACGTATGCTCCGTATCTTGCTATGGCATGAGGAACTACCCGGATCCCTTTCTCTTTGTAACCGGATTTCAGAGGGATTTTATCATGAAACTCAAAAGGGGGGGCCTCAATGGTCTCCATTTTTCTAATGGGAAAATAGAGGATGACCGCCTTTTTAACCCAGTCATTCACTCTCCAACTCTCATCCTCTTTATACGCAACCCTCAATACGCCCCTGTCCAACTGGTCTATCACTTCAATAATAGCCTCCCGGATTTCATCTTTCATTAATAATTCACGGTTATCCCAGGCCGAATTTATAGTTTCTTTCAAATTCATATTTCCCCTTTGACTAGTTTCGATCTTTCCTCCCAAATGTAACAACTTTAATGAATCGCGCTGCCAGATACATCACCACCAGGGTAAATATTATGGTGGCGCCCGATGGAATATTCAAATAATACGAGACGAACAATCCTGTTAAAGAGGCCACAAACCCAAGAATGACAGAGCCGATCATAATCCGATCGAACCTGTTGGTATAGAGATTGGCGATGTTTTGAGGGATGGTAACCAATGACAAAACAAGTATGATCCCTGCAATGCGTATGCTTAATACAATAGTAAGTGCCACCAGAATGATCAGTAGATAATTCATAAGCATAACCGGGATACCCCGGGTCTTGGCAAACTGTTCATCGAAGGAGACATACAAAATGGGTTTATAGAGAAGCAGGAAAAACAGAGAAACGGTCAATGCAAGACCTGACATCAGCCAGAGGTCCATGAAAGTTACCGTAATAATGCTTCCAAATAAATAACTCATCAGATTGGGCGCGTAACCAGGGGTCAGGTAAACAAAGATGATACCCAGTGCCATTCCCAATGACCACATAATGGCGATAATGGAGTCATTTCTCAAAATTTTTCTGCGGGTAAGATTCTCGGTGGTGAGGGCTGCAAGTACTGCAAAAATGGCTGCACCTGCCAGGGGTGGGAAGCCCAGGTAATACCCTATCCCAACTCCACCAAATGATGCGTGCGTTATACCTCCGCTGATAAAAACCATCCGCCTGGAGACAATATATGTACCAATAATCCCACACGAGATGGACATAAGCAGTCCTGCAAGTAATGCATGCTGAATAAAGCTATATTGGAACAATTGCAGGAGATTCATATGATCAATGTTTGTGTTCTTTCATTACCCTGTGGGGAATGGTACCGTGGGTGATGATCTCAATGGGACAGTTATACACTTTCAGCTGCTCATCGGTGATCTCATTGGAGGTATGGTAATGAAGGTTACGATTTACACATGCAATGCTCTTTATGTACGGGGAGATGATTCCAATATCGTGTGATACCAGCAAAATGGTCATATGATCATTCAACTGCTTTAACAAATCGTACAATTCCATCTCAAACCGATTATCCACATGTGTATCGGGTTCATCGAGTATCAGTAACCTGGGTGAGGAAATGATAGCCCTGGCCAGCATCGTACGCTGGAACTCACCCCCCGAAAGTTCACCAATGGGCCTTGAGTGAAGAGATTCAAGCCCCACCTTTTCCAGAGTTGAATTGATCAGACCTCTTTCAGAGGACCTAGCCTTAATCCCCAATTTTATACCATGCTCCAATCCCGAAGCAATCACCTCACGAACCGTAATGGGGAAACGATCATCCAACTGGTTGCTCTGAGGAAGATAGCTCATCTCTGATTTGTCCAGATAGTAATCAACAGTTCCATTTACCGGTTTCAATAATCCAAGAATTACCTTGATCAGTGTGGTTTTACCTCCTCCGTTTGGCCCAATAATTCCAATGAAATCCCCTTCGTGAACAGAAAATGAAATATCATCCAGAACCTTCTGTCTGTGGTAGGATACATTCATATCCCGAATCACTATCAGTGGTTTTCCCATTACAATGAGGTGTTAATCTGATCTGCCACGAAAAACATCTGTCTGCTCCACTCCTTGTCCAATGGATCGAATTGAATAATCCTGGCATTTAGCTCTTTGGCCAGGACTTCGGCATGGGTATGGTCAAACTGGCTCTGTATGAAAATGACTGAGATCTCTTTCTCTTTCCCAAGATCTGTCATCATTCTCATGTAGGATGGCGATGGCGTTTTACCTTCGATCTCCAGGGGGTATTGCTCCAATTGATAATCGCGGGCAAAATAGGAGAGTGCAGGATGATATATCATGAAACTCCGGTTGTCTATTTCGGACAATTTGTCTGAAATACTCACATGTAGTGAATCCAGTTCCTGCATTAAAGCAGCAAGCCTGGTCTTCAGAAACTCCTTCTCATCTGGCATTTGTATAAGCAATTCATCATAGATGTTTCGAGCTATGATTCTCGCATTCAGGACCGACATCCATATATGAGGATCGGTACCTCCGTGGCTATGTCCCTGGTGTTTCACCTCTTCACTATGAACCAATTCAACTCCCTGAGAGAGATCGACAATCTTCATGTCAGGATTTACCGCTCTTATCTTCTCCATCCAGCTCAACTCAAAACCCACATAACCCATCTTCATGTACACTTGTGATTGATCCAATCTGCTTAGTTGAGAAATAGTGGGATCGTAGGTGGCTGGACTGGCACCCGGGGGAATCATCACATTGACCTCCACTTTGTCACCTGCCAGACGTTCAAGGAAATATTGCTGCGGAAGGATAGTGACGCTGATCATCAGTTTGTCAGTTGAATCTGTTGCGGGAGTGCACGCTGACAGAAACAGGAAGAGTGTTGCAAAAAGGGTGTATCTGCTCATTTTTTTGCCGGCTTGAGAATCTTATACAATGGAGTCTCTTTGGGAGGTACGGGATCATGTCCGTGTCCACCCCAAGGATGACAACTAAAAATCCGTTTTGTTCCCAATACCAATCCCTTTAAAGGACCATGTACACGTAAGGATTCCAGGGCATATTCGGAACATGTGGGATAGTATCGGCATGTTCTGGGAAGGGCGGGAGAAATCACCCATTGGTATAATTTTATGGGGATGGTCAACAGCAAAATAAAGATCCACCTGATCCACCTGATCAGGAAGAAACTATAAATGCGATCTGAAAACTTTGATGCCACGTCTGTTCCCTCCATAAGTACGGCAAAATTAACAATAATAGAAGACTAATTTAGATCATTTCAACAATGGATACAATTTCATTTTTATGTAATTTGGCGGCTCGTTTTAACAATTGTCTTGATAATCCATTGAAATGAAAGCAAATTATAACTTATGAAAGAAGCTGTAGCCATTTTATGTGCAGGAGGCCCTGCCCCCGGAATTAATACTGTAGTCAGCTCAGTCACTAAGATCTTTATTAATAACGGATTCAATGTGCTGGGAATTAATGGAGGATATAAAAGTCTGTTCTCTGATGAGCCCGCTTTTGAATACCTGGATTTTGACTACGCGGACCAGATATACAGCCGTGGGGGATCTGCTCTGAAGATGAGTAGGTACAAGCCTAAGGACGAGGAGTTTAATGTCGATTTCTTCAAGAAGAATAATGTGAAGCTTCTGGTAACCGTAGGAGGGGATGATACGGCTTCAACAGCTAACCGTTTAGCCAAGTTCCTGGCCAAAGAGAAGATGGATGTAAAGAATATCCATGTACCCAAGACCATTGACAACGATCTGCCACTACCGGAGGGAACCCCAACCTTTGGATACCATTCAGCCAAAGAGGAGGGCGTAAGATTATCGACCACCATATATGAAGATGCACGTACCAGTGGGAACTGGTTTGTGGTGAGTGCAATGGGTCGTGAAGCCGGCCATCTTGCATTCGGTATAGGTACTGCTTGTCACTACCCCATGATTATCATTCCGGAGATGTTCAACAAGACAAAAATCACCTTTGATAAGATCACCAGGATGGTGATATCTTCCATGGTAAAGCGCAGGATCCTGGGCATTGACTACGGAGTTGCGATGATCAGTGAAGGAGTATTTCACTTTATGAGTGATGAGGAGATCATAGATACAGGCATCAATTTCACCTATGATGATCACGGTCATCCTGAACTTGGGAACGTGAGTAAGTCGCACATTTTTAATATGCTTACCCAGCAACACCTGAAGAACCTGCGTATCATTGTAAAGAGCCGTCCGGAGGAGATCGGATATGAATTACGTTGTTGCAGGCCCATAGCCTATGACCTGTCCTATGCGACCCGATTGGGATTAGGTGTGTATAGCCTTTATACAAAAGGGGAGACCGGATGCATGACCACCATCGATCGCGCTGGAAACATTTCTCCTCTCTATTTGAAGGATGTGGAGGATGAGAGTGGAAAAGTAAAGCCAAGACTTGTCAATGTCGAATCTGAGCAGGTTCAGGTGATCTTTAGAAATAACCTCCACTATATCAATAAGGAAGACTACCGGGCTGCCAGGAAATATGTGAAGAATCCTGAAGAGTATGACTTCCTGAAGATTCTGAAATGGGAGGAGTAATCTCCCTGAGCTGGAGATTGCCATTGATTTATATCAATTATTGGCTTATTTTTAAAAGAAAAAATCATGGCACAGGGGAATAAGAAAAAAGGAACTATTGGTATTTTAACAGGTGGCGGAGATGTGCCGGGGCTTAATCCAGCTATTCGTGCTGTTACGGTTCGTGCCCTCAGGGAGGGTTATCAGGTGATCGGATTGCGAAAGGGCTGGTCAGGAATCACGGAAGTCATTCGTGATAAGAATGCAGATAACAGTGAGCACTTTATGGTCCTAACGGAGCAGATCGTCAACAAAGCAGGTCGCACCGGTGGAACTTTTCTACATACCTCCAGGGTCAATCCAAGCAAGGTGAAGAAGGAAAATGTTCCTAGTCATCTGAAAGATTCATATCAAAAGGAGGTCAATGATCTGACTCCCGAGGTGCTTGAGAACCTGGCATTCCTGGGGATCGATTATCTGATCCCCATCGGTGGAGATGATACCTTGAGTTACGGTGTACGCCTTTACAAAGAAGGTTTCAAAGTGATCGCTATTCCCAAAACCATGGATAATGATGTACCTGGCACCGACTATTGCATCGGTTTCAGCACCTGTGTTACCCGGACCATTAACATGACCAATACCTTAAGGACCTCTGCAGGTTCACATGAGCGCATCCTGGTTCTGGAAGTATTTGGCAGGTATGCCGGTTTTACAGCCATGTTACCCACCATGGCGGGGGCAGCAAACCGATGTGTTATTCCCGAGCATAGATTTGACATTACCCACCTGACAGAATTGCTGGTGGAGGACCGTATGCAGAATCCAAGCAATTATTCCGTAGTACTGGTCTCTGAAGGTGCTACCTTTAAAGGGATGGATAAGATGATGTTTAAAGCTGGGGAGAAGGATGCATACGGTCATGCCAAACTGGGAGGGATCGGGACTGCGGTTTCTGATCTGATCAAAGCCGAATCGGCCCAATTCAATAATGGAGTGCCAATAAACATCATCAACCAGCATCTGGGATATCTGGTCAGAGGAGGTGATCCTGATGCCATTGATTCCATTGTGCCCATGGCATATGGTAACCTGGCTCTTGACCTTATTTTAAAGGGGATCCATGGACGACTTGTGGTGCTTAGAAACGGAAGATATGACAATGCTCCTGTGGATGTGGTTACAAGCACGAAAAAGCTTGTGGATGTGAAGAAGCACTTCAACACAGAACGCCTGCGTCCTCATTTCAAGAGCTTTGAGTTCCAGCCACTATTCATCATGAGTGGGACTTGACGCATCGCAACTACGCTGCTAGTTAGATAGTTAAAAGTAAGAAGTTGAAAGATTACTTTTACCTACTTTCCTACTTTCTTATTCTATATACACCCACGCAGTTTCGATGACAGATCCTCTGACATCCATAAGAGCAGAGAGTGCATCCCTGATTGATTCATGTGAACTGGCGGTAACCAGATTAAAGTTATAAGGTCCTGCCAGAATATTCCCGTCGTAACCTGCTCCTTTCATATCTGCAGCATATTGGTCTGCATAGGAGGAGTTCTTAAACGCTCCCACAATGATATGGACCTTCGCCTTTGCCGCTTCTTCACATGTTGCCAGCTTTAACATGGCTTCATCCACCTGCATCCGGGCAAGCGCCAGTTGATCCTCAAGGTCTTTTGATTCTGAAGCCTGAGCCTTTAAAGCCTGGTTCTCTGCCACCATGGCATCGATCTGATCTTGAGTCATTGATGGCTTCTGAAACAGACTGCATGATGAAACAATCACTCCTAACAAAACGATACCTACTAGATTCTTCATGATGAATACGTTTTAGTTCACTCTGATTAAAGATAAAGAAAAATGCTTCACGCTTCCAATGGCTCATGCTTCGATTTGTTAATAATTCTATATACCTGTTTTTCAGCCCAATAAGCAATAATGTTGTACATTTGTTATATGAGCGTTCAATTTTCACAAGATCTTTTGCTCGCAGCAAATGAGTATTTGTGGATGTTGTCCAGGGAATATCCTCAAAAAGCTGCACTTAAACTGGTAGGTGATAAATTCATGCTAACCAGGGATATGCGGCAAGTGTTATACCGGGGAATTTCTGCGGAGGAACAGGCCTTGGCCAGAAGAAAAAAGATAGGAACTGTCCACAGTGGCGACCTGGTTCTGGTTGATGCTTACAATATACTGTTCACCATCAATAACTATCTGCTCGGGAAGCCACTTTTCATCAGCAATGACGGGATGCTACGCGATGCAGGAGAGATGAGAGGCAGGATTGTGAACAAGCCGGTGTTCAAACGTGCAATAGATCTCATGCTGGATGTGCTGAAGGAATGGAAGGGAGTAACTTATATACTCTATCTGGATGAACCGGTTTCATTTAGTGGACGTCTATCCATAGAGCTGTCAAAAGATATGGTTCAGATGGATATCGAGGGAGAAGCCGTCACCGATAGTTCACCCGATCAACGACTCATGCATGAGAAAAGTGACGCCATCTGTACATCCGACACGGTCATTATTGACTATTACCAGGGTCGGGTAATTGATCTGCCCCACTATCTTCTGGATGAATACTTCCAACCAAATTTTCCCTCCCTTGTGATGTAAGGTGTTTGCACCTTCCCCGTCAAAGAACTAAATAACCGATCAAACGATGAAGTTTTACACTGGAGCAGTCCTGCTTTTCCTATTCATATCATGTACTTATGCCCAGGAACCTCTCTTCAGACTGCAAGACCTGGATAAACAGTGGAAGGAATATGATCAGCTTAAGGGTAGTAAATTGACTGTCATTGACTTCTGGGCCACATGGTGTCAGCCGTGCATAAAAGCGATCCCGCTGTTGAACGAAATGGCAGAAGAATTTGCTGAGGAAGGGGTCAATTTTATAGGGATTAGTGTTGACGGACCCAGAAACCAATCCAAAATAAAGCCCTTTGTGCAATCGATGGGTGTCACCTATCCCATACTTCGGGATGTGAATAGTGAATTGATGAGCGAACTGGGGATTATGGCTGTCCCCACATTGCTACTATATAATCGAGACGGTGAGCTCAAATATTTTCATGAAGGATTCAGGCCGGGTGACGAAGTGACTATCAGAGATCATATTATTAGTGCATTGGAAAAGTAAGATGTTAAAGAGGAGTTTATTATCTATCATGATCCTCGGGCCAATCACTACCGTCCAGGGGCAACTCTCAGGCAATAATTTATTCGAGTACCAGCTTGGAAATCTTCCCTATGAGAATCCTGCCGATCTTTCATCTCATTATGATCAGTTGAACCTGGCTTACCGATACAAAGGATTGAAGGCCTCCCTGCGTTATGAGCATTTTCTGAGTCAAACTGAGGGGAGTACCTATTCGCAATTGAGCCAATTCCAGGTTCATTACAGAAAGGGTAAGTTTCAGTTGAAGACTGGGACCTTCATTGAAACCCTTGGTAATGGTTTGCTGATGAGGGGATATGAAGTATCCGCCTCAGTCTTTGAGGAAGAAGCGTATCGTACACGGTATGGATTTTACCGGGATATGCTGGGTTTTTCCGCAAAATACAGTGGTGATATATGGTATTTTCAGGCACTCAGAGGAAAATCGCTGGTGAACACACTGCCCCCTACACTCTCCATGGAAGATAGAAGGATCGACCTGGTGGAGGCAGTTGAATCGGGGATATCTCTTTATCAACAGACACTGGGTCTGATTCTGATGAGAAACAGCAATTCATTTGCTGAAGACTATTTCTATTCGATACTGATTTCAGGTTCTTTACCAGCTCTCCTCTCCTATAATTTTGAATATGTCCATAACCTCTCATCAGATCTTCCTGTGCTGACCATGGATGAGATGTCCAGGTATGGTTTGTATGGTTCTCTCAGTTTTAATCTGGGTTCGTTTGGACTCAGTTTCGAGTATAAGAATTATCATAACCTGTTGATCGGAGCAGGAATCAGCGATCCTCCTACTGCTATACGGGAGCAAAAATATAAGGTGCTGAACCGGAGTATCCATGTGCCTCAATTACTGGATGAGTCGGGAATTCAACTGGAAGGATATTACACGTTCAATACCCATGAACACCTGGTGGTGAATTATTCACGTTCGTTGAATCAGTTTTGGAATGATTTTGTTTTCACCGAGTTTTTTGTGGAGTATAGTTTCTATCCGGGAAAGAGGAACGACATTACCCTTTTTGTAGATTATGCTTCTGACCCATTCAAATCAGAAGAAAGAAGGTACGCTACCGGAGGTATGTGGGATTTTACAGTCATTGGAAAGTGGTCCACTCAGCTTCATCTGGAATATCAGTTTATTGAAAGAGATCTCCTGGAGCGGGTAAATATACATAATGGTGTAGTGATACTGGGTGTTACAAAATCGCCCGGATTATCGGTCTCCATGCTGTGGGAGATGAGCAACGATCCCTTTTTAAATGACAGACCCGACACTCCGGAAATTGAATCAGGATACAGGCACTGGCCCGGAATTGAAGCCAGTTACCGGATTACTCCATTAAGCACTCTCTCTTTGTTTGCCGGGAAACGACGAGGTGGACCAGCATGTAACTCAGGCATTTGTTATGAAGTGCTCGATTTTGAGGGAGTTGAGCTCAGATTACGAACTAAGTTTTAAAGAAATAGCAGGCGATCTAGACACTAAATACAAGATGAGATGAAAAACCTATTGAAAGTAATAATGATCCTTCTGATTTCAAGTTCAGGTCAAACCTATGCACAGAAGGTAGGAGAACAGGCACCCGATTTTGAGGTGGCTATACTGGAAGCTGATACGTTCAGACTGTCAGAACAGGCAGGTAAAGTAGTGATGATATTCTTTTTTGGAAATGGTTGTCCCAGCTGTGTGGCAAATGGCGGCAATGTGGAATCAAATATCTATCAGCAGTTCAAGGATAATGAAAACTTTGTTGCAGTGGGTATTGATACATGGAATGTGACATCCAACGAGAACAGCGTTACTCAGTTCAAAAGCAGCGCAGGCATCACCTTCCCGCTTGGGTTATCAGGAGGAGATATTGCGGCTACTTATGAGACCACCTACGACAGACTGCTGGTTGTTAACCATCAGGGAGTCCTGTTCCATAAAGGGATACTGGTGGCAGGGAATGATATCACGAACACTGTGTCAGCGATCAATGAGAGCCTGGAAGTCACCAGAGCGGAAATCTTTGAAGAACAAAGGAGAATTCAAGTGTATCCAAATCCGGTATCTGACCTGTTGCATGTGGATACAGGAGGCGAAGTGGCCACGAAACTGGAGTTATTTGATATGACTGGCAGGCGGGTTCTGGAGACTCCCATTTCCATGCAGAAAGAGTCTGAAGGAATGATTGAGGTTTCTTTGCAGCATCTAAAGGAGGGAGTCTACATCTATTCCATACACGCTGATGAAGGGCTCATGACAGGAAAAGTTCTCGTTAAGAGATAGTTGAGATGTTATCTGGGTTCACCTTCTCCGGGAAGGAATAGCCACGTGGTTATCGGGAAATGGTCCGAATAGTCGGTTTTGATGCGCTTAAACTGATAGGAAACCAGGGGATTGCTATACATGATATAGTCGATCCGAAATGAGGGTAACTCTCCTGCATAGGTATTCCCGAATCCTCTTCCCGATTTTCTGAATGCATCATGCATCCCTTTCTTTATTTTCCTGTATGCGTACGATTGAGGTGTATCATTATAATCTCCCAGGACTATTACCGGATATGGTGAATTCTTGATATAGTTGGAAATCATCTCGGCCTGTTCAGCTCTAAGTTCGAAGGCCGTTTTTAACTGTGATCCGATGTTTCGCAGCTCTCTCATTTGGTCATTGGAATATTTTAGTCTCATGGTATCCAAAAAGGCATAGTTCTCTCTCCGGAACCTGATGGATTGAAGGTGAACATTGAATACCCGGATGGTATCACCTTGGAACAGAATATCGGTATACATGGCCGCATTAAATGAAGTGTTAAAGGGAATACGGCTCTTCTTAATAATGGGATACCGGCTGAAGGTGGCAATTCCAAAACCGTTTCTGTTGGACCGGTCTGCACTGTAATACACAGCACTTTGTGGCAGGGATGGTAGTTGCTTTGACAAATCACTATGGGATTCTCCATTTCGGAATGAGGTATAATACTCCTGAAAACAGAGAATATCCGGTTCCTGTTGCTCAATAAAATCAAATATCTCCCTCTTTACCTGAGGGTCATTTCTCCATTGATATATATCGAATCCCCTGACGTTGTAGGAGAGCAGCTTGAACATCCTTTCTGTGGAGGCTGTTTCCGGTATTTTGGCATCTTTGAAATTGAGGGGTAACAGGTTGTTAAGATGATTCCAGCCAAGCAGAATGACAATAGTCGAAATCAGGATCTCTTTCTTTAAACGAATCAACCAGTAAGAGAGAAAAAGCAAGTTCAGTATAAGAAGATAGGGGTATGCTAAACCAAAAAGCGCCGGAAGAAGGAACCTGGAAGGATTTATTCCCGGTGATAAATATGCCAGCAACAATCCGGCAGCAGCCAGATAGTTCAGGATCAGAATCACTCTGTCTGTAAATCTTTCCACGATTATTTTTTATCGCTCATCCTGAACAACAGTTCTTTCTCCCTGTCAGTGAGGCTGTCATATCCCGCTTTGGAGATCTTATCCAGGATCTGATCCATCTCTTTTTGTTCTGCAGCTTTTTCCCTGTTGTATTCAATATCGCTGGATGATCGTTTATGAGTGACCTTCATTCTTTGTTTGCCCGGCTTAAACCAGGAGCTCACCTGGTCCATCATCCGGTCAAACCCTCTTGATATATCTTTACCCCGCTTATAATAATAGGCAAACAAAAAACCCATCAGTGCTCCTCCTATATGAGCGATTTTACCACCTGTATTTACAGAGAAATCAACCAGTGAGGTAAATACGAACATGATCACCGCAATGTATATTATCTTCACCGGTCCTATAAGAATCAGATGCATTCTTCTTTCCGGTTGATAAGTGGAGGCCGCAACAACCACGGCCATGACCGATGCAGAGGCTCCCAGTGCAATAGATCCATCTCGCACAGGTTCAAATACAGGGAAGACATTGTAGAAGAAAACATAGAGGAGTCCCCCTGCAAGCCCTCCAAGCAGATATGTGCTCAGCAGCTTCTTTATTCCCAATTCCTGGATAAATACAGTTCCAAACCAATATAACCACAGCAGGTTAAAGAGGATGTGGATGAAATCCACATGAAGGAACATATAGGATACTACAGTCCAAGGACGTTTTATCAATATTTCCAGATTGGCTGGTATGGCCAGGTAATTGAGAAAGTTATCAAAGAGGTCGTAGGCGTTGGACAGGAAAAGGATAATCCTGACAAATTGTACTGCCAGAAAGAGCCCCAGGTTAAGGTATATCAGCTTATGCAGGGTGGTTCCTTTACTGAAAGAATCTTTTATTTCATTGATAATGCTCATTAAACCAGCAGGTTAGTAAAAATTTTGTGTGAATCTGTTCCAGTACTTTATCAATACAAATCCAAAAATCATACCACCCAGGTGCGCAAAATGTGCAATGTTGCCCCCGGTTTGCGTTATCCCCAGGTAAAGTTCCAGTGCCCCAAAACCAATTACCAACCATTTGGCTTTAATAGGGAAAGGGATAGGAATGATAAAGAGTGGGGTATTGGGAAAGAGCATTCCAAATGCCAGCAACACTCCATATACTGCTCCCGACGCACCTACTGTGGGAATAGCCAGATTCTTCCCCAGATCGAAAAAGGGATTTCCTTTTTGAAGAATCTGATTGAGCAAAGCAATATTGATCCTATCCACAGAATATGCAGCTTTCAATGCAGAGATCTCATGAGCATATTGCAAAAAATTCACAAAGGTGTGAATAAATGCGGCTCCTAAACCTGTGACAAGGAAGTAGATCAGGAAACGTTGACTACCCCAGACACTTTCCAGAGTCTTTCCAAAGATCCAAAGGGCCCACATATTAAAAAAGATATGGGTGAGACCTCCATGCATAAACATATGGGTGACGATTTGCCACGGTTTGAACAGTGGGGATTGGAAATAGTACAAACCGAGCAACCGATTGAGGTCAATCTGAAACATCTGTCTGAACAGGATCAAACTTACAAACATGACCACGTTAATCAGGATCAGGTTTTTAACCACCGGTGGAGTATTACTTAATCTTCCTGAATAAAATCTACTCATAATCTTAATCTTTAAAGTAACTATCCAGATCCTCCAGCTCTAAAATCTTTACTATGGGTTTTCCGGAAGGTGAGTGATTTGGATTGGCACAGGCAAAAAGCTGATCAACCACCTCCTGCATTTCTATCTCTGTAAGCTGTGTTCCATATTCAATGGCTGAGGCTCTGGACGCTGCCCTGGCAATGCGTTCGTTGCTTCCCGAGTTGAGATCATCTGACAGTGTTTTAAACTGTTCTATCATCATTTCCAACTTGGTACCTGCGGGGGTTGCGGATATATTAGCCGGAAGGCCGTGTATCACTACACTATTATTTCCGAAGTCCCTGATATCAAATCCCAGTTTTTCCAGCTCATCCAGCATTTCCAGGCACACCTGATAATCAGATGCATTGAGCCTGATGGTCTCGGGGAAGAGCGACTGTTGAGGAAGAGGTTGATTCTTCTCCTGTGCTGCTAGCATCTTTTCATAGATAATCCTTTCGTGTGCCCTGCGTTGGTCAATCACCATTACACCTGATTTAACAGGAGAGAGGATATATTTGTTCCTGATTTGGATATTCCTGTTACTACTAGTTGCCGATGTAGTCACAGGATCAAATAGCTGTTCCCACCCTTCAAATCTATCGTCATGGTAAGGGGTACTCTTTCTTTCTTGCTCGTATCTTTTCTCTTTTTCGAATGGATTATAGGTGGGATTGGTGTCGATCCCCGGTATATGGACTTCCGTATCCTTGGTGAGCACCGGTATATCAATAACTCCTTCCCGGTCAAAGTCCAGAGAGGGCGAGAGGTTGTGCTTTCCAATAGCCTCTTTTACTGAGGCAAGCAGTATTTGCCAGATGGAACGTTCATCTTCAAATTTAACCTCCGTTTTGGAGGGGTGGATATTCACATCCATCCTAGAAGGATCGGTTTCAAAAAAGATAAAATAGGAAGGAATATAGTCAGCGGCAAGGATTTGATCATACCCATTCATGACCGCTTTGTGGAAGTATGGATGCTTTATGAACCGGTTGTTCGCGAAAAAGAATTGCTCGCCATACGTTTTTCTGGCATGTTCCGGTTTGCCGATAAACCCTCCGATCTTTATGAGTGAGGTCTCGGTTTCCAGAGGAATCAGATAGGAATTGAGCGACTTACCAAATACTCCGATAATTCGTTGTCTCAGGTTGGCTGGACGCAAATGAAGGATCTCTGTCTGATTGTGTATCAGGGTGCACTCCAACTCATGATTTGTAAGTGCCACATGATTGAACTCATTGATGATATGTCTCAACTCTGTATGATCGCTCTTTAAAAATTTCCTTCTTGCAGGAATATTGAAGAAGAGATTTTTGACTAGAAAATTTGTTCCCACCTGGGTTTGAATGGGTTCCTGAAACTCAAACCTGGATCCGGCAATCCGAACATGAGTACCTACTTCATCCTCCGCTCGTTTGGTCTTTACCGACACCTCTGCAACAGCAGCCATGGAGGACAAAGCTTCCCCACGAAATCCAATGGTCTTTATGCCAAAAAGATCCTCTGTCTTTGTAATTTTTGATGTGGCATGTCGTTCAAAACACTTAGCAGTATCCCTTTCCGACATTCCACAACCATTGTCAATTACCTGAATCAAGGTTTTACCAGCATCCTTTACAAAGACTTTGACTGAGGTGGCTCCGGCATCCACTGCATTCTCCATCAGCTCTTTTACCACAGAGGCTGGTCTCAGTATCACTTCACCAGCTGCGATCTGATTGGCTACAGCATCACTCAGTACATGGATGATATCTGACATCTACCTGAAGAATATGAGGTAAGCAAGAAAAAAGAGTACCGCAAGGATGACTAAAAGTCTTATGTTGGAACTCCGAGTAGCTTTCACTTTAGTATGCCGGCTAGCCTGCCTGAAGGAACCCCTCTTGATGGTGGTTCGAGTAGGATCAGCGGGTACTTCAATCCCCATCTCCTGCTTGATCTGCCTGATACGGTCTTCCCGCTCCTCCTTTTCAGGATCCCAGTAACGCGGCGAATATTCAAATCGCTTGTGCCTCGGAAGTTTTATGAACCTGGGTACGCCCATGATGATTATATTGAACCACAAAGTTAGTAAAAAGTAGAAAGTGATAAGTAGAAAAGATGAAAGTAGGAAAGTATGGAAATAAAAAGTGTGAGGCTGTCCACAGATGCAGACAGCCTCACTTCCTGATTGGCTTAATTATCCAGGATTATTCCGTGCCGGCATTGAACCTGACAGGAATAACAACTTGAACCTTGACCGGCTTACCACGCTGAGAACCAGGTTTCCAGTCTGGCATATTGTTAAAAACCGCAATGGCTGGTTTGTTAAATCCCTCGTAGGAGCTGCGAGCCACCTGGATGTTCTCCAGTTTTCCAGAAGTGGTGACCACGAACTGCACCTGTACTTCTCCACTGATACCCTTTTTCTTAGCGGATTCAGGATACTTGAGATGGGAATAGATATGCTTTTTTAATTCCTTTCTCCCGCCCGGAAACATGGGCATATCTTCCACTACATAAAAGAGTTCTCCATCCTTTTTGAACGATTCTACCTGCTTTTTCTCGGAGGTGGAAAGGCCTTTTTTCGAATGGATCAGAATCAATCCGTCTGTGGCATTATATTTGTTCACCAGCTCATCTTCCGGGTCCTTTATCACCGATATGCTTTCTATCAGGTTAGGATCAAGGTGGTCTATCTTATCAACGACCTCTCCATCCAGCACATATACCGGATTTTTTATCTCTGTCCCGGATGTGGTGATCGTAATTTTATCGGCCTTGAGTTCCTGGTTCTTTGTCTTGACGGTAATGGCCTCCGCCTCCAATTTCAATTCTTTCTCTGGGGTGTCAGCCAGATCTATCTTGTAGGTTTTCCTTTCAAGCTTCATAGGTTTTTTACCGATTTTCGAAGACTTAATACGAAGGGAAGCATAGCCCACGAAGGAGATGACTATCTCAGGATCTCCCTTTACATTAAGTGCGAATTTTCCTTCTCTGTCTACCACAGTGCCCGTGGTAGTTCCGGAGATGATCACAGACGCACCTAATGCCGGTTCCCCGGAATCGGCAAATATGACTCTTCCTTTGATGGGCTTCTCCTGTGGAGGCAAACCAGTGGTGAGTCCTAGAGTGATCAGCACCAAGGGTATGATCATGGCAATTTTGACGATCCCCAGCGGGGACCTGGTTGGCTTTTTCATCATGTTGAATCTTTTAAGAGTTAAAGAATGATTAAACTGGTTGCCCAACCTGAACACATTCACACCCAGGGTGTGGTTGAGCAGTTGGGCCCTGTAACGAACAGGATTTGTTCCGGCTGATAGTACTTGCCTGTCAGCCAGGTGTTCGTGATTTTCTTTAATCATCCTGGAAATAAGCCATGAGAAAGGATTAAACCATGTAAGCAGCAAGGCGATTTCCATCAGTATGAGATCCACATGATGGAATTGATCGATATGCGCTCTTTCATGGAGTATCACTTGATCCAGGTCCTGCTCCTCCTCCTGCAGCTTCCTGGGAATAAAAATCTTTGAAAAAAGAGTAAATACCTGGTCACTCTCTGTAAAGGCGATCCCATCTCCACGCTTTGTCCTGTTCCAGGTGATATTCCACCGGATGATGATGAACAGGTTTTTGAGAAACATGAAAAGCGTTCCAGTCAGGTAAGCCACAATCAACAGCCTGACCCAGTTGATGGTCAGACTCGACTCTGATAGGGAGTCATTCAGGGTAATGGGCAGGGAACTTGTCTCTTCCGGATCTATAAAAACGATAGGTGCAAAGTTGACTACCATCTCCGGTTTACGAAAAACAATCAATGGGAAAATCCAGGCGGAACACACTCCCAGCAGAAGGTAAAACCGTTTCAACACCAGATTGGGATCATTCCTGAAGAGAAAGTAGTAAGGAAGGAATATGATCCCCAATCCGGCCGAAACTTTTGCAAGATATATTAGCATATCATTCATGATTCTTATTCTCTTTTAACTCGCGTTCAATTTCATCCATCAGATCCTGTATATCACTCATTCCAAGATCGTTCTCCCTGGCAAAGAATGCTGCCAGCCTGGAAAATGATCCATCAAAATAGTTAGCAACAATTCCCGACAGATAACCCTTTAAGTACTCTTTCTTATTCAATAAGGGATAATAGATGTAGGTGGTCCCGACAGCTTTGTGACCTACGAATCCTTTTTTCTCCAGTACCCTGACTACAGTGGACACAGTAGTATAGGGAATATCGGGTTCCCGTAGTTCATTCATCACATCCCGGATGGTGGCTTTTTCAAGATTCCAGAGGATCAGCATAATCTCCTCTTCTGCTTTGGTCAGTTTTTTCGTCATGGGATTTCCTTAAGTCAATAACGCAAATCTACAACTTAATATTACGTTATGCAACTATAAATGCAGTAGAGTAACTAAAAAAGCAGTAAAAAAGGGTTGCAAGAACAATCCATGCCGGGTAAAATGTACAATTCGTATGACTAGGTGAAGCCTAAAGGATCTACCAGAAGAGCAACAAGCTACATCTTAACCAACTTGATGCTCTCGATCCGGTTCTTGTAGGTCATTGTAACGAAATAGATCCCTGCCGGTACGTTGTTGCCGTTGCGATCTTCGCCGTACCAGGTCAGGTGTCCATCCTCTACTTCCGTTTCAGTTATCTGATAAACTATTCGCCCTTGCATGTCCATGATATGGACTGATTTCAGCTCCTCGCCACCTGTCCATTCAACAAATACCTGTTCATTGAATGGATTCGGATAAGCCTTTATCTTCAAGGAACGGCTCTCAGGTTTACCATAACCCACTCCATATCCAAGATCCAGGTAGTCAGAGATCCCATGTAGGATGGCGTAAGCTGTTTTGTCATAAGAGCCTGCTGAAGCACAATTCATATCTTCATAGGTCAATGCCATTACATCCTCGGCAAAATTGTTCCACCACCAGCTTTCCGGATAATAGTCAGGGGTTCCGTTGATCCAGCTCACGTAATATGTGTAGGGTTCAATTCCATCTGGAAAGTAATTCTGTACTGCTCCAATAAACGCTTTCTCCAGATCAGTAAATAGACTGGAGGTTCCGTTTTCATGATGGTAAACGAAATAACGTTTACATGCATAGGCAGAATGCATATTCAGTGCGATTTCAACCGGAATATCCTCATACATGAGATCTTCAAAACGGGTTCTCAGGTTGACCACCTCATCCTCTGGATAGACTGCACTCCAGTTGCTTTCAATGTCTATGCCGTTGGCATTTTCCCTGGGATACTCCAACTCCACACCGTCTGGATTGTACATGGGTGTGATGTGAAATATGCAAGTATTCCTCATAAAGGAGCCTATCTCACTGTCACCCAGGAGATAGCTGATGATCTCGTTGGTTACCCAGGTAGACTGAACCTCACCCGGATGAGTCCTGGCATGTATATAGATCCTGTGCTTCTCCTCCTCAAGGGATGTAGTATCGGTAATAATCAGTTCGTATAATTCTCTTCCCAGTGTACTTTCACCAAAGGTATGGATACGGACGAATTCACTATCTCCCCAAACATTCAGATCGCTCAACAGATCCTCAAAGCCATACCCCCAGTGGTCGCCCAGCACCTCTAACTCTGCAGCTTTTAATTCCGCACTGCTACCGCACTTGTCAGCTTCGTCATCAATGAGCTGAGCTGAGAGGAGGGCCGGAACAAGGAAGATCAGGGATATGAGCAGGTAATTTTTCATGTATCTATTATCAATTTGATTAATCATTTTTCCATGGCAAAGGTAAGATTTTCATCCTTCCCGGATCGTATGATTGGATGCCAGGGGGGAATTGCCGGTTGGAACCCAGTAGGATCATATGATGGAGCAGACTATTCTTTCTGAGACTTTTTTTTATCATAAAGCCCTGTATGAAGCTTACTTGTGATTGAAAAAGTAATAGGAGTTACGATATTTCGTCATGGTGTGACATTAATAAGGTAACGAGAGTAAATCATGCTGGTAGGAACATTCAGTAGCTCCCTCAGCGGGATTTCCGTTACTCTGATCTCAAATCCTGGTTTCGTCACGCCATGTCGGATAATTTGTTAGTCCGCGGATAATCAGCGAAACAGGACTTTGGTTTGAGTGTTTATGGGAGTCCCGTTTAGCAGAAAACGAATGTAACACACTTGTGACACTTTGTGATTATGTGACATTTTCGCTTTTCAGTTATTTCAGCAAGAGCTCTTCTATGTAGCTCATTCATAATGCCATAGAAAGCTTCTTATTAACAAGAATAGATGTATGAAAAGTCACCACTTTAATGATATGTAACCGTGTTGTGACATCCGAAAATTGAAAAAATGACTGACCACTTTCTTTAAATCGAGCAAATGGCTGAGTTGTATACGGTTGAGCAGGATGGTCTGTTCGAGAAGTTGTTTGGTAGATTAAATGCCCAAAGGCATTTACTCATCACTGCGGATCCGTTATTTCAAAACCCATTCGGTTCTATATTGCAGAGCATCAGGCGGATTTGCCCTGGATGACGCTTACTTGTGATTGAAAAAGTAATAGGAGTTACGATATTTCATCATGGTGTGACATTAATAAGGTAACGAGAGTAAATCATGCTAGTAAGAACATTCAGCAGCTCCCTCAGCGGGATTTCCGCTACTCTGATCTCTATTGAAGTCAATATTACCCAGGGGATTCGATTTTTTATCGTGGGTCTGGCCAATCATGCCATCAGGGAGAGCCAGCAGAGAATTGAATCTGCTCTTTCCAACAATGGATTTCAGTGGCCACGGTTCAGGATCATTATCAACCTGGCACCGGCTGACATTCGAAAGGAAGGTACCCATTTTGATCTGCCTTTGGCTGTGGGTATTCTGGCCGCCTCCGATCAAGTGAATCCGGACCGGTTGAATAACTATATGCTCATGGGGGAACTCTCCCTTGACGGAGGTGTCATGCCTGTGAAAGGAATACTTCCCATGACAGTTAATGCTAAAGAAAATGGTTTTCGGGGAGTGATCGTCCCTGAGAAGAACGCAGGGGAAGCTTCTGTAGTTGAAGGAATTGAGGTGATACCGGCTCTTCATTTGTCAGAAGTAGTTTCTTTCTTAAACAGGAGTCTGGAAATTCTCCCGGCAACAAGGAACAACCAATCTGTTCAAAAAGTATCAAAAGATCAACCGGGGATCGATTTTGTGGAGGTTAAGGGTCAGGAATCAGTGAAGCGTGCCTTATTAATCGCAGCAGCCGGAAACCATAATTTACTGCTGCTTGGCCCTCCTGGATCGGGGAAAACCATGTTAACACGACGCCTCTCCACAATTTTACCACCTATGTCAATGGAGGAGTCTCTGCAAACCACCAAGATTCATTCGGTGGCAGGAAAGATGGAAACAACGGATACGTTAGTCACTGAGCGTCCATTCAGATCACCTCATCATACAGCTTCAGATGTAGCTTTGATCGGAGGGGGAGTGCCGCCCCGACCAGGAGAGATCTCACTTGCGCACAATGGAGTATTATTCCTGGATGAGTTACCGGAATTTAGGAGACACGTACTGGAAGTGTTACGCCAGCCTCTGGAGGAGCGCAGTATACATGTGAGCAGGGCCAGTTATTCGGTGGTATATCCTGCCAGTTTTATGCTGGTAGCCTCCATGAACCCTTGCCCCTGCGGATTCTATAACCATCCCGAAAAGGAGTGCAACTGTGGTCCCGGAATGATCAAAAGATACCTGTCCAGAATATCGGGTCCCCTGCTGGACAGAATAGATATCCATATGGAGGTGGTTCCTGTTCCATTTGACAAGCTGACAGATGCCTGTAGCTCTGAAAAGAGTGAATCGATGCGGGAAAGGGTAATGGCTGCCAGAACTCTTCAGGAAAAGCGATTTGAAGGAATTGATCAAGTGTATAGCAATGCTCAGATGGAGACCGGTTTAGTAAAAAAGTACTGCGGGGTCGACCAGGCCGGCCAATCCATATTAAGGATGGCCATGGAAAAACTGGGTTTGTCTGCACGGGCCTATGACCGGATCCTGAAAGTGGCGCGTACCATTGCTGATCTGGAGGAGAGCGAACATCTCCATCCCACTCATGTGGCCGAAGCGGTCAATTACCGCAATCTGGACCGGGAGGGATGGTCGGGGTGAACTTTTGTGATGCAAGTTTTATTGATAAGGCCTGATTCACCCTCCGTCTGCGGAGTTGTAGTTATCATCTGCAGATTATGCCAGGAATCTTTATATCCCGTTTTTCGGATGGCAATTTAAATGAGAATTATTGAATTGTATTCCAGGAATGACCCAAGAGCGAAGAGTTTCTATCGAATTTAAGTATATTTCAGCGAATCATTTCAGGAACCAGATAATGAGGACAATTCTAATGCTCCTGCTTTCAATAAGCTGTGCCACGGTTACTGCAGGAGAAACAGATTCATTGGTTATCCGGCAGTTATTTGATGAGGCCCTGTCAAGCCGGGAGGCGTATGAAAACCTTCGGTGGTTATGCAAAAAAACGGAAGGCAGGATATCCGGAACCCCCGAGGCCGCTGCTGCCGTTGAATTCACAAGGCAGGTGATGCTGGATATGGATCTCGATAGCGTTTACCTGCAGGAACTGAAGGTCAGAAGATGGATTCGGGGTGAAGAATATGCACGTGTGACCTCCTCACTTTACGGGACGGAAGCACTATCGATCACCGCACTGGGAATGTCTGTAGGCACAGGTGAACGAGGCATTACCGGTGAGGTAATTGAAGTGCATGACTTTGAGGAGCTCGAAGCACTGGGTAGCAGATCAATCAGCGGTAAGATTGTATTTTTCAACCGACCGATGGCCCCGACTATGATAAATACCTTCAGAGCCTACGGGGATGCAGTCGACCAGCGCACGAAAGGGGCCTCGGAAGCTGCAAAATACGGGGCCATTGCCGCCATTATACGCTCGGTAACCACCGCCGTTGATGACCACCCCCATACCGGGGTCATGTATTACGAGGAGGGTGTAAACAAAATACCGGCAGCTTGTGTAAGTACAGTCGGTGCAAACCTGTTAAGTGCTTGGCTAAAAGGGGATCCATTACTCAAGGTGCATCTTATTAGTACCTGTATGACAAAACCGGATGTTACTTCCTACAATGTGGTCGGTGAGATCCGGGGCAGTGAATACCCGGATGAGATCATAACGGTGGGGGGGCACCTTGATGCCTGGGATAACAGCGAGGGAGCCCATGATGACGGGGCAGGTTGTATACAGTCCATGGAGGTATTACGCCTATACAAAGAATTAGGTATACAGCCCAAAAGGACGATTCGGGCGGTAA
The DNA here is from genome assembly GCA_964622985.1 of uncultured Bacteroides sp. Taxonomy (GTDB): domain Bacteria; phylum Bacteroidota; class Bacteroidia; order Bacteroidales. Next base: position 13,797 of record CAZURA010000030.1, on the reverse strand, counting down.
TGTTCATGGATGAGGAGATCGAACAGCGTGGTGGGAAGAAGTACGCCGAACTGGCGAAACAGAACAATGAAAAGCATTATGTAGCGCTTGAATCTGATCGCGGAGGTTTTTTACCCAGGGGATTCGGAATTGATGCTCAGGGAGAAAGGCTTGAAAGAATCATTGCCCTGAAAAGGTATTTTAAACCTTACAATATATCTCAATTCAAGAGGGGCGGTGGCGGTGTGGATATCGGTCCCCTGAAACAATACGGAACAGTCCTCATCAGCCTCATCCCTGAAATGCAGCGGTATTTCGACTACCACCATTCCCCTTTGGACACTTTTGAACAGGTAAACATCCGTGAACTCCAGATGGGATCGGCTGCCATTGCCGCCCTTCTATACCTGATAGATACCTATGATTTGTAGCTAAAAACTACCGGACAGGATGGCCGGAATTATCGAAACAGGTACCCGGCATTTCTTCCGGAAGCAATTGTTATTTAATGCATTAACAAAACAGTTTCGATGGATTGGTTTCCCGTTTGAAAACGGAGCTCACCGTTCCTGATGTCCATTTTGTTTTGTTTTTCTTCAATGAGATTGGTACGCCATGCTTTCTGAAAGGGTTCCGGGAACCTCAATCTGACTTCAGTTTCTTCTTCACTCAGGTTATACAGGCGAACTACAGCACCGCTTTCGTTTTCTGCCTTTTTGAATGCCGACACTATGATATTTTCAGGTTCGACCTGTAAAAAACTCATGCTTTCGGTTAATCCGGCATTTTTATAGGTTGAAGGATTAACCACTGCGAATATTTTTTCATTGGCTTCCTTCCCAAACCTTACACCGTTATTCCAGCCGGGCGAGTGCGATGTCACCGAGAATGAAAAGGTATGGTCTCCGGTTTGGTGGTAATCATTCCCCTCGTAATGGCAACTTTTGCGGGAGGCTAATAACACCGGTTGCAGAATGGTATTCCTGAGGCCATTTCCGGTCGGGTCCAAATAATCCATGGCCACTACACCGGATGCCATCGTAAAACCAAAACCATTGCCCGATGCATGTATCCAGTTTTCGATACCTCTCGGGCGGAGTTCGCTGCATGGCACGTTGTAACGCTCGCCGGCTGCTCCGGGCATTTCATCTTTTCCCACTTCAACCACGCCAAAAGGGGCTTCATAAGCCACCTGGCCGTTCTCCATTTTTAACGGCATGGCCATCCGGTACTCGCGGTACATGGTTCCGTCCCAATTCATTAAAGCCACATCAAAATCTACTTTTTTGACCGGGTGATAAAAAGTGACCTCCAGTTCGGCCACGGCATGGCGGATAGGCTGCCTGAACTTAAAAGAGGTAAACACCGGTCCGTTTGCCGTAACATCCCATGTGGTGCTGTAATTACTGGTCTTGTCGAAACCTTCCATTTCAGGTTGTTGTACTGCATCGAACTCTCCGGCACCGTTTCCGTGCGATTTCATGGTAAACACATCACCTGCTTTGAAGAAACCGCTTTCAATCAATTCTGTGTTGAGCTCTTTGTCAAACAAGCTTGAAATCCCGCCATCAGCAAATTCTGCCTGAAAGAATCTGTTTTCGAAAACCGGATTGAACGCTACCTCGCTTTGACTCTCTTCTTCACCTGAATACCTGAGGTAATAGGTATCAAATCCAATGGAAGGAACTTGCGAAGCCACAAAAGTGATATCTGCCGATTTCAGATAACCCGACCTGTATATTTCAGGATGTTGCAACTGAACAGCCACTTCATCTCCGTTTTTGGTAAATAACCGGATTGATTTTGCTCTGTTTTCATCAAAGTCCATGTGAAAAGTAACCGGACTGGTTCGTTCCCAGCTTAAGCTGTTGAACACCACAACAGGAATCCCCTTGTCAGGTGATGTTTCAATGTGAGAAGCCAGAGATTGAAGCGAATGGTCAAGCAATCTTTCTGCTTTTGCCTGTGCATCGGCAAACCGCATCAGGAAAATGTCATCGGTACTCTGTCCGCCTTTGCCCCCCCATCCATGGTCGGGATAGATTTTCGACTCCCATGCCTGGCTGAACAGTTCCACCTGATACTTCGAGAATGAACCGTTTACCAGGGCATCGGCTATCGCAAATTTTTCAGCTGCAGGCAGCAAAATGTCAGCCTTCCGGCTGTGTTCCATAGCCCAGTGGTGGGAAGGGCCATGAATATAGATCCAGACATTCGGGCGCTCTCCCATAATGGAAGGTAATTGCCTGGTCGATTTTCGGATCTGCCTGAAAAATGTATCGAGTGTCGAAAACCTGATCTTCGGTAAACTTACCTGCAGTATTTCTCCTTGCTCGTTTTCCACACTCTCCAGGCTATTCCAGAATTGCGTAAACGGATCCAGGTTCTCCACAGGTTTAGGATCCCAGATAAACTCGAAATTCAATACAGCCGGCATAACCGCTTTTTCTCCCGGAATATCGTTGTAGCCATCGCTCCAGACCAAAGCCTGGCCAGCCAGTTCCTTTAAGGCTTCCTCGTTGTTTTTACCCAGAATGTTATAAAAATCGATATAATGTCCCGGAGAGTATGTGGTTACCTTGGAGCCATCCGGACTGTACCACTCAAACACGCCGCGCTCATGCCTGCTGATGAACATGTTGTCCACACCGGCCTTTGCCATTAATTGTGGCATCTGCATGGCCCGGCCCGGAACATCCGAGTTATAATACGATGTGGCATTGTAACCATCAAACTCTTCTTTTAGCCACAACTTTCCCAGATAAAACTGCCTTGCCAGCGACTCGGAAAAATACATCTCTTCGTAAGGCTGCGTATAGGTCGATCCAACCAGCATTCTCCCTTCATGCAGGCGCCTGGTTATCTCCTGCTTCTTTTCAGGATGACGTGTGATGTACTCCCGGATGATGGAAGATTGTTCAATGTCCATTTCAAAAGCTTCTTCCACGGACAATCGGTTCAAAAAGGGAGTAATCCATTGAGTGTCGCGCATAACAACACACTTCTCAATTTCATCGATCCAACCCAGATCCTGATGTGTGGTTAAAGACAATAGAATTTCTCCTTTGGCCAGCGGCGATTCGGATACTTTCCTTAATACCTCAAAAGTTTCGTTATCGACCCGCAGAGTACCCGGTTGCCGGGCATGCATCGAAAAAATGGACAAGCAGAGTAATATGCTAAGCATCATGATTCTCATTAGAAAGCGTGGTTTGTAATACTACTTTAGTTCCCGTATTTTGATGTTCCTGAACCATACCGGATAGCCATGATCCTGGAGGCCGATGTAACCCTCCCTGGAAATACCTTCGCTGAAACCCGGGAATTTCTTGAATTTGCTGTTGGCAACCAGTTCATCCCATTCAGGAGTCCACAGTTCATAGGCAACCACCTGTACACCATTCTGTGTGTGGGTGACTTTGCCATCTTCTACACGAATGACAATGGTATTCCACTCTCCTGCAGGTTTGACCGTATTGGGATCGGCCGGGATCATATCATACAGGGAACCGGCCAGGTGACTGGCAATTTCATTGTCGGTAGCATCCACGTTGTCAAGCACCTGGATCTCCGGTGCCGCATAGTAGATCGGCTTACCAGGCACTTCTCGTATGTTGAAGAAGATTCCTGAGTTAGCCATTTTACTGGCTTTCCAGTCGATGGTCAGTTCAAAATTCATGAATTTCTTGACACCGTACAGAATATCCCCTTTTGCACCCCGGCCAGGGGATTTACCTTCGCCGGTAAAGACTTTCATAGCGTGGTCTTCAATGATCCAGTTCTTTGGCATATCAGTGCCATTGCATTGCCTCCAGCCATCGAAGCCTGTTCCGTTAAAAAGAAGGACCCATCCCTCTTTCTTCTCTTTTTTCGTCAATGTGTTTACGTCCTGTCCAGAGGCGGGGAGCATAAGCAGCAGGGTAGCCATGTATGCTAATGGTACTATGAGGTTTTTTTTCATCGAATGTGTATTTTATTTGTTCAATACTATATTACTAACAGGATCTGCAAACATATGTTGCTCACCTAGAGTGTTTCCCAGTCTATCCCGATCCGCTTTAGGGCGTATCCGGTTTCCCGTAGGTAGTCCCCGTATCCCGTCATCCAGTGGAATCCGGGCATTCGCCTGGCCAGTGTGGTACTGTCTGCCTCAAAACTGATATCGATCTGTGACCGGCAGATATCCATAAAAGGATTCTCGACGATCTTACCCTTCAGTCCCATGTAATGCTTGACCTGAAAATCAGGAATGATGTTGGTGACTACCTGTCCTTTTTGCATTTCCACTTTGGGTGCTGCTCCATAATCCGATTCAAAGTGTGTGAGGATTCTTGCCGGTTCTTTGTTCTTGCCGTCCATCCGCCTTGGGGCAGTGCAATGAGCAAGTGTAATGATGCCGTCATGAGGGTAGGTTGGATCGTTCAGAAATACCGGTTTTCCGGAAATGTTAGCCAGTAACAAACCAGCGGGGATCACTACAAAATCCGACTCACAAAACGCAAGGTATCCAGCATCATTAAGTAAGCTGAGCGTTAGACAAGCAGAAGTTTCGGAGAGCGGCATAATCGTACCCATACATCCGTTAATGGTAATGGCCGTGCAGTTTGCACTATCCATGATCTTCCGAAAGACCTCATCAAGTAAGAAGCAATTATCCACATAATCTTCTTTGGTTTCCAACGTGACGTTATTCTCCTGTAGGTATTCTGCTGACCTTTTCCGGGTCCGGTTTACCGCAGATTTATCCTTTCGTGCAGCAGTGATCAGATTGCCCAGTTCGTCATATGAGAGAGACTTAATTCCGAGTTTAAACTTATCTTCGACCAGTCCGGGAACCACTCCTTTGGGCTGAGCCCAGGCTCCTGCACCACCCACTGCGATGATGTTGGTGTTCAACGTATTTTTCAATCCACACAAAGCCCTCAGGCGCCAGAGTATCTCATCCTGGCTGTCAATCACCACATCCTCTTCATCTACTCCAGAAAGTGCCAGTTTGTCGGTATGTTGCCTGAGAAACCGGGGACTGATTATTTCATACCACAGGTAGACAGGACCAGACTTGTGCCTGCAGAAAAGGATCATGTCCTTATTCATTTTGTGCAGGGCATTGAAAGTGTCCATCCACCCGCCTGCTGCATAAATGAGGAATGTATCCGCAGACTCAAAGCCGCTTTCCCCTTTGATATCACCTGGACCCTTTAGACCTGTAACGGGCAAGAATTCCACAGGAAAATCTGCAGCTGATTTCAAGGCATGTAGTTCTTCTTTGATTTTCGAGATCTCTCTGCTGGCATCTTCTTCTGTTTGAATACCTCCCCATGCCCTCCAGCTTTTTTGATGCTGATATTCTGGTGTGCTGTAAACCAGAATCGGTTTGACCCATAATGGTTTTCTGCTTATTACCTTATGTTCCGTGGGATTTACACTTGCCAGTGCCGACCACGACAGGCCCGATAGCGCAACAACTGTTAGGGTTGAGCTTCCTGCTAGTTTGATGAATTTCCTCCTGCTAATAGGATCTGCATGGGAAGGGATGGGGTGGTGAGCCGGGCAGCAGTGGTGGGAATTATCCCCTTCGAGGTGCTTTTCAGAAAAGTGCATGATGTGAATGAGTTAAGGTGCAATTAAATGTAACCAATTTCCTGTAATGGACCTTCACCAAGTACTGATTCTTTCCATGCAGGAGGGCTGACTGGGTATCAAATAATATAAAGATCCCTATATTTAACACTACATTGCTCAACATGTATGGAACTACCCAAAAACTAACTACTCATGAATACAAACAGAAGAGAATTCATTAAGCGATCAGCTGCTGCTACGGCTGCAGTTGGAGTGACTTCATCATTTCCACTGTTAAATGCCCGTGTCCTGGGTGCCAATGAAAAACTGGTCTGTGGTGCCATTGGAATTAAAGGAATGGGATTTGCTGACCTGAAAGCCTTCCTGAATTTACCAAACACAGAGTGTGCAGCATTATGCGATGTGGATGATAATGTGCTGCAGGAACGGATAAGAGATGTGAAAAAGATTCAAGGGCAAGCTCCCAAAGGGTACAAAGATTTTCGTGACCTGTTGGAGCACAAGGGATTGGATGTGATTATCATCGGGACTCCAGATCACTGGCACACCATCCCATTTGTATATGCGGCCCAACAGGGATATCATATCTATTGTGAGAAACCGTTGGCCAATTCCATTGAGGAGTGCAATATCATGGAAAGGGCGGTGTCCAGATACGGGATCAAGGTGCAAGTGGGCCAATGGCAGCGAAGCGATACACACTGGCAGGATGCCATTACCTATGTACATTCAGGGAAACTGGGCAAGATCAGGACGGTGAGAGCGTGGTCATACCAGGGATGGATGAAGTCAGTTCCGGTAGTTCCTGACTCACCGGTTCCCGAAGGGGTAGATTATGATTTCTGGCTGGGGCCTGCCCCAAAACGACCCTTCAATAAGAACCGGTTCCATTTCACTTTTAGGTGGTTCTGGGATTATGCCGGTGGTATGATGACCGACTGGGGAGTTCATATTGTGGATTATGCCCTGTTTGGAATGCAAAAATATGCCCCAAAATCAGTCATGTCCCTGGGTGGAAAGTTTGCCTACCCGGATGATGCCTGTGAAACCCCTGATACCCAGCAGGCACTTTTTGAGTTTGACGATTTTACACTGCTCTGGGATCATGGGATTGGGATTGATGGGGGGTATTACGGCAGATCTCATGGCGTCGGATTCGTAGGTAATGAGGGTACACTTGTGGTGGATAGGGGAGGATGGGAGGTAATTCCTGAACCCAAAGGGGGAAAACCAACTCTGGATAAGGTGGATCTGGTCAAAGGGGATGGAAAGGGACTCCACAATCACATGGTTAATTTCATCGACGCCATAAAAACAGGAGCAGGATTGAATTGTCCCGTTGAGATTGCCGCAGGAGTAGCCCGGACCTGTCACCTTGGGAATGTGGCATACAAAACAGGAAGAAGATTGTATTGGGATGCTGAGAAGAGCAAGTTTATCAACGATCCCGAAGCTGATCAGCACCTGGTACCGGAGTACCGTAAGCCCTGGACTCTGCCCAGTGTGTAGAGCATCTTGTATTAAGGCAATAACCTGATTCGCATCAGGTACATGTCGGCTGTCATATAGAGATAATGATTATCTGAATCGAGGGTGCAGTTGGAAGTGGCCTCACCGGTTCTGACAATACCGAGAGGTTCACCATCCGGATTGAAGATCCATACGCCACCCGGACCCGTGGCAAAAATAATTCCGTCATTTCGGACCACCAGTCCGTCAGGTGCACCCTTCAGGGTATCGGAGGCTGTACTGGCATCATAAAAGAGATGTCCATTTGCAAGTGTTCCATCAGTTGCGAATTCATATACCATCCAGTACGAATTTTCCCCTCCCCCCGAATTGGCCACATAAAGCACACTTTCGCCGGGGGATAATCCAACTCCATTTGGTGCACTCAACCGATCCGTGAGTAAAAGGATGTTACCATCGGTGTTATGCCGGAATACTCCTGTGAAGTCCATCTCACGTTTCGGATCTTTAAATCCCAGCTCCATACCGTAAGCAGGATCTGTAAAAAACAGATCGCCGTTACGATTAAACACTGCATCGTTGGGCGAATTGAACCGCTTCCCGTTCCACTGGTCTATGAGGGTAGAGAAATCTGCTTCCGGTTGGTCCAACGGGGCATTCATCCGGGCAATTCTCCGGTCACCATGCTGGCATAGTACCAGTCTTCCCTGCAGATCCAATAACAAGCCATTGGATCCTGTTTCTCCTCCGCGAGGGAGGGTGTCGGTATAACCTGACGGCTTCAGGTAAAGCTTAAGTCCATGGTTTTCATTCCATTGAAAAACAGAATTAGTGGGGATATCTGAAAAGATTACAGATTGCTGCTCTGAGAGCCATAGGGGCCCCTCCGACCATTCAAATCCCTCGGCCACTATTTCCGGCTGTTCATCCGGATCAAGAATCAGGTCTAATGTGGGATGAAGTCGGAGGACAAATCCGGTTTTAGGATATTCTCTTGTTTCTGTTTCACTCTTTTTTTGATTCTTATTCTGCTTTGTTTCATTTGAACAGGAAGCAAAAACCACGATAAACACGGCTACCAAAAGAGTATGCGGGAGTGACTTTTTCATAAGGATTTAGTGGTTTTAGTTTGACCGTAGCCAGGTTACAGTTTTTTCTATACCCGCCTGAGTCCCCATGGGATTATATCCCAGCAATTGAATCGCCTTCTCTGAGGAAACGATCCATTGGTGATTGAACTTGCGAACCAGGTTAGGAACTACCATTGGGGGTCTGCCACTGATCAGAGAAAACATTTTCATGAATAGTGCAACTAAAAGCATTACCCAGAGCGGAAGCTTTATCAGTTTTTTGTTTACTCCACTCGACGAACGGATGTATTCAAACAGCTTATTATAGGAGATGTTTTCCCCGCCAAGTACATACCTTTCTCCATGCTTCCCCTTTTTCATGGCTAATATGTGTCCGGTTACTACATCCTCAATGAACACGTAGTTGCCCACGCTCTCTCCGTTGCCGGGAACAAATTTCCATTTGCCCTCCGTATAGTGTTTGATCATTTTTGTTACCCCATTGGATTCACTTAAGTAACCCGGTCCATACACCCGGGTAGGATTTACTACGATCACCTCTGGTTTTTGTTCATCACGATTCTTAAGGATCTGTTCCATTTTGAATTTGGAGGATTCATAGGGTGAAAAGAATGACGGAGGGGGTGGGCTCTCCTCATTCACAGGTCCACTTTCCGATGGGCCCAGAATACCTGCAGTTGAGGTGACTACAACACGGCTAATTCCACTACTGGCTGCTGCATGGATCACATTCATAGTCCCATCCACATTGAGCCGTTCAATTAGTCCGGTATCCCTGGACCATACTCCAGCAAATGCAGCTACATGATAGGCTTGTTCACATCCTTTCATCCCACGCAACAGAGACTCAACATCCAAAATATCACCCTGGTAAAGCTTCACTCCCTCCATCTTGATCAGTTTTGCCTTTGATGTTGATCGATAGAGTGCATGGACTTCAATTCCCATTCCGGCCAGTCGCCTGACCAGCTGGATTCCAATAAAACCTGTTGCTCCTGATACAAATACCCTCACTTTTACCGGATCACTTTGAGTTCAGGATTTGCAATGATCGAAAACCACTCATTAGTGAGTGAGATGATGGAGTGGATGATAACCGCGCATAGGATATTTCCGGTGACCAGAGTAAGATAGCAGAAGAGGATCCCCAATGGGATGGACCCAAGGACTTCATCCGGACCTTTGTAAAAATGGGCCAAACTGTAAAGAAAGCAATTCAGGATAATGGCAGTCCAGGGCTCCATAACCTCCAATGAGGCGTGTAACACAAAACCCCTGAACAGGAATTCATACCCGACGAGAAAAATCACCCAGCTGATTCCACTCACAAACAAGATCCCTGGCGTCCATTGTTTTATCCTGATTTGAGGATATTTGGACAGATTTAAAGGTATGGAAGCAGTATAGTAACCTGTGAGAAGGATGAGGGGTATGAACAGGTATGACCACCAGGGAGGGAGTGCAGTAAAGCTGGATCCCAGGCCATATTTCTGCAAGCTTTCTTGCCAAACAAAAAGGATGATCAGAATGGGTAGCACTCCCAGAAAAAGAAATCCCCAGGCTCTCTGTAACAGCACCTGTTTTATCTGCACATCGATCCTGTGATGTCTCTTCCAGATCCTCGAAACAAGACTCCAGTTTCTGGATAATAGAAAGTATAGAGCGAATCCAAAGAGACTCCATAACAGGGTTAAAATGAAATGCGCATACTCCGTATTCCAAGATAACTCTTTCATCTGGAAAACTAATTTGCGTCCGGATTATTCACCATATCATGTACCAGTTCCGTAACGGTCCTGAAGTCAATCTTTCCCGTACTCATCATAGGCATTTCCTCAAGGACATAAAAATCACGCGGAAGTGCTATGTTGGGTAATTCTTCACCCATATTTCTGAGCATGGTTACCTTATTGATCTCAGCAGTAACGGCGGCAACGATCCTAGCTCCTTTGACTTCATCAGGTATCTCTACAATACAACAGGAGACACCTTCAGGCAGGTGCTTTTCCATCACATTTTCCACTTTCACAAGGGAGACCATTTCTCCACCGATCTTTACGAAACGCTTAAACCTGCCGGAATGCCAAAGATACCCGTCCTCATCCATGAATCCCATGTCTCCTGTATTATACCAGCCATCATTAATAGCTTCAGCTGTGAGCTCCGGGTCACCCAGATAACCTTTCATAATAAGATCACCCTTCACCAGGATCTTGCCCACTTCTCCGGGTGTACACTCTTCCCCGGTATCCAGGTGTTCTATCCTGACCTGGACATTGGGAATTAACTTACCAATACTTCCGGGTCGGTTGTATTCATGGGAATTGACAGACACCACAGGAGAGGTTTCCGTAGCTCCATAACCTTCCAGTAAAGTCACTCCATGTTTCTTCAGGTAGCCGTCACGCAGGGCATCCGGACATTTATCTGCACCGGCCACCATAAGACGCAAGCTCTCAAAATCTCCCGGTTCCGATTTTTGCAGGTATCCCCAGAAGAAACTGGGTGTACCCACCATGATGGTAGGTCGTTCCTCACGGGCAATATTACAAATGGTCTGGAACTCAGTGGGATTGGCATAAGTGACCATCGTCATCCCTTTGACAAAGGTGACCCACAAGTTTACGGTCAAACCGAATATGTGGAAGAATACCAGGTTTGCCAACATGATATCATCTGAAGTAATGTGAATGTAGTCAGTGAAGTTCTGGATGTTGGATCCAATATTGCGATGGGTGAGCTGAACCGCTTTGGGATCCTTTTCACTTCCACTGGTAAAGAGGATGGCAATGTTATCATCCACATCTCCTTTATGGATGGAATTAAGGATCATTCCCACCGGTAGTTTTGTTTTGAGCGCCGCGCCCAGCTTGTCGCCTGTTGAAACACTTTTCATTATGTCTTCGATCAAAACCATCCCCTCGATAACAGGGCAATTAATCTTCTCGAGCAATGCTTTTGAAGTGATTATGGTCTTGAAATTGCACTTCTCCTGAGCATATCTACAATTATCCTCAGCTCCGGTTGAGTAGTTGATCATTACCGGGGTTCTTCCACTCATCAGGGCACCGACAGTGGCCAGGGCACAACCTGCAGAGGTGGGGATCATAATTCCAATATATCCTTTGTCATATTGTTTAAATTTTTTGGCAAGGATAAGAGCCCCAATCAAAGCTCTGCCATAGGTAACTTCACGTTTGGTAGTTTTGTCTTTGATGGCAAGCTTTTTCGAGTGCTTTTTTGCCACCCTTACGAATTGTTGATGAAGCAACATAATGTAAATATTTAGATTAAAAAGGGTATTTTAGTTTGATAAATATAATCATTTGATCTGTTCGACAAGCTATGACCTTATCAGTTCGAGCTCTGAATGAGCAATATCAGGATTTCTTTGTGAAGAATGAGGAGCAAGTTGTGAATGATTTTCGCCTGCTTCAGAAGCACCTGACTGAAAATAAATGTACATTCAAGGGAGAAGCCATGCCCTCTCTGTTGAAACCCAATTTCATTTCAGAGAAGCAGACCGCCATTCTTAAGGCGAGTGTGGAAATTATGAGTAAGGCCCTTACAAAATTCGTAGATCTCTATCTATCCGATCAAAGAGTACGGGAGATCATGGGGTTTTCGGAAAAGGAGAATGAGCTTTTCAATATTGATCCGGGCTATAGCAACCCTATTGTAGTATCCCGGCTGGATGCTTTCCTGAATGATTATTCCCTCAAGTTCCTCGAATTTAACTGTGATTCACCTGCCGGTATTGCCTATTCGGATATACAGGAAGCCGGATTCCGGGAGTTGTTTAAGAATTACCCTTTCCTGAAACCATACCACATCGAATTCATCAACAGGCAACCTAAGTTGCTAACCTCTTTGCTCGATTGTTATGCAGAATTCAGAGAAACACACTCCGGGTTACCTGAAAAACCTGTGGTGGCCATTGTAGACTGGCACTATGTATCTACCTATTCTGAATTTGAGCTACATCAGCACTATTTCAGGGAGCAGGGAATAGAAACCATCATAGCGGCACCACAGGATTTCACCATTGCGCATGGAAAGGCCATGGCAAATGGAAGGGAAGTGCATCTGATCTATAAGCGTGTGATTACCAGGGAATTGATTGCCCGTTGGGGAGAAGTGGAGAATTTCATAGAAGTAATTCGGGAGGGACTGGTATGCTGTTGCAACTCTTTTCGTTCATTTATTGTGGGAAATAAAAAGGTGCTTGCAGTGATCACCGATCCCCGTTTCAGATCCATATTCACCAAAAGGGAGAATCAGCTAATCAAGGAGACTATACCCTGGACCCGGGTGCTTTCTCCTTCCAGGGTTAAGTATCACCGAAAGGAGGTGGAGTTGATTTCATTTATTCCGGAATTTAAAAACCAGCTAGTTCTGAAACCCAGCAATAAATATGGAGGAAAAGATGTCTATATCGGCCTGGAAACCGCCCAGTCGAAGTGGGAGGAGATCATGGCATCACATATAAACAATGGCAACTGGGTGGTGCAGGAGTATGTGGATATCCCCACAGACTCATACCCCGAAATAGAGAACTCAGTTCGGTTTCGATCCAAGTATGTAAACATCAACCCCTTTGCCCTAAGTGGTACCTATAGCGGCACCATTACCAGAGTTTCTGATAATCAGGTGATCAATGTAAGTGCGGGAGGAGGATTGGTACCCACTTTAACCACAACTCCAATGCATAATGATCCCGATTGAACCGGCTATGTCTGGATTAAGAAAATATAGCCTGGAGGAGATCGGGCAATGCCTCAAAGAAAGTAGATTCCCGGTTTCGGGTATGACCCTGCTGGGATCAGCTGAGTTTCATTTTGGCAAGCCAAGTGGATGCCTGGGAGTCGCACTACATAATGGGAGCAGGGTAAGACCCGGGCTGCATGAGGCTATGGAGGTGGACCAGGAGGAACGTTTTAGGGAAGAGGATCCATTTACCGATGCATTTCTTCGGGAGTTTCCTTTTCGGCTGGTTGCCCGTGATTCCAGGTTTGAATATGATCTCAACTGGGAGATCGAAAAGTGTATCTATCCCAGGGATAAGAAGAAATGGGGACTGCAGATCTGGAAACGCAGCCTGACATCCGAAGAGATAGATGTCACATACGATAAATACAAGGAATTTCATGCCCTGATGGATCTGGTAATAAACCATATCCTTGATCACTATCCGCATGCTGTGGTTTTTGATATCCACTCCTTTTGTTACCGGCGGAATGAGGAGATGAGATGGTGGGAGGACAATAGACCGGAGATTAATTTAGGGACCCAATACATTAACCGGGATCACTTTTCAACACTCATCAATCTTTTTCTGGAGGAGGTATCCGGAATAACGGTTGAAGGCCATTTTCTTCGTGTGGCTGAAAATGAGCTTTTTCCCGGAGGCTATCTGACCCGAAAGTATGCAGTATCTCACAACAGGCAAGTGCTGGTACTTGCCATCGAGTATAAGAAAGTGTTTATGAATGAGCTTACCGGGGAACTCTATCCCCAAATTCTGGAAACACTCATTGAGAACCTGGTGTTAACAAAGGATCGTATTCTGCGTACAAAGTTGTAAGACTCTTTTATATATTTAGTTCGGGAATCATCTAATGAAATGATAAAGATTTGTCTATGAGGCAGTTGCTGTTCGTGATATTTGCATTGA
>CAZURA010000029.1:0-41874 GCA_964622985.1 uncultured Bacteroides sp. | reverse complement strand
ACCTGTTGAATATAAATTAATTAAACGTATGTAACATGTGCATACCCCAGTAAAAATTATTACAGGCCCTGGCCTACCAGGTGGGCAGCGAGGTATCCTTGCAGGAATTAGGACAAACCGTTGGTGCTGACCCTAAAACTGTAAATGCATATATTGATATCCTGGAAAAAGCATGGATCGTATTTCGTCTTCCCCCTCTGAGCAGAAATCTGCGAAACGAAATAAAAGCAAAAAACAAAATCTACTTCTATGACAACGGTATACGAAATGCCGTGATAAGACAATTTCAGGCCCTCCCAACCCGGCAGGATATTGGAGTTTTATGGGAAAACTTCCTTATCAGTGAAAGGCTGAAACAAATCAGCAATGAAATACCCCGGAATTACTATTTCTGGCGAACCACTCAGCAACAGGAGGTTGATTACGTGGAAGAAGTTAACGGTACATTTTACGGGTATGAGTTCAAATGGAATGAAAGAAAGAAAATCAAATTCCCGCTGACATTTACCAAAAACTATAATGCACAAAACCTTGGTATTAGTAGAAACAATTTCAGAGAATTTGTGATCCTCAACAAATGAATGATTGTTTAAGAGGTAATTCTATGAACCTTGGTTATAAAAGCCTTTCTTCCAACCGGTCTTTCCAGACAACGAAACCTTTTCGTTCATCCCTGTAGTCATGGATTAACCTGGTGAAATGATATTGTTCTTTCCCGGCAAGGAGGAATGCAAAGGCGAAAGGATTCAGTACGAAACGAAGTTTCAGTATGCTCCCTTCGCGTTTTGGTGCCAGGTATCGTAAATGCCTGTGGTGTTTGACCTTTTTATCCTTCAACAGATCATCCAGCAAACTCTCACCGGTCTTATAGTAAGATGTGTCCAGATCTTCCTGGAGCATATGGATGTCCAGTAGTGCATTTTTCTTCTCACCTGAGTATTGCTTGCTGACGATGTCTTGTTCCAGGAAACGGAATTTTACACTTTCGAGAATTTCGTTATTTATTCTTTCAAGGGCTTCGGTAATGTTTATTTCTTTTCAGGAAACGACGGTTCAGGTATTCGATTTTACGATCCCGGTAGTCGTAAATGACGGGAGTGATCTCAGAGCGTTGAACCCGGCCCATATACTGTATAAGCTTCCCTTTAATGCTGTTCCTGATCCAAAAACTCAATCTTTTTCTTAGGCATCCTAATCTTATAAAATCAATAGCTATGGTACAATATTTGTATCTTAAAAGCTATGCGCCATCTTTCCTAACCACCCTGGCCAATGAAAGCTTTCTCAAAGTTCATCCTGTTTATTCTTTGCATATCACTTTCATCCAATACTCTTTTTCCACAAGAAAGAAACGCTCAAGTCACAGGCAGAGTCACTGACGAAAATATGCATCCCCTATCCCAGGTTCATATTAAAATAAAGGACACTGACCTGGGTACACAGACAGATGTTCAAGGTGAATATGCTATTGATGCGTATCCGGGAGACATTCTTTTGTTCTCTCATTTAGCGATGGAGCCTGTGGAAATCCGTGTAAAAAGGAGTTCCTTCGTGATTAATGTCCAGATGACATCGACCAGTATGGAATTAGAAGAAGTAGAGATAACGAAGAAGACAACAAGAGAATTCATGACACAGAAGGAGATGTTAAGGGCATATCCTGAAGACAAAAGTCTAATCAAGACAGCATATGGAATCATCAACTCAGACATTGCTTCCGGTTGGATGCGAATCATTGATGGAGAAGACCTTTTTCCCGGTGTACCTGCCACTGAAGCCTTACAGGCGCATTTTCCCCAAAGGGATTTTCATAATATCTGGTTTGATGTGGATGGCTTCCTATTTGACGAAGAACCACTCCATATATACTCTAACGATATTGATCGAATTGCTGTACTGGGAGGCTACGAATCTACAAAGAGATATGGTTCGCGTAGCCCTGGCATGGTAGTAGTGATCAACACCAAAGCTCAGACCTGGCAGGATGACATGAGAGTTGACCGATCTGAGGAGCATCAGCAGCTTCTTGATAGCGCCATGAGGGTTACTCATCTTGATCCGTACAGTCCGTATGTTCCCCCCTATCTCGAGAAACTGCAAAAGGTTAGAAGTGAAAAGAAAGCCCTTGCCATTGTTGAGGACCAACAAAACAGCCATCTCAGCGATCCCTGTTATTTTCTTGAAGTGTATGAGCTTTTCTTATCCCGATGGGGCAACAATGAAAAACCCAAAGAACTGTCTGAATATATCATTGAGAATTTTTCAGAAGATATTTCTGTACTTAAAGCTCTGGCCTTCATTAAGCAGCATCATGGGTGCTATTTAGATGCTCTGTACCTATATACAGAGATTTTAAAGTCTCAGTCCTGGCATGCCCAACCATTAAGGGATGTGGCAAATGCCTATGCTGAGACCGGAGATAATAAAAAAGCCTGGATGTACTATACTCAGTATATAAGCATCCTGGCCCAGATGCCAAAAGTCTCTTTTGATCCATATGGGGAGGACCAACTTATCGCTACTGAAATGATGAACATCCTTGAGCAGAACAATGAGGTATCATTTGATCGCGATACAATTCTGACCGGCATGTATGACAGTGATCCGCAAACAAGACTGGTTTTTGAATGGAATAACCCGGAAGCTGTATTTGAGTTGCAGTTTGTGACCCCGGAAGGATATTACGATACCTGGAGCAACAAACAATCCATGAATGAATCACAAAATCCGGTTGCGGTTAATGGATATACCAGCCACCAGTTTTTCTTAGGGAAAGAAAATATCGGATTATGGCAAATAGACATTGACTATAAAGGCAACAACTCTGAAATGCCTACCTATTTAAAAGTATCTGTTTATCATGATTACGGATTACCTGGTCAACAATCCGAAATCAATATCTATAAACTGTCCAAAAATGAAAAGGCGCAACTTTTTACCTTGAAGCAGAATTAAATAGTAACTATCTAAACCATTAATTTTTCCCTGATGATGAAAACACTACCTGCAATCCTGTATCTTGCTTTGTTTTGCGTGCATACCATGGCTCAAAATCCTGTAACATCCACACAGGCCCTGGAGATAAACCTGAGATCTTCAGGTGAATATTATCGTTGGTCTGCGGGCAATAGCAAAATCAGTGGATCCCCTTATCTTACTGACGATTTCAACTCGGGCATGATCCACTGGAACCGGAAGTGGCACGAAGGGTTCGATCTCAGATATAACATCTACCAGGGAGTTTTTGAAGTCAGACGCGAGAGCGGGGTTCTTGTGATTGATCCCATCAAAAACAACATAGATACTGTAAAATACAGGTATGAGGTATTTGTAAAAAAGTATCTTAAAGTGAACAAAGACTTGCTGGTGGTATACTTGTCATTGTTGGGACAGCAGAATGGCTACACACTATATAAGCAATACAGGATCAGATTTGCAGAAGCCGTTACTGATACTGATCTTTACAAAGAAGCCAAGCCTGCTGAATACAAAACGGAAACACCTAAATACTATGTCTTCAGGGACAATGAGCATTGGACAGTAAAAGGAAGTAAATCCCTGGCAGAGATTTTTCAAATCGATACCAAAGTGGTCAAGAGCTACCTGAAGGAAAATAAGTACAAGCTTTCCAGCGAGGAGCACCTGCTAAAGGCCGTGCTCTATTTTTCTTCAATCAATGAATGATTTGTAGTTTTCTCATATTGTTTATACCAGTCCCTTTGCATTTTTTACAATTGTGAGTGCTTACTTTAGGTTTATTCCCATGGTTAGCCTACTGCACACCAATTATTCTGTTCAATATGCGGGGAGACGAACCTTCGTCCAAGCAGACCATAAAGGATCAATTCCTGCAAATGAGTTAGTTGCAGGAATATTAGACTCCAGCTGCTTGAGTTAGAGTCCATCGTGGAGCTGCGGGGGGTCGAACCCCGGTCCAAACGAGAAACCCATATGTTTTCTACATGCTTAGTCTTTCTTTGGTTTTCGTGAACGGGCCAGCGAAAGACTACAAGCCCGAACCTTAGTCCCTTAAGTTTCGCCGCTGAACCGGGACCTTTCGACGACTATCCCTGCTTTGCTTGTGCTCCGTATACTACTGCCAACAAGGAGGAAACAGTAGCGGAACATCTCGTCCTCAGCCTCTTAGACCGGGATTAGGCTTATCTTACTTGGTAAGATTAAGCGGCGAGAGCATAATTTGTATTGCCAATTATAAGTGTGAGACCTGGGATTAACGAGCCAAATCCCCACGCTCGGCATGCTTACATACCAGTTTTACCCGCTGTCAAATCCATTTCAGCCCCTGGTATGGGTACAAAAGTACAAAAAATGGGCCAAATGATCAGGTGACTACCGGATCACCTTCATTCCTTTTCTCATCTGTCATGCCATTCATCTTCTCTTCGAATTTCTCCTTCCACTTTTCCTCAAACTTATTTTTCCACTTCTCCTTGAACTTGTCCCGGTAGTCATGCCTGCAATCATGGTCATGGCTATGATGCCCTTTGCCAATTCCTGAGAATAGGATCTTGGATAAAACAAGTATCCCAAGAGTTTGCCAATAGGTCAATACCGGCCCATTGAACAGAGCAGGTACCAGCCAGTTCCATAACCACATCACTACAAAGGTGAAGAGGATCAGTCCCAGTATTCCCAGTACCACGAATTTCCCATAATAAAAAAATCTTCTTGCTTTCATATCTATTTGGTTTTTATTTGTTTATATAAATCTTTCAATTGTTCTCTGAGGTAGGTCACCGCATACCTCTTTCTGGAAAGTAGAGTATTGATCCCTTCACCGGTGAGTTCAGAGATCTCTTTGAAGCTCATCTCTTCAAATTCATTCATAATGAACACATCCCGCTGGGCTTCAGGAAGACGGTCCAGACAATCCTCGATGGTCTCCCAGATTACTCCCCTCATAAATTCATCCTCCGGGCTCCGGGTTAATGCCGGCAGGATATCTTCCAGCATCAACGGCCCCCCCTCCGAGTCATGGTTCACAATTAACTGGTCGGACAATAGTTCCGGCTTGCTTTTCCTGAAGTAGTCTGTTATCCGGTTCCTGGCCACAGTAAATAACCAGGAGGTAATTGATCCGGCCGATCTGATGTCATCAAATCCAGCAGTAAACTGGTAGAGTACGTCCTGAAGAATATCCCGGGCATCTTCATCGTTTCCCACTCTTTTGCGGATAAATCCCAGAAGTCTCCCCTGCTCCTCCTTTACCACTTCGTTTATATGTGCTCGTTCTGCAGCAGTCATTCTGCTCAATATATTCCTTTAGTTCTGAAGACGATTAAGAGATTAAAATATTTTAAACCAGTAAATATTCCTATTTAATTTCCAAATGAACCTCCAATTGTGATTATATTTAGGGATGCCCTGCACCAGAAGGAGTTTCATCAGGCTCACCTCCACCGGAATCATGTTACCGCTTATGGGACCATTGAAAGGATTTTCTCACTCTTCCATCATGGAAGATGTTGCACTCACTGATGAAGCTCTCCGAATCCACAGTGAAGCTCTGATTATAGATGGTCATTGCGATATACCAGACAGGATCATAAAGAAGGATCTAATGTCCAAACCAGGATTCAGTCTCCTTAATCCTCAACCTGATCTGCATACCGACATCCCGCGATTGAGAAAGGGCGGAGTGGATGCACAGGTGTGGGTATCCTACGTGTCGCCGGATTATATTCATTCCGGTGGCGGACATCAGGCGTGCCTGGAGCAGATCCGATTAATCCATAAGTTGGCTGAGATGCACCCCGAAGCGATAGAGCTGGCCAGAACTCCGGAGGATATTAAGAGGATTGCGGGCCAGGGAAAGTTTGCTCCTCTGATCGGTGTGGAAGGAGGGCACGCCATTGAGCATTCACTGGACAATCTGCATCAGTACAGGGAACTGGGTGCAGTGTATATGACCCTCACTCACAATGAGACCCATGACTGGGCCGATGCGGGCTATGATGAAGCCCGCCACAAAGGGCTCTCTTCATTTGGAAAGAAGGTGGTTTCGGAAATGAACCGGATGGGGATGCTGGTGGATGTATCCCATGCCTCGGACGACACGGTGAGGGACGCCCTGAAAGTGAGCAAAGCTCCTATCATTGCTTCACACTCTTCTGTTCGCAGCTTGTGCAACGTCGTACGAAACCTCCCCGATGACCTGATTAGAGGAATTGCGAAGGAAGGAGGCCTGGTAATGATTAACTTCTTTCCACTCTTTATTGTCCAGGAAGGGGCTGAGGTTGAACAACGATATATCCGGAAATACAACGAATTCAAAGAAAAATATACTAATCCTGAAGCATTTAATGAAGCCATGAGCAATTGGGAGAAGGAGCAGCCTCCCATGCCCCGTTGTTCCGTAAACGATCTGGTAGATCACATAGAACATATCATAGAGGTAGCCGGTCCGGATCATGTGGGATTGGGATCCGACTATGATGGGATCTATTTTGGGCCTGACGAGATGCCCGACGCATCGGGTTTTCCTTATATCACCCAGGTGCTGCTGAACCGGGGATATGTTGAAGAGGATATCAGAAAGATATTGGGTGAGAACTTTATGCGCGTGTTAAATAATGCTATACAATAATTGAATAATGATTTCTGGATCAGTTGTATGAAAGATCTGCTGGATCGTTGACAGGATCTCCATATGGGGTGCCATTTTTATAGATCATCCTGATGGTCGGTTGTTTGAGATCTGGTTCCAGCAATACAAGATCTGCCGGTGCTCCCACTTGAAGTCCCGGATTGGAACCATGGTTCAACAGTTTAGAGGGATAGACTGATGCCATATCCCATGCCCGGGCAAATCCTTCCAAGAGGGATATCTTTTTCACTCCATCCAGCAATGTATGGGATGAACCTGCCAGCTTTCCCGGCTCACCTTCCCTGTGAATTTTCCCCTCCCTGGTAAGGATGACCTTTCCAACCACCGGAGAGTCATATGTTCCGGGTTCCATACCTGTGTAAGGCATTCCATCACTTACCAGGATCGCTTTTTCTCCTTTGGTACGGATAAAAACTTTGAGCACATTGTCGGGTAGATGAAATCCATCTGCGATCATGCTGGCGTACAGCCTGTCGTCGGCCAACTGATCCCAAATGTAGTTAGGATGTCTTGGTAGTAACGAGTGAGAACCGTTGCCAAGGTGGGTGGATAAGGTGGCACCTGCCTCCGCAGCTGATCTGATCTGATCACTGGTAGCAGCCATATGACCTATGGCAACCACAATCCCCATCCCGATACAGGCTTTGATGAAAGACCCACTTCCCGGAAGTTCAGGCGCCAGGGTGACCATCCGGATATGCCCATCAGCCTCTTCCTGCCAGCTTTTTAACAGATCGATACTGGGATTCAGGCAATACCGCTTCGGATGGGCTCCTCTGGGTCCCTCCTCCTTTGAAATGAATGGGCCCTCCAGATGAATTCCTCCTATCATGTGCGAAGCTTGCTTTTTCCATTGTATCACCTCCGCAAATGCCCGTATGGCGGAAGATATACGTTTCCGGGATCCTGTAACCAGTGTGGGATAATAGCAGGTTACTCCGGTCTTTAGCAGAGTGTGTGAAGCAGATTCAATCTGACTGGCTGATATCTCCGGATGGTTAAAATCGATCCCTCCAAAACCATTGATCTGCAGATCTGTCAGTCCAGGTGCAATAACAGGGAGTTGTTCTCTTTCTTCCTCACCTCCACGGTAAATCTTGTCGGTATCGGTGAGACTAAATATAAAACCACTCCTTATACCTACACGGATCACCTTGTTACTGCTATAGTGGATCCCCTCAAGAATTACGTTCTGCTGTGTTGTCTGTTCCATGCAAGATCCAATTTATGAATTAAACCCGTTCGTTATGAAATGATTTATCAAGAATCAAAAAATGACTAAATTGGATACTTAACTTCACCCGTCATGAAATCCAGGTCACTCATACGTACTTCCACCTTGCTTCTCATTACACTGTTTTCCTGCGCCACCGCACAGGACCCCATGCTCTGTATGGGGGGGCACTGGACCGAGGATGAAGCCAACCTGATGATGAAAGAGTTCAGCCTGAAATGGAACGACCGGGCCTCCTGGGAAGAACGGGCCGGCATTATACGGAAAGGGATCATCCATGGGATGCAGCTGGAAAAGATGCCTGAAATCGAAGGGAACTTCAGCCCGGTTATCAGGCACACCCGGGAAATGGATGGTTACATAGTCGAAAACATAGCCATAGAAAGCTTTCCGGGATTTTATATCACCGGCAACCTCTACAGGCCCGCATCTCCAAAAGAGAAGAATCCAGCGGTCCTCTGCCCCCACGGGCACGCCACAGATAAACGGTTTACTGCCGATGTACAGAAACGTTCCGCTGCCCTGGCTCGCATGGGTGCCATCGTATTTGCCTACGACATGATCGGGTACGGCGAATCGAAACAGGTGAACCATCGCATGCCTGTCGCACTGGTTATCCAGACCTGGAACAGCCGGAGGGTGCTGGAATACCTGCTGTCGAGGCCCGATGTGGATCCCGAAAGGATCGGGATGACCGGCGGATCCGGGGGTGGAACACAGACTTTCATGCTGACCGCCATCGACCCGCGGATCAGGGTATCGGTCCCGGTGGTCCAGGTATCGGCCCATTTTTTCGGAGGTTGCGTTTGCGAAAGCGGCATGCCTGTCCATAAGAGCGACCATCACCAGACCAACAACGTGGAGATTGCCGCACTGTGTGCCCCCAGGCCCTTGCTGCTGATCTCCAACGGAGATGACTGGACCCGCAACACGCCCCGCATCGAGTATCCGTACATTCAGAAAGTGTACGCCCTCTACGACGCCGAACACCGGGTGGAAAATGTACATCTTGCCGCTGAAAAACACGATTACGGCTACTCCAAAAGGGTGGCCGCCTATAATTTCATGGCCCACCACCTGAAGCTGAGGAGCAGTGCCCTCCCCTATGACAACGGGTACCGGGAAGATTTCGTTCAGGTCCTTGAACCGGATCAGCTGAGGGTGTTTGACGATACACATCCCGTGCCCCCGGATGCCTTGCAGGGCGACCAGGCGGTGATAGATTACCTGGGGATCCGATAAAGAAACTTTACACCATAGACACATGAAAAGAAAACCAGTCACTCGCAGAGATTTTATAGCTACCTCCGGTATGGCTACGGCAGGCACTGCCCTGGGTATCCATACCCTCCCGGCCCGGGGGCAGAAGATCGCCGGGCCCAACGATGTGATCCGGATGGGTTTTATCGGGATAGGGAACAGGGGAACCCAGCTGATGAACCTCTTTATGGCCAATCACGATGTGGAAGTGGCGGCCCTGTGCGATGTGTACGAACCCTATGTAACAAGAGACCGCTCGGCGGTCCACCCCCGCTACCTGGCCCTGGGGAAGGTCCCGGCTCTCAAAGAGCGGTTCGGCTCCAAAGTGAAACAGTATGCGGACTTCCGGAAATTACTGGAGCAGAAGGACCTGGATGCGGTGTGCATAGCCACTCCCGATCACTGGCACGCCATTCAGACCATTCAGGCCATGGAAGCGGGACTGGACGTCTATGTGGAAAAACCGCTTACCATTACCCTTCGGGAAGGAAGGGAGATGGTGAAGGCACAAGAGGGAACGGAACAGGTGTGTGCAGTGGGACTGAACCGGAGGGGCTCGTCGGTGTACCGGAAACTGGCCGCGGAGATTCAGGAGGGGAAGATCGGCAAGGTCACTACCGCCAGGGCGCTGCGCATCAGCAACATGTTCCCCGGGGGGATCGGAAGGATGCCGGCCGAATCGCCCCCGGCGGATCTTGACTGGGATATGTGGCTGGGGCCCCGCGCCTACAGGGAGTACCAGTACAACATCGCCCCTTACTCATTCAGGTGGTGGAGCGAGTACTCCTCACAGATGGGGAACTGGGGCGTGCACTACATGGATGTGATCCGGTGGATGACCGGAGAGACCGCACCGGTGGCCATCACGGCCCATGGCGGAAAATACGCGGTGAACGACGACCGGGATATTCCCGATACCATGGAAGTGTTTTTCGAGTTTGCAAGCGGTTTGATCGTTCAGTTCAGCATCCATGAAGCCAGCAGCGGAGGGGGTATCCCCGGAGGGGAAGTAGAGCTCAACGGCACCAAAGGGAACCTGGTGGCCAACCAGGATGGGTATCACATCAACCCGGCCCGGAGGGGCCAGTTCCAGAAGTGGGACCGGCTGATGGAAGAGGAGCATTTCGAGGTCGGTGGCGACGGGGGCCATGGCGACCTGAATATCAGGGAGGACAGCACCGCCAACCTGGTAAGGAATTTCCTCGACTGTGTCAAATCACGCGAAGAACCCTTATGTACCATGGAAAACGGACACCGGTCCACCAGCTTTGCCCACCTGGCCAACATATCACTGGCCATGAATATGCGCATTGAGTGGGATCCGGTCCATGAAAAGATCACCAACAGCGAAGAAGCCAATAAACTGCTCCATTATGCATACAGATCCCCCTGGAAATTGTAAACCCGGTCCCGGTATCACCGGACAAAAGGGAGTGACCCGCCGGGAATTTTCCCGCAAACTGGCCGCCCTGGGAGCCGGATTGCCCCTGGTGGGTACCGCGATTCCCTCCATGGCCCTGAACACCCCCGCTCTGGACCCTGCCGGTCTGGAAAGCACTGCCCCTCCCGGTGCAGCTCCCCGGAAGATCCACATCTTCTCCAAGCACCTGCAGTTCCTGGGGTACGAGGAGATGGCAAAGGCCAGCACAGAGGCGGGAGTGGACGGGGTGGATCTTACCGTTCGGCCCCGGGGCCATGTGTTGCCCGAAAATGTGGAAAGAGATCTGCCTCTGGCAGCCGGGGCTGTCCGGAATGCGGGACTGGAACTGGTAATGATGACCACCCGCATCACCGATCCGGATGATCCTCTCACCGAGAAGATCCTGAAGGTGGCCTCCGGCCTGGGGATCAGGTATTACCGCATGGGGTATTACCGGTATGATAAGAATACCGGGATTGAGATGAACCTGGAACTCATCCGGCAAAAAATGGCAGGCCTGGTTGCCCTGAATGAGAAATACGGGATCCACGGCGCTTACCAGAACCATGCGGGCAGTTACTTCGGTGCACCGCTCTGGGACCTCTGGCAGGTGATCGGTGATATGAACCCGGAATGGACCGGCTGCCAGTACGACATACGTCACGCCATTGTGGAAGGGGCGCAATCGTGGCCCCTGGCAATGGAATTGCTGAAAGAGCACATCAGGTGCATGGCCATCAAAGATTTCGTATGGAACCGGGAGAAAGGGAAATGGCACATTAAAAACGTTCCGGTTGGAGAGGGAATGGTGGATTTCAAGTCCTTTTTTGAACGGGTTCAGGCATTCAGCATATCCGGGCCCATCTCTT
The DNA here is from genome assembly GCA_964622985.1 of uncultured Bacteroides sp. Lineage (GTDB taxonomy): Bacteria > Bacteroidota > Bacteroidia > Bacteroidales. The sequence continues at coordinate 30,463 of CAZURA010000029.1, read as the reverse complement.
TGCACATCGAATATCCCCTCTATCCGGACGAGAACATGCCGCTGGCCGGGAAAAGGGAAGCAGCCATCAGGACCATTCAGCATGATGTACAGGCATTGAGAGGATTATTAACCTATGGAACTTAACAGAAGGAATTTTATCAAAACCTCCGGGGCCGCAACTGCATTTGCCCTGGTCAACTCACCGGGATTATCTATGAGCACACAGCCCATGAATGCACTGAGAAAGCGGGTCTCCATTGCTCAGGTGGATTCCCAGTTCGAACGGGAACCCCTGATCCGCCCCTTTGGCTTCAAAGGGGGGTATATGAGCGAGATCTGGCAAACCATGGCCATGATGAAGAGTACCTCGGGACTTGAAAAGCTGGGGCTCTGTACCCAGAGTGTGCTCTGGTCGGATGCAAAGGTGTTTGCCGCACATTCCGAGGCAGGGGGGAACGCCATCATGTATGCCATGAGTGAACGGGCACTCCGGCTCTGCCAGGGCAAGAGTTTCTCCACACCCATCGAACTGCTGGATCAGATCCTGGAGGAGGTATATGCCTACGGAAAAGAGATCAGCGGCAATCCGGATCTTCGAAAGACCTTTGCCCTGAACGCACTGGTGGGGATCGATAATGCGGCCTGGTTGCTGCATGCGGCCGAAAACGGGATCACGGACTTTGATGACCTGATCCCTGAAGAATACAGGCCGGCCCTGTCGCATCGGCATCAGAAGGTGGCCAGTATTCCCCTGATGGCTTATACCATACCCATTTCGGAGATCAGGCAGGCGACCCATGAGGGCTTCTTCTTCATGAAGATCAAGATCGGACAGCCGGGAACCCAGCAGGAGATGCTGCAAAAAGACATGGAGCGGCTATCGGCCATTCACAAGGCCATCGGTCACATGGAAACCCCGTATACAAAAGACGGAAAACTCCCCTATTACTTCGATGCCAACGGCCGGTACGAAAAGAAGGAGACTCTGCTGCGGTTGCTGGACCATGCCCGGAAGATCGGAGCCTTCGGTCAGATCGCAATTATCGAGGAACCCTTTCCGGAACAGCTGGAAGTGATGGTGAACGACATGGGGATCCGCATTGCTGCCGACGAAAGCGCCCATACCGACAAGGACGCCATCCACCGGATGGAAATGGGATACGGGGCCATCGCTTTGAAGGCCATTGCCAAAACCCTGAGCATGACCTTGAAGATCGCTTCGGCCGCTGAAGAAAGAGGGGTTCCCTGTTTCTGTGCCGACCTCACCGTAAATCCCATCCTGGTGGAGTGGAACAAGGTGGTTGCTGCCAGGCTGTCGCCCTTCCCGGGGCTCGGACTGGGATTACTGGAAACCAACGGGCACCAGAATTACAGGAACTGGGATACCATGGTGGGGTATCACCCCTATCCCGATGCTGAGTGGCGGAAAACCAAAGACGGGGTGTTCACCCTGGACGATGACTACTACCGGAAGAGCGGCGGGATCTTCACCGAATCGCCCCACTACCGGAAGATGCTGAGGTTCTGAACTTATTCCGGTAACTGGTACGGGGCCCTGTACTCCTTGGTGAGCATGGCATCTGCCTCCGGATCGTTCACGAACCGCATGGTATCCGGATCAAAATCGAGGCTCCTTCCCAGCCGGTAGGAGATGTTCCCCAGGTGGATCAGGGCGCAGGAGTAGAATCCCTCCCTGATATCACCGTTGGCCAGTTTCTGGTCACCGGTCCTGATGGCATCGATGAAAGCCTGGTAGTGGTTGCCCAGACCCGATCCGGAGTCTCCCGGTTCACGGTCTCTTCCGTTGAACACCTGCCACCGGTTCACGTTTTTGGCCATATACCCCTCCGATCCGTAAAAGAGGTTTCCCACCGTATTGGCACTGCTGGTCATATAGGTGTTCCCGGTCTCATCCGCCCCGGCAATGGCACCCTCCGGATTGTGATCCCAGTGCCTCACCTCAAACTGCAGCATTCTCTTCTTCTCCCCTTTGCCCCTGGGGTTGGGAAATTCGAACATGGCCATCAGCACATTGGGCGTATCCTGCATATCATCGAACATCATATGGGCACCCGCAGCGGTGATCCGGGTGGGAAGCCCCACACCCAGTCCCCATCGCGCCACATCCATCTCGTGCACTCCCTGGTTGCCCATGTCCCCGTTCCCGTACAACCAGTTCCAGTGCCAGTTGTAGTGGAACCGGTTGCGGTTGAAGGGCTGACCGGGTGCCGGTCCCTGCCACAGGTCATAATCCACCCCGGATAGATATGCACTGGTGTAGGGAGGCTCGTAGTTCTTGCTGTTCACTGTAAAGGCAAACTTCTCACCTTCCTTCATGGGACCATCGGGATAGGTTCCGATGGAGTCCCTTCTTTTATAACAGACTCCTTTGGCCAGGTATACCTCACCCATCTTCCCGGAATGGAGGTAATCTGCCATGGATTTTCCGCAGGGGTTGCTTCGCTGTTCGGCCCCGTCCTGAACGATCACCCCCGAGTTTTCAGCTACTTCCACCAGCTTCTGACCCTCCAGGAAGGTGTGACAGCAAGGCTTCTCCACAGATACATGTTTGCCTGCCCGGATGGCCCAGATGGCTGCCAGGGCATGCCAGTGGTTAGGGGTTGTGATGGAGACCGCATCGATATCCTTATCCTCGAAAAGTTCCCTCAGGTCCTGATAGGTCCTGGGCTCTCTCAGTCCTTTATCTGAAAAATGGCTTTTAACCACACCGGGAAACAGGTTGGTATCCACATCGCAGAGGGCAGCAACCTCTACATTATCCAGTGCCTGGTAATCCCTGATATGCGACTTCCCCATTCCATGGATCCCGATTTGTGCCACATACACCCGGTCATTGGCACCTTTCCATGAACTCCCGGTAAGGATGGTGGGCATGGTCCCCAGGGCCAGGGCACTTCCCGATGCGTTTTTAATGAATTTTCTGCGTTTCATAGGTCATTAATTTATGTGTTAGTTTTCCTCGATTGCTGATTACGCCTCCACCACCTTATGTTTGGAAATGAAACCGGGATCAATGGTCACCCCCATACCCAGCCCTGTCGGCACCTCCACTACTCCCTGATCGCTGTTTTTTTGAAAAAATCACGTCTGCCGGATTTCATAGATTTCAGTTTTTAAGCATGATCTGGTTGCCCCATAAACTTACAAATAGAACCACAATTCTATTGCATCAACTCTCAAATAATAGTAGTTTAGAGGTTCTGCAAAAGAAATACATTGGTTTCTTTCTGAGAATTATCGCATTTCTGTTGAAAGTATGAAGATAAGAGGATTACTAATTACGATTACGGCGTTTGCCATCGCCATGGGCTTCCTGGAGAGTGCCGTGGTGGTCTACCTGAGAGAGATCCTTTACCCGGGTGAATTTGACTTCCCGTTGACACCCTTACCGGTAAACCTGGCCGTCACCGAGGTCTTGCGTGAATTGGGCACCCTGGTGATGCTGGTCACCATCGGGATCCTGGGTAGCAACAGTCCTACTGGGAGGGGACGTTTCAGCACCGGCTTTGCCTGGTTTATCTATAGCTTTGCCATTTGGGATATCTTCTATTACCTATTCCTGAAAATGCTGTTAGGATGGCCCGAATCCCTGATGACCTGGGATGTGCTGTTCCTTATCCCCACCACCTGGACCGGGCCGGTCCTATCACCGGTGCTGGTCTCGCTGACCATGATCCTTTTGGCCATGGTGATCGTTTTTCTGGCTGATCAGGGAAAAGAGACCCGCATCCTGGGACGGGAATGGTTAGGCTTTATCGCTGGCTCAATTGTGCTCATCTTTGGGTTCATCTTCGATTATTCCCAGCACATGCTTACCCATTTCTCACTGGGAAAAATGATGCAGGTTAATAATCCGGAAGTACTTGAAGTGGCGATCCGGTATATCCCCCATCGTTTTCCGTGGTGGATATTTGGAATCGGCGAAGCCATGATCCTGGGAACCATTGGATGGTACTGGAAAAGAAGCAGAAAATAATTGGTACATATTAAATCGTATCCGATGAGTAAAACTCCAAATCCATTCTCCCTTAAACAGAGACTGAAAAGTTTCAGATATGCCTTTTCCGGGATCAGGGACCTCCTAAGGTTCGAGCATAACTCCCGGGTACACCTGGCAGCTGCCATCCTGGCAACTATTCTCGGGCTGGTCTTGCATATCTCGCCGATGGAGTGGCTGTTTCTGGTAGCTGTTATCCTCCTGGTATTCATTACAGAACTATTTAATTCAGCCATTGAAGATCTGGCCGATCACGTATCACCGGAATTGAATAAAGACATTAAGCGAATAAAGGATTACTGTGCCGCGGCAGTTCTCCTGGCCGCTATCCTTTCAGTTGTAGCAGCAGCCATCATTTTTATTCCGAAAATAATCACATCATGAAACTCACACCCATTTTTTCAGCATTTTTGATCTGTGGTATGCTGTCCTGCAGCTCCGATCCACCCGGGAAGACCGGAAGGGATTTCAATGGACCCTACGAAAACGAGTACCTGAACCGGGTGGCCTTCCCCATGGGAGGGATCGGGGCCGGTATGATCTGCCTGGAAGGCACAGGGGGCATTTCGCACGTCTCGGTCCGCAACAAACCCGATGTATTCAACGAACCGTTCATGTTTTCGGCCATCTCTGTCAAAGGGTTGGAACATGGAGCCAAGGTGCTTGAAGGTCCGGTGGCTGACTGGAAAGTATTTGGAATCCCGCGTACCGGAAACGGTGTAGGGAAAGGAGCCGACGGATATCCCCATTTTGAAAAGGCGGTTTTTACCACCCGTTTCCCATTCGCAACGGTTGATCTGGAAGACGATGATATCCCGCTTGAGGTCCGCATCACCGGATGGAGTCCTTTTGTACCCGGGGAGGCCGATCCTTCCAGTCTCCCCGTGGCTGCCCTGGAATACACCTTTAAGAACAGTTCCGGGAAGGCCATAGAGGCTCTCTTCTCTTTTCACACTGAAAACTTCATGCAAATTGAGATACCCAGTGAGTGGGGAGGAAGGTTTGTGGAAGGAAGTTCCATCTCAGGGATCAGAAACGGCATTCTGCTGAGCCAGTCCTGTTTACCTGATCAGGAGCATTACAAAGGTGACTTCGCTGTTTTTACAGATCATAAAAATGTGGTGACCGATCTGGCCTGGTTCAGGGGAGGGTGGTTCGATTCGCGGACCATGATCTGGAAAGAGCTCAGTGAATTCAGTTACTCGGAAGATACAACCACCATGGGATCTCCCGGAGCCTCCCTCTATATTCCTTTTGAACTTGAACCGGGAGAAGAAGAGACCATACAGCTGCAGATGGCGTGGTATGTACCCCATTCTGACTTACGCATTGGACCGGAGCCCACAACTGAGGAGAAAGATAAAGCGCAGGAAGCAGACTGCGATCCGGCCTCGGGATGCTGCTCCCCGGAGAGTTCACTCTATTACGAACCCTGGTATTCCGGACGCTTCAAAGATATCCATGAATTGGTCCACTTCTGGGGTAAAGAATACAATGACCTCCGGTCCGACTCAAAGCTTTTTTCCGAAGCATTTTATAATACCGATCTTCCGGGTGAAGTGGTGGAAGCTGTGGCAGCCAACCTGACCATATTGAAATCACCCACCGTGCTTCGGCAGAAGGATGGCAGGCTCTGGGCTTGGGAGGGTTGTCATGATGGCTCGGGATGCTGTCACGGTTCCTGTACTCATGTATGGAATTACGCCCAGGCCATTCCCCACCTCTTCCCTCAGCTTGAAAGAACGCTGCGGGAAACTGAATTTGAAGTAAGCCAGGATCCAATGGGGCATCAGACATTCAGAACGGCTATTCCCATCAGGCCCACCGATCACAACTTTCATGCAGCTTCGGACGGTCAGCTGGGCGGCATCATGAAGATGCACCGGGACTGGAGGATATCAGGAGATACAAAATGGATGATAGAGCGATTGCCAGCGGTGAAACGCAGCCTGGACTATTGTATAGACCAATGGGATCCCGAAAGGAAGGGGATCCTGGAGGAGCCTCACCACAATACCTATGACATAGAGTTCTGGGGGCCCGATGGAATGTGCACCAGCTTCTACCTGGGGGCCCTGAAGGCATTTATCGCCATGGGAAACGAGGCAGGACAGGATGTTTCCGGATACCAGGATCTGTTTGAAAAAGGAAGGAAGTACACAGAAGAGGAGTTATACAACGGCGAGTACTTCATTCAAAAGGTACAGTGGGAAGGTTTAAGGGCCGCCAACCCGGTGGATGCATCGCGAAAAAGCATGGGAGGTCATTATTCTCCTGAAGCCCTGGTACTGCTGGAAAAAGAAGGGCCTAAATATCAATACGGAAATGGTTGTCTTTCTGACGGCATCCTGGGTAGCTGGATAGCTGAAATGTGTTTTCTTGGGAATTTTCTTGACCAGGAAAAGGTGAAGAGCCATCTGGTTTCCATACATAAGTATAACCTCAAACAGGATCTCACGGACCATGTAAATCCGCAGCGTCCGGGATACGCCAATGGAAAGGAGGGCGGATTGCTGCTCTGTTCATGGCCCGGAGGAGATGAACCGTCGCTGCCTTTTGTTTACAGCAACGAGGTGTGGACCGGGATTGAATATCAGGTGGCATCACATCTGATGCTGCAGGGAGAAGTAGAAAAGGGCCTTGATATCGTGAAAGCGGCCAGATCACGGTATGACGGCAGAGTGAGGAATCCGTTCAACGAATATGAATGCGGACACTGGTATGCCAGGGCCATGAGCAGTTATGGTTTGATTCAGGGACTCACGGGGTTCCGGTATGATGCAGTGGATCAATCTTTTGGAATAGATTCCAAGATAGGTGATATGTTTACTGGATTCTTCTCCACTGGAAGCGGATGGGGGAACCTGGAGTGCACAGATCAGCGGATCAGCATCAGCCTTGCCTATGGATATCTGGATCTGAATCAATTGAACTTCACCCGTTCAAAACAGCTGTCAGACATCAGCAAGATTGAATTGGGAGAAGAGAAGATTGAGGGCCGTGTTGAACAAGCAGACGGAGTTAACCGCATTGTTTTTGAATCCCCGGTTAAACTGGATCAGGGAGATAAACTCATAATAAGTTTATAATCCATCCATATAAGCAAAACTTAAGTGGAAGAACTATCAAATAACTACCAGAAATTTCGTTGGATAAAAAGAATAATCACCCTATTAGTTGGTGTAACCATCTGGCATCTCCCCGTTCCATGGGACTTGTCACCGGATGCCTGGCATTTGTTTACCATTTTTATAACAGCTATCATAGGAGTTTTAATAGATGCCATATCTATTTTTACTGCATCTGTTCTCGCATTGGTAGCAGTTGTCATTCTTAGAGTTCTTCCTCCAGAACGAGCTTTTTCAGGATTCTCAGAGAGCATTATACTACTCATTTTAGCAGCTTTTTTAGTCGCAAAAGGAGTCATAAAGTCAGGATTGGGAAGGCGAATCGCCTTTTTGCTAATTCGCCGATTTGGGAAGTCCACCTTAAACCTGGGCTACTGTATTGTTGCTACAGATACACTCCTTGGACCTGCCATCCCAAGCAATACTGCAAGATCGGGAATTCTTTATCCCATTACCCATGCATTATCCTTAGACACCGGATCCCTGCCTACACCAGAAAGTAGAAAGAAAACAGGAAGTTATCTTATGATGACTGCCATATCCGGACACACGATAAGTTCAGCACTGTGGTTTACTGGAATGGCTGCCAACCCAGTTGGCGCCGGGATTGCTGCTCAATTTGGAGTAAACATGAATTTTGGGAATTGGGTCTTTGTGGCTTCTGTACCCTGTATCATTGCACTAATCGCAATACCTTTCGTATTGTATAAACTCTATCCACCAGAAACTAAATACACTCCAGAAGCTCCCGAAATGGCAGAGAATGCGCTGCATGAGATGGGACCCATGAGTAAGCAAGAATGGATTATGGGCATTACGTTTTTTGGAATGATCCTCCTTTGGGCTTTTTCCCCGGTTTTGAATATTAACTTAGCTATTGTTGCCTTTCTTGGATTAGCGATACTGATGTTGGCTAATGTGTATACACTTGATGATTTTCGACAAGGTACTGGGGATGCACTCGAAACCTATATATGGTTTGCTATTTTATATATGATGAGTACTGCACTGAATGACATGGGTTTTATGAAAACCCTGGGTGCTCAAATAGCTACCCACATCAGTGATTATAACTGGGTTACGGTATATATTCTCCTGACTGTATTATATGTTGTAATTCACTATCTTTTTGTCAGTCAAACAGCACATTTGCTGGCTTTATATGCTGTTTTTTTACATGTGGCTGTAGATGCTCAGGTACCCGCTGCACTAATGGCCTTTATGCTATCTTTCACCACCAATTATTTTGCTGCCATTACTCCCCAGGCTTCCAGTTCGAATGTTTTATTTGCCGGAAGTGGCTTTTTACCATCTGAAGATATATATAAACAAGGCGCAATCATCACTGTTTTGAATACAGTAATCTTCCTTCTTGCTACACCTTGGATTTTATGGTCATCATCATTATAAAGGAACTATGCATGATAAATAACCGGAATTTGAAAAGCCGGAAGTACTATTGAGGATGGACACTAGCAATTTGGTGCCAGAGACTATGTGTAGAGTGAAGGGGGGAAAGTGGGTTTTCGAAATGGAATCGGGAAAAGAATAATCATAGTACCGGAATAACCATAAGTATAGTTCTCTGATTCGGATTTTGATTCTCCGGTTCATACCTAATGAATGATGTACCAAAATGTGTATCTTAGGCTGAACATGCTCGAGAATATAATTTCACCTGCAAAATCCACTCTCAACTACTCTGCTAAATGACCGACATACAATGGAATGAACTTAACGCTGTGATTGATGGGGAGCTCCTCTCCCCTCTTCCGGTGGGGTTTATTATTGACTCTCCCTGGCTGCCCAACTGGCACGGGGTATCGATCCTCGATTACTTTACCAGCGATCAGGTATGGATGGAAGCCAACCTGAAGGCCATCCGGACCTTTCCGGAGGTCATGTTCCTGCCCGGTTTCTGGTCGGAATACGGCATGTGCGGCGAACCTTCCGCTTTCGGTGCCAAATCATCGTTTCCGGTCAATGAATTTCCTCATGCTTTCCCCTCCATCTCATCCATTGAGCAGGTAGGGGACCTGGAGGTACCTGATCCCGGGAAGGATGGACTGGGTCCCCTGGTATTCAACAGGCTGAAACTGAATCAGCCTCTGATCGAAGAGGCCGGACATAAGATCCGTTTTTCGGTTTCGAGGGGACCGCTGAATGTAGCCTCCTACCTGATGGGAACTACGGAGCTTCTGCTGGCCATGATGACTCACCCCGAAGAAGTTCATCTCCTGATACGGAAGATCACCGACTACCTCATAGGATCCCATGATCACCAGAAAGAACTGTTCCCTTCCATTGACGGTATACTGATACTGGATGATATTATCGGATTCATCAGTGAGGATCAGTTTCTCGATTTCGGGCTCCCCTATTTCAAAGAGCTATACCACAGAGACCTGTCCGTCAGGTTTCTGCACAACGATGCCAATTGCATGGAATCGGTAAAATACCTTCCCGAGATGGGGGTCAACCTCTTTAACATGGGATTCGAAACCGATCTGAACTTATTAAAAAAGCTCACCGGTAATCAGGTGACCATGCTCGGCAATATTCCTCCCAGGGACGTCCTGGCCCGGGGCTCATCTGAAGAAGTGAAAGAAGCCACATTAGCCTTGCTGAAAAACCTGAATGATCTGTCCAGAGTCATATTTTCCTGCGGTGGAGGCATGCCGCCCGGTGTTTCCAGTGAAAACATTTTTACCTTTATACAAACAGTGGAGTCATTCACCCCATAAATAATTATCCATGCGTCCTCAAATCTTCTTCCTGCTCCTGGTTATGCTCAGCATATCGTGCAGCTCACAAAAGCTCACCCTGGTTACCGGGGATACTGAAACCACGATCTACCTGGAAGAAAAAACCGTACTGAGTTATGTACATTCGGAGACCCTGCCTCCCGAAGGGGTTGATCCTATATACAAGCGATCAGCCTATATCCACCCCCTCTGGTCACCCGGAGGCGAACCACTGACCCGGATCCAGCCAGATGACCATTACCATCATTACGGCATCTGGAATCCATGGACCAGGACCCACTTCGGAGAATATAAGGTGGATTTCTGGAACCTGAAGGCCGGACAGGGTACAGTAAGGTTTGTGGAATATATAGACAAGTTCGAAGGGAAGGATCGTGCCGGATTTGTTGTAAAGCACGACCATATCTATTACCTGGAAGATGGCACAGAGGAAGTAGCCATCGAAGAAATATGGGAGGTGACCGCTTCCACTTCCAAAGAGGGCCCTTACCTCGTCGATCTCACCACCATTCTGACCACTCCGCTTGCAGGAGGCATTACCCTGGAAGCCTACCGGTATGGCGGGGGCCTGGGATTCCGGGCCACAGAAAAGTGGGGTGATGACAACAGCAGTGTACTCACTTCGGAAGGAAAAACCCGAAAGGATGCGGATGGAACCGGGGCCCGTTGGGTCATCGTCGAAGGCGAATCCTCGGTTCCCGAAGGCCGTTCGGGCATCCTCTTTCTCAGTCACTCCTCCAACCGGGCGCACCCCGAATCCATGCGCATGTGGCCCCCCGGCCAGTACGAGGGGAAAGGCAACCTGTTCTTTGAGTTTTGTCCCATCCGCCACCAGGAGTGGGTACTGGAAACGGGGAGGCAATATGAATTGAAATACCGTATGATCGTATTTGATGGTAAATTAGATACCTTAGATGCTGAAAGATACTGGAATGACTTTGTCAAGTAAATTACTAATCACTAGCTATTAACTATGCAACGAAGAACTTTCATCAGGAGAACATCGGGAATTGTAGCCGGGACTGCCCTATTCCCGTCCATTGTACCCGCCCATGTTTTGGGGAAAACTGCACCAAGCAATAAGATAAGGATCGGACAGATCGGGTTTGGGCGAATCGCCGCAAGTCATGATCTGCCTGAAACCCTGAAGCATGATATTACCCTGGGGGTGGCGGTTGCCGATGTGGATATGAATCGTGCGAAAGATGGCAAGAAGTGGATCGAGGATTTCTATGCAAAGAAAGGGAAACCTGGCTACGTGGATGTAGCAGTTTACCAGGATTACCATGAGATGCTGCAGGATAAGAGCATCGACGCAGTACTCATTTCCACCCCTGACCACTGGCATGCTCAGCCGGCCATGGAAGCAGCCCTTGCCGGTAAAGACGTTTATCTCCAGAAGCCTGCCTCACTTACCATCGCCGAAGGCCGGCAGATGAGCGATATCATCCATCGTACCGGCCGCATCTTCCAGCAGGGAAGCCAGCAAAGAGGAGCTTCTCCCTGGCCCCACTTTCACCGGGCCGCTGAACTGGTTCGGAACGGGAGAATCGGAGAGATTCAATCCATTGAGATCGGGCTGCCCGGAGATCCCTCCGGCGATGTGGAGCTGCCCATGACCATACCGGAAAATCTCGACTATGACATGTGGCTTGGTTCAACACCTTATGTCTACTACACCGAGAAACGGGTACATCCCCAGCACGATTACTCCCGTCCGGGATGGTTGCGTTGCGAGCAGTTTGGTGCCGGTATGATCACCGGCTGGGGTGCACATCACCTGGACACTGCCCACTGGGGCATGGGAACGGAATATACCGGGCCCGTAGAGGTGGAAGCGGAAGCCTCTTTCCCTCAATCGGGACTCTGGAACGTGCACGGGGATTTTAAAGTGCATGCTAAATATGCCAATGGTGTAAACATGGTGGTTAGCGGCTCATTTCCAAATGGGGTCAAGTTTATAGGGACCGAAGGATGGATCTTTGTATCCCGCGGAAACGTGGCAGTCACCTCATCAGATCCCACCAAACCTGAAGGTCAGTTAAAAGCCCTGGATGCAAGTGATCCCAAAATCCTCCAGTCGGAGATCGGGCCCAACGAGATCCACCTCTACAAAGCACCTGAGCAGCATGAGGATTGGATCAATGCCATTCAGACCCGGAAGGATCCGGTGGCTCCGGCCGAAGTGGGACACCGCTCCTGCAGCGCGTGCCTGGTAAGCCACATCGCCATGAAGCATCCAGGTAAATTGTACTGGGATCCCGATAGGGAGATGTTCATCAACAACGATGAAGCCAATAAAATGGTAGGCCGGCCCCAGCGCTATCCCTATGGTACCGATTATGTACTGGATTGAACACCCCGATAAATGCCAACAACCATGAACAGATCAAAACTATTTGCAGGAATTCTGAGCCTGCTCCTTCTCACCTCTTGTGGACAAGGAAAGAAAGAGAGCAGCGAAGAGACACCTGGCCAAACCCCTGAAACCATGATTACCCCTTTGGTAGGAAAAGTAAAGATCATGAACCTGGACCCGGGCCATTTTCATGCCTCATTGGTCCAGAAAATCATGTATGACCAGGTAGATCCGGAGGTGCATGTATATGCCCCTGACGGACCAGAAGTACAGAGCTACCTGAACCGGATCAACGACTACAATGCCAGGTCGGAGAATCCCACCTCCTGGGATGAAAAGGTATACCTGGGAGACGACTTCCTGGAGAAGATGCTGGAAGAGAAACCGGGGAATGTGATGGTAGTTTCGGGCAACAATGCCAAGAAAACCGAATACATCCTGAAGAGCATCCAGGCAGGTATTCATGTGTTGGCTGACAAGCCCATGGTGATCTCTCCGGAAAACTATGGTATGCTGGAAGAGGCCTTCCAAACAGCTCAGGAGAATGGTGTACTTCTTTATGACATCATGACCGAAAGGTATGAGATCACCACTATCATGCAAAAAGCGCTTTCTCAGCTGCCAGAAGTATTCGGTGTGCTGGAAGAAGGTACTCACGACAATCCGGCCATCACCAAAGAGAGCGTGCACCACTTCTCAAAGATTGTCTCCGGGAAACAGCTGGTAAGGCCTCCCTGGTTCTTTGATACTGAACAGCAAGGAGAAGGCATAGTAGATGTGACCACGCACCTGGTGGACCTTGTACAGTGGGAAGTCTTTCCTGAAGTCATACTGGAGAAAGAGGATGTGGAGATCCTTTCAGGAAAACGGTGGACCACCGACCTGACCCCGGAGATGTTCCTAAAGGTAACCGGGCTTGACACCTATCCTGAGTACCTCTTAAAAGATACGGAGGGTGATCTGCTAAAGGTGTACAGCAACGGTGAGATCAATTATAAACTGAAAGGGATTCATGCCAGGGTCTCTGTGATATGGAACTACCAGGCTCCGGAGGGAACAGGCGATACGCACTACTCGGTGATGCGGGGTACAACATGTAACCTGGAGATCAAACAGGGTGAGGAGGAAGGATATAAACCCAAACTCTACATTGAGCTCAACGACATCGATGATCCGGCGACCTTTGAGGTCAAACTGAACGATGCAATCGCTCAGCTGGCTGTCCAGTACCCAGGCATCCGGTTGAAGAAGATGGAAGAGAAGAGGTGGTTGCTGGAGATCCCTGATACATACAAAGTAGGACACGAAGCTCACTTCGGACAGGTTACTGCAAAGTACCTGGAGTTCCTCACCTCAGGCGCACTGCCCGAATGGGAGATCCCCAACATGATCGTGAAGTACTATACCACGACAGAGGGAATGAAAAAAGCGATGAATTAAAAGGTGAAACAGATAGGAATAATCCTTGTGTTTTAAGCATATTTTGCAGATAATTGCCTTGTATTTTAAGCGTAATATGCTCATAATTACATTGTATTTTAAGCGTAATTGTATATATTTGTGGTTCTAAGGCCACATGAAAAGAGATATTGACCATACCCTAAGAACCTGGAAAAAGGAAGCTCACAGGTATCCTATTCTGTTACGTGGTGCCAGACAGGTTGGGAAAACCTATTCCGTCAGGCAGTTTGGCAAAGCGGAATTTGAGAATATGGTGGAGGTGAATTTCGAGCAGAAGCCTCAATATATTGCTTGTTTCGATACACTGGAGCCTGCAAAAATATTGGAAACCATATCAGTGCTTTCCAGATCGGACATCTTCCCGGGAAAAACATTGCTCTTCTTAGACGAAATACAAGAATGTCCGAAAGCAATTTCCGCCTTGCGATACTTTTATGAGGAAATGCCTGATCTGCACGTGATTGGAGCCGGCTCACTGCTTGAATTTGCGCTCTCTCAAAAGAATCTCAGGATGCCTGTTGGCAGGATTCAATACTTGTATATGAAACCCCTTTCTTTCTTTGAATTCCTTGAGAATACAGGAGAATCAAGAACCAGAAAGCTCATTGAAAACGCTTCATGGGACAATCTGCCTTCTCCCTCCATTCATTCACACCTGTTGAAATTAATAAGGAAGTATTCTGTCGTTGGCGGAATGCCTGCAGTTGTTTCAGAGTATATTTCTTCCTCCAATCTGGAAAAATGCTTTCAGATCCAAACGATCATTATTCAAACTTATCGTGATGACTTTGGTAAGTACGCCAGCAAGGTAAAACATAAATACCTTGAGAAGATATTTTTCGCTGTTCCCAAAATGGTTGGAAACAAGTTTAAATACGCTCATGTTGATCATCAAATGCAATCCCGTGATTTGGGAGAAGCATTAACACTTTTGGAAAAAGCCGGCGTAGTATATCGGATCAAACAAACCAGTGGTCAGGGTTTACCTCTTGAAGCCAACGCCAGAGAGAGACATTTCAAAGTCACATTTCTGGATATAGGACTGATGCAAAACATATGTGGTTTAAGCAGTGACCTGCTCATGTCACCTGACGAAGATTATATTAAAGTAAATGAAGGCGCTGTAGCAGAACAATTAACTGCTCAGGAATTATTGGCTTATAGTGATCATTTTTCAGCACCATCACTGCATTATTGGGCCCGGGAAGCGAAAAGCAGTAATGCAGAAGTTGATTATCTTATTCCCTGTCAGTCCGCTTCTTTACCCATTGAAGTCAAAGCAGGGAAAACAGGCACACTGAGAAGTATGCACATCTTTCTTAAGCAATATAACATATCGGCCGGAGTAAGAATTTCACAGAACTACTTCAACAGTGCTTTACCTATCATATCTTTACCCTTTTATGCAGTAAAAAAGATACCACACTTATTGAAAAGCATCATTTAGCTAACACAATTAATACTAACAAACGCACCTACTTATGAAAAAGCATATCATTCCCATTACCGTTGTTCTGCTGGCTATCTTTTCCATAGGATGTAACACTGTGATGGAACCACCCGTGCAGGCTCCGTTCGAGAACCTGGATGTCTTTTGCACCAACGACTGGTGGAACCGCGATCCTAATCCCATCATCGATGTGAAGGTGGAGCGGGACCAGGTGGTGGCCTTCGGGATCTACACGGTTTCGAACAACACCCTGAAACTGAGTGCCCAGCTCTACCCTCTCTACCCTGACGAAACCCGTGAAGTCAGGCTGGAGATAAAGGAAGGCAGAAGGTGGAAAAGGATACAGAAGCAGCAGGTGAACGAGATAGGGTGGTCGGCTCTTTTTAAAGTGGTGGACTGGGATTCAACCACGGATATTCCTTACCGTATCCGGCATGGTAAGAAAGCGTTCTACGAAGGTTTGATAAGGAAGGATCCGGCTGACAAGGAAGAGATCGTGCTGGCCGCTTTTTCATGTAACAGCAATAGGGACCGGGGTGACCGGGATGAATATGTGAAAAATATAGAGCACCTGGATCCCGATCTGCTGTTTTATGCAGGTGACCAGTCCTATGATCACACCGAACATACATCCGCCTGGCTGCTTTTTGGAAAACAGTTCGGTGAAACCTTCCGAACCAGACCCTGTATTACCATACCCGATGACCACGATATCGGACAGGGGAACCTATGGGGTGAAAGTGGGAAAGTATCGAAAATCAGTGGTTCCTCAGACGGTGGATACACCTACCATCCGGAATATGTAAAGATGGTGGAGCGGTGCCAGACCAGCCACCTGCCCGATCCCTTCGATCCTACACCCGTCGGACAGGGTATCGGGGTATATTATACGAACCTTGTGGTGGGAGAAGTAGATTTTGCCATTATTGAGGACCGTAAATTCAAATCGGGACCAGCAGGCAAGATCCCTCAGCAGGGCCCCAGGCCAGACCACATTCTCAATCCTGAATACGATCCGGCTTCCATCGACCTGGAAGGATTGGTATTGCTGGGAGACCGGCAGCTGGCATTCCTGGAACAGTGGGCAGGAAGGGAAGACGGAGTGGCCATGAAGGCGGTGCTTTCACAGACCGGTTTCTGTGGGGCTGCACATATCCACGGCGGTAAAAAGAACCGGTTGCATGCCGACCTGGACTCCAACGGATGGCCGCAAACCGGACGAAATAAAGCGTTGAAGCTGATCAAAAACGCCAACGCGGTGCATATAGGGGGTGACCAGCACCTGGCTACGGTGATCCAGCATGGCATCGATAATTTCCGTGACGGACCCTGGGCTTTTATCGTTCCGGCCAGCGTAAATACCTACTACAAACGATGGTGGTGGCCCGAGGATGAACAACCGGGCATGAATCCCGACCCGGAGAATCCCCTGCCATGGAACGGCGATTATTTCGACGGCCTGGGCAACCGGATCACCATGTTTGCATACGCCAATCCGGAAAATCCCTCTGATGGAGGTGGATTCGGGCTTATCAGGTTCAGCAAACCGGCCAACCAGGTAACCTTCGAATGCTGGCCGAGAGATGTATACGTGGCAGATACGGGTGCCGAACAGTTTAAGGGATGGCCGGTCACGGTGCAACTGGAGTAATACTATTCAGAGAATGAAGCATCTCATCTCTTTTTTAACACTTGTACTGAGCTTCATCTCGGTATCAGGCCAACAAGTTCTACGGGAATCGGAACAGGAGGCACGAACAGAGAGTTTTCCCAAACAGGAGCTCCTGGCCAGTCAACTGCCCGAGAAACATAACCTGTGGATTTTTTTTCTTGCCGGGCAATCGAATATGGCCGGCAGGGGTCTGGTGGAGCCTCCGGATACACTCCCGGATGCCCGGATTCTTACGATTTCAGAAAAGGGCCAATGGATCCTGGCCAAAGAGCCTCTCCATTTCTATGAGCCCTCACTGACAGGCTTGGATTGTGGCTTATCGTTCAGCAGGGAATTGATCAAATACCTTCCCGATTCTGTGAGCGTTGCCCTGATACCCTGTGCTGTGGGAGGCAGTTCCATTCAAAAATGGCTGGGAGACTCGGTGTTCAGAAATGTGCAATTGCTAACCAACTTCAGGAACAAGGTGAATTTTGCGCAAAGGCACGGTACGGTAAAAGGGATTCTCTGGCACCAGGGGGAAGCCGATGCCAAAAGTGGTCTGATCCCTCATTATCAACAGAACCTGACCCAACTGATCGGCGAATTCAGGTCCACTGTGGGTAATTCTCATTTACCCTTTCTTATGGGAGAATTAAACTCTTGCAGTGCGCCTGAGTACCAAAGCAGGAAAGACTCCATTAACCGGATAATGCATGAAGTGGCTCATCATGATCAAAATGCTTTTGTGATTGAAACTGCAGATCTGGAGTGCAAAACCGATCGTTTACATTTCAATTCTGATGGATTGCGTACCATGGGGTGGCGTTTTGCCAGGATATTTACCGGATATTATATCAACGGACGCTACACACACTCACAGCAGTCAGCCTCCGCTATTTGCTCCGTTCAAAAACAACTGCTCATCCCTGCACCCAATCACTATACAGCCACAACAGACAGGATTCAGTATATTGGTGAAGGCCTCACAAAACGTGAAGTGCGGGCCAACATCTCCTCCAGTGACTGGACCCATACCCACCGCGAGCGCTATTCATATGACAACGGCCTGTCCTGGTCCCCCTGGCAGGTAGTTTTTGATAAGGCCCCGGAACAGCGCGGATTTGTGCAGTCAGGTGGCCCTTCCCAGGACGGCAGCGGTCCCCTGGATCCCGCTTCGGGAAAGCTTATCAAACCTGTTTTTCAGCGAATCCTCCAGGGTGATCCTGAAGAGGCCATGAGTGTTATTTGGTCGGGAGACCGCAGATTTTCCGATCATGGATTCTATCAGCTCTCTTCCGACAACGGAGAAACCTGGGATGAGGGTCACCTGCTCAAATACGAAGAGGGACCGGATTTTGATCCTGAGAATTGGGGAAATCCCGGATATTTCCGCACCAATGAGATGTATATCGGGAGCATCTGCATCCACTCTTCGGGAAATGTAGTGATTGCTGCCACCATCCCTGTTCCTTACCGGGATGAAGAAGACGAGAAAGTACCCGTGGTCTTTCCAAGCACCTATCGTGAAGGATGCGTGGCAGGCGCCATCAGTTTTGTGGGAAAATGGGATCCCATGACCGAAAGGTACAACTGGCGTATCTCCAACCGTATCTTTCTGCCCCGCAAAATCTCCACGAGGGGACTGGTGGAGATCGATATCAGCGAGCTGAAAGACGGAAGGCTTCTGCTCATCATGCGAGGTTCAAACACAGGACTGGATCCGCTGGAATGCCCCGGACGCAAATGGATCAGTACCAGCAGCGACGGAGGCCTGACCTGGAGCGAGATCTCAGACCTGCGCTTCGATACAGGTGAACAGTTTTACTCCCCGGCCACCTATGCCACAACCCACCGATCCAGCCTCACCGGAAAACTCTATTGCTTTCTGAATATTAACGAGAATCCTCCCCTGGGAAACGGACCCAGATATCCCCTTCAGGTGGCCGAAATCGACGAAGACAAAGTATGCCTGATCAAAGAATCCGTGACGATCATTGATGAACTGGATCCTGCCCTGGACTCCACCAGCCTTCAACTCTCTAACTTCGGCCTGCTAGAGGATCGCGAAAACCACCAGGTGGAACTTACGCTGACACGTATCGGTGAACGGGGTAGCGGAAAAAAAGTCTGGGATGCAGATACCTACCGCTATATCATACGGTTTAAGCAAAACTAAGGATTGAAGCTCACCTGGGGATACATCACTGAACTGGCAAACCTGCTCTTTTGCACCAATCACCCAAACAGAGTTAAGGAGACGAATTCCAAAGAGGGGTTCAGGAGGTCCTGTGTCCTGAACCTGATTAAATACCAACTTAAAACTCAGGTCGATACTGATATCAAATCTTAGGAGGTATCCGAACAAGTCACTTTAAGAGGCATGTCATTATTTGACTCATAAACAACAAGGTGGTAACTTGTAGTACCCAACTATAGCCCAACATGCCTGATAATCCCAACAAACTATCCCAATTCTGGCAGGAATTAAAAAGACGGAGAGTCGTTCATGTTATCATTGTCTATGCTACTGCTTCCTATGTAATCATAGAGTTGGTTACTAATATAGCCGAGCCTTTGAATTTACCGGACTGGACACCCACACTGGTCATTGTACTTCTCGCCATTGGATTTCCCATCGCCATCATTTTTTCATGGGTTTTTGATGTAACCCCAGAGGGAATTGAAAAGACCAAATCAATAAAAGAGATACCGAAGGATGAAAAAACATTGGTCCCGAGCTCGTGGAGGATTGCTACGTATATCAGTGTGGTCATTATAGCCGGATTGATTGCATTCAACATTTTCGGTGGCAGAAACAGAGCGAAGATCAATGAATCTCTTGCCAAAACCATTGCAGTACTACCATTTCATAACCTCACTGGCGATTCTAACCAGGATTTTATTAGTCTCGGTCTGACCGATGAGATCATCAGCCATCTCTACAAAGTTGAGTCATTTGAGGAAGTGCGATCCTTTACATCAGTAAGGAACTATCGTGATCCTAACTTAAACACACCTGAGATAGCCGAAGAACTTGATGTGAATTATATCCTGGAAGGAACTTATAAAAGAATGGGAGATGAGTTAAAGATTACAGCTCAGCTAATCGAATCGAGAAACGATAAGCACATCTGGACCGATGATTGGGAACTTCCATACAGTGAGGTTATGGGCATTCCTGGGGAAATTGCCCTTCAGATTGCAGAGCAATTAAAGGCATTCATTACAGGGGATGAAAAAGAGAGGATTGAGAAATTTCCGACTAACAATCCCGAAGCGTACCAGCAATACTTGTTGGGTAAATCTAACTACTGGGGAGTAACTCAGGAAGTGGTTGAAAAAGGTATCCGACACTTTAATCGTGCCATTCAACTTGATCCAAACTTTGCCCTGGCTTATTTGTACCTGGCCTATTCCTATCAGTATATGGCCCGTTATGCATGGATACATCCGGAAGAAGTGTATCAGAAAGCCATGGAAGCTGTTCGTAAGGCTATTGAACTGGATGATTCACTGGGAGAAGCGTACGCAGTTCTTGGCTTATTGATGACTATATTCGAATGGGATTTTCATGGCCCGGAGGCAAAATTCCAGAAAGCTATACGGTTGAGCCCGAACAGTGCAGAGGTATATTCTGCATATGCAACATATTTAAGATTTACTGGCAGGTATGAGGAAAATATAAAGATCGCCAAGAAGATTGTAGAGCTGAATCCACGATCAAATGCACTGGGATCTGCCTATTTCTGGGCCGGGAAATATGACGAATCGATAGAAGAATTCATTGAATTCGCAGGTACTGATACAAGGTCTGTTGTCATTTGTATATATTTAGCATATGCTTATACCATGAAAGGGGCATACTCAGAGGCAATCCATTATGCAATTTGTGGAGATTCACTCATTGGGGGTATAAGCAACAGTCCAATGATTGCAGCTGATGTAGGATGGGTTTACGGAAAAGCAGGTGAAAGAGATAAGGCAGAAGAGATCCTGACAATGTTACATAAAGCGTACAAAAGCGGAAAAGCCGATCCACTTTCTCTGGCTCAGGTCTATGCAGGTATTGGAGATACTGATCGTGCTATGGAATACATTCAAAAAGGCTATGAACTCCGCTCCGGCTCTTTGATTTATCTATACTGTATGTCCAATACTTTTTACCGGGACCTGAACTCAGATCCCAGGTTTACACAGATTATTGAAAAGATTGGTTTTAAAGTGAAACAGTAACATGATGGGCACTTCAAATGGATTCATCAAATTCTGGCAGGAGCTGAAGCGTAGAAAGGTAGTACGTGTTATTACTGTTTATGCAGCTGCAGCTTTTGTGATCCTGGAGTTGGTGGACATTTTGGCCCCGTCTTTGGGTCTGCCCGACTGGACCCTTAATCTTGTACTCATTCTTCTCTGTGTGGGATTCATCATTGCTGTCATCCTCTCCTGGATATACGACATACATCCTGAAGGAGGGATAGTGAAGACTGAACCTGCTGAAAAGGTCACAGAAGAAGATAAACCTGTTTCCTCAAAAAGTTGGAAAATTGCCAGCTATATCAGTTTTGTGGTGATTGTTGCTTTGATTGTTCTAAATATAATCCCCCGCACTAACCGATCCGACATAAAGGAGATCCTTGATAAATCCATTGCGGTGCTTCCATTCATTAATGATAGCCCGGAAGAAGAGAACGCTTACTTCATCAATGGGATCATGGAGGAGATACTTATTAGTCTGCAAGTAATTAAAGATTTTAGAGTCCCAGGCCGTACTTCTGTTGAGCAATACAGAAATCCAACCAAATCCATTCCAGAAATCGCAAGTGAAATGAATGTGGCTTACATTGTTGAAGGAAGTGGACAGAGATATGGAAATAAGATCCGCTTGAGAGTTCAGTTGGTGGAAGGTGCAACTGATAAACACATTTGGGCAGATTCCTATGATGAAGTAATAAATGAGCCGGAGGATATCTTCAGGATTCAAAGTCAGATCGCTAAATCGATAGCTAATGAATTACAGGCAATAATAACTCCTGAAGAAAAACAACTCATTGAGAAAGTACCTACTACCAGCTTGACAGCTTATGATTTTTACCAAAGGGGCAGAGAGGAATATGAAGATTATTTGCAAGGTATTGCCGGAAGAGAAGCGCTAGAGCGAGCTGAGAATCTTTATCATAAAGCATTGGATTATGACTCAACATTTGCTTTGGCTTATACCGGATTAGCATGGATTTACCGGAATGAAAATTATAGGGAAACGTATTTCAATGAAAACTTCCTAGATTCAGTTCTTATCCTGGCAGATATCGCACTTTCATTTGACGATCAACTGTCAGATGCTTATGTAGTAAAAGGATGGTATTATCAGGAGCATAATAAAAAAGAGCAGGCAATAAATGAATTTGATAAGGCTATAAAACTCAATCCAAACGATTGGTGGGCATACTATGGAAAAGGTGGATTATATGCTGATGAGAATGATTATAAAAATGCTATTGAAAATCGTCATAAAGCCGCTTCATTGTACAGAGGGCCTTTTTTGCCAAGGATCTATAAGAGTTTAGCTTATTACTTTTTATCGATCGGATTCAGGGAGACGTGTGAGAAGTATGTAAAAGAAGCGCTAGCTCTGGATAACGATTCAGCTTCATATTACTTTGTCCTAGCAATGTCCGAATCCGATCATGGCAATTTTAAAAAAAGTATCGAATTCTTTGAGAGGTCCATTGCTATTGACTCAACTGATTGGAACGACTATTTTATGATTGGCAATAACTACATTTACCTTGGTCAATTTGAGGAAGCACTGACATATTATCAAAAGGCCAAAAATGTTCAACTGAATCGTGACATATTCGAACCTCTCTCTTTAGGTGCAATGCTACGACTTGGGCAAACCTATTTGAATATTGGAAAGAAAGAAGAAGCAGCTTATCATTTGAACAGGGCCCGGGAATTGATTAATGAAGTGGACGACTTGGATCGAAAACCTTTATATACTGAAATTACTCAAATTTATTCTCGTGCGTTGTTGTACACATGCCTGGGAGATAAAGACAAAGCCTTTGAGTATTTAAGGTTTTTTTATCAAACGCAGTATGTTCCAGTATGGTTAGTCATCCAATTCAAAGTCGAACCTGCATTCAACAGCATAAGGGATGAACCAGAATTTCAGCAGATTGTCAGGGATGTTGAAACCAAATACCAGGCAGAGCATGAAAGGGTTAGGCAATGGCTGGAGGAGAATGATATGTTATGAAAACACCTTGTCTAATTAAGTAATTCTGTCCTGTATGCATTTCTTATTTTCCAAATAAGAGGTCTCATAAAAATATTAATCAACAATAAATTGAAAAAGGTGGTATCATCGATGTTTCCGGCATAAGGAAATATTCCCTTCTGAAAATTCTTTAGTGAGATTTTATATTTAAGATATCGCTTGAGAGTATAGCTTTTAAAATAGAGGTTAGCAAGTTGATGATAGAACTCTTTACGATTGAGCCTGGTAGGAAGAGGAGAATGGGTGAAATCATAAAAATCATAATCTTTTATCACTATTTGATTTGAGGTTTGTTCAAATAATTCAGTCCCCGGAAGTGGAGTTAACACAGGGAACACCGGTTTAAACAAATTCTTGTCTTTTACATACCGGAATAATTGATTAAAATCCTCAACCGTAAAGTCAGGAAACACTAAAAAGTGAGCAAGGATATTAATCCCAAGCTGTTTCAGGATACCAATAGCCTCATTATTCATTTCAACTGTCGACTTCTTGTTCACTTTGACAAGTTCTTCGTCTTTGCAGGATTCAATGCCAATTGTTAAATAATGAAGACCTGAATCTTTAAGACTTCGAAAAAGGTCAGGGTGTTTAACAATGGTATTTGCACGTGCATACATCTGGATTTTCTTATCTGAATTAATTTCCTTCAACATGTCGCTTAATGCCCAGGCACGTTTAACATCCACAAAAGTATTGTCATCGGAAAAATATATAACCTTAATTTCAGGGGGCAGACTTTTTATCTCTTCAGCTATAGACTTTATATCTCGGGTTACATATTTCCCATTCATTAAATTCCAGCAGGCACAAAATGTACATCGATATGGGCATCCCCTGTTAGTCATTATCATAGACACGCTATTCCTGAAAGAATCGTGATATTTCTTTTGATAATTATGGATCAGATACCTGGCTGGAAGAGGAAGCAGATTCAGATCGACATTATAAGGTTGTTTGATGGTATATATGAATTGATCTTTCTTCCTTAATCCCAGATTAGGGATGCTCTCGACATCTTCACCATCATCAAGTTTGCGAATATAATCTTTGAAAGAAAGATCTGCATACCCAATGAAAACAGCATCAATATACTTCTCCTGGAAATCAGAAGGAATAAATGTAGCATGAATACCGCCAACGATTGTATGAATCGAATCATCAAACTTCTTGATTTCCTTTAGTATACCTTTTGCAGTTTTCACATCACATGAATAGGCTGTAATACAGGCAACGTCAGGTTTGAAAGTACGTAATGACTTCATCAGATTCTTGTCTAATCTCATGTCAAGGATCTTAACACTGTGTTCATTCACAGCTGCTGCCAGATACTCCAGTTCCAGCGGCTCGTATATGGACTTGGTGACCAGATTTGGATTAAATGGTGGCTTGATCAGTAAGATTTTCATGATTACGTGCATTAGAAACCTGAATCGTTTTCACGTTTGTATCGTGTCATGCTTGTTGGATTAAAATATCACACAAGTTACCACAAACCAAATATTGAAGTCAAGTATTTTACTGACTTTTAACAGATTACTCCCCCACAAATCCCAAAGCACTTACTATTGACCAGCCCGATAAGACAGCGGTTGACTCAAGTACATTGAAGCAGTATCTTGCAGTTAATAACCTCAGCCCGATGCACAACAAACTACCTCAATTCTGGCAGGAACTTAAACGTAGAAAAGTAGTCCGTGTTATTACAGTTTATGCGGCAGCAGCATTCGTGATCCTGGAACTGGTAGATATCATTGCCGAACCCCTGAAGCTGCCTTCCTGGTTGTTACCTGTGGTCATTGTTCTGCTTTCCATTGGGTTCATCATCGCAATCATATTTTCCTGGATCTATGATATACACCCTGAAGGAGGCATCGTAAAGACGGAACCTGCACATAAGGAGAAGAAGGAGGAAGTACCGAAATCTTCAAACGGATGGAAGATTGCAAGTTTTGTCAGTTTCGCGGTAATTGTTTGCTTGATTGTTTTGAATGTTATTCCTCGTCCGAACCAGAAAAATGCAAACGAAATTCTCGATAAATCCATTGCGGTTATCCCTTTTCTATCCCTGAGTGATGATCCTGAGAAGCAATACCTTGCCGATGGAGTGATGGATGCCATTCTGCTGCACTTATCCAAAATTGAAGACCTGAGAGTAATGTCCCGGACTTCTGTAGAGCAATATCGTAATACAGATAAAACGGTTACTGAAATATGTGAGGAACTTGATGTGGCATTTTTGCTGGAAGGTAATTTCAGGAAATATGGTGATCAGGCAAGGCTCATTGTTCAATTAATCCAGCCGGGAACGGAGGACCATGTCTGGGCAAACGAATACGACAGGGAGTGGAAGGACATCTTTGCGGTAGAGAGTGAAGTGGCACAGGCCATCGCAAAACAACTTTACGCTGTTATTACCCCCGAAGAAAAACAGCTCATCGAAAAAATCCCTACGGACAATCTCACCGCATACGACTTTATGCAAAGATCGCACAATGAAGGTTGGAGATATGTATGGACAGGTAAGAAGGAAGCTTTGGACAAGGCCGAGGCCTTTACGAATAAGGCTTTGGAATATGATTCTGCTTTTGCTGAAGCGTATGTAGGATTGGCGTTTGTTTCTTGGGGTAAACACCGTCTAAATCCACATCTTTCTGAATCTTACCTGGACTCGATGCGTATCCTGGCAGACCTTGCACTTTCATTTGACGATCAATTATCAGAAGGTTATCGGGCAAGGGGATTGTATTACGTAGAAATCAAAAGAACAGAAGAGGCTATAAAAGAATATGATAAGGCCATAGGGCTTAATCCAAATGATTGGCGGGCGTATATGATGAAAGGTTATTTGTATTATTATACAGACCTGGTTAAAGCCATTGATAACTTTCACAGAGCCATATCTTTACATAGAGGACCCAATTTGCCGGGAATACTCAGGCAAATCGGGAAGTGTTATGCTAGAGCGAATTTCAGAGAGAAAGGCATCAATTACATGACAGAAGCTGTGCAGCTGGATGATGATTCAGTGACACATTTCAATGGACTGACCGAAATAGAGAATGCGTATGGTCATTTTGAAAAATCCATTGAATATGGCGAAAAAGCTTTCACCATCGATTCAACAAATACAGATGTATTGGCCCTCCTGGGAATGAACTATTGTTACCTTGGACAACATGACGCATATTTAGAGTACTATCAAAAGATAGAGAAAGCAGACTCCATGGGTATAACTTCATTCATCGATGCTTTTAGGATTGGGCATGCCCACATGATGAATGGATTTAAGGAGAAAGCTGAATTTTTTTTCAAACGAGGGACAGAGCTTCATAATGAAAAAGTGCTTGAACTGGATCGAGGCATAACTACAAGTCCATATACATATTATAATGTTGCTGCCGTTTACTCATTCCTGGGAGAAAGAGATAAAGCCTACAAATACCTCAGGTTAATGAATCAGCCGCAAAGGATACCGATGTATATAGTCAAAGATCTCACTCATGATCCTTTCTTTGAGAGCATCCGTGATGAGCCTGAATTTCAGGAGATAGTTCGTGATGTTGAAGCCAAACACCAGGCAGAGCATGAAAGGGTAAGGCAATGGATGGAGGAGAATGAGATGTTATAATGCCCGGGGCGGGGTGGGATCGTTTTCCCTAATTCTTTTTCTGCAGATCTTTTTAATGTCAAATACATAGGGAATTTTGGCCATGCAGATCAGAACACATCATTTTTTAAGTTAATTTTGCACGAAATTCAATTGATGTCTCCCGGTAAAAGCAACTCCTATAAAGACCATGACAAAACTTGGGAATCCCTACTGAGGATTTCTGAAGAAGCCCATACGGCAGCAAGCATTGAAGAATTTATCGCTACCATACATGGCATACTTGCTGATCTGGTATTCGCCAGGAATTTCTTCATTTGTCTGTATGATGAATCCACCAACAAATATTTCTTTCCCTACTTCGTCGATGAATATGATTCCATTGAAACCGCAGGAGTGAGTTTTGTCTATGACGAATCCTTAGAGGTGACGCTATACGATTTGTCTGGAACTCTTACAGACTTTGTGCGAAGAACAGGGAAACCCATTCGGTTTCCCAACGAAGAAATCAACAATTTATATGAATCGGGTGAAATTACACTCTTTGGCAGCCAATCAACATCCTTGTTGGGGGTCCCGTTGAAACTTTCAGGAATTACTGTGGGGGTGATGACAGTCCAGAACTATGACATTAGAGATGCCTATTCAGTTAAAGATGAAGAGTTGCTGGTATTCGTTTCGGATCATATTGCCAGAGCCATAGAAAATTTCAGAGCGGAAGAAAAAATCAGGAAACAACATCAGCTGGTTCTTCAGCAAAAGCAAGCGATAACTGACAGTATAAGGTATGCCAGGAGGATTCAGAAAGCCGTTCTTCCGTCTCCTCCATATTTGTCTAATATACTCTCTGACTATTTCACAATATATAAACCGAAAGATATCATAAGCGGAGACTTTTATTGGGTAAGAGAGATCGATGGTTTTAGCGTGGTCATTGTATCAGATTGCACCGGACATGGAGTTCCCGGCGCACTCATGAGTATGTTAGGTGTAACCCTTCTTAATGAGCAATTCAGAACCTTCGGAATCAGACCGCCTGGTGTAATTCTGGGACATTTAAGAGCCAAGGTAAAAGAAATACTCGCTCAGGAAGGATCTGTAAACGATCAAAAGGATGGGATGGATATGGCAATAGCCATCATTGATCCGGAAAAGAAAGAGCTTCAGTTTGCAGGTGCAAACATCCCACTGTTGTTGGTTAGGAAGAGAACCGAAGAAGGGAACCCTGAAGGGGATCTCAAGCTATCTACGGAGAATGATGATTACGAATTATTCGGATTAAAGGCAGACAGGCAACCCATAGGGGTGCATTGGGAAGAAGAGGATTTTTCCACCCGTTTAATACAGTTGCAGGATCGAGACACCCTATATATCTTTTCAGACGGCATTGTAGACCAATATGGCGGTAAAAACCGAAAAAAGTTTAAATCGCGCAGATTAAAGAAACTACTACTCTCTGTCCAGGAAGAATCCATGGATGACCAGGGAAAATCGATTGAAGAGGCCTTTGAAAAATGGCGCGGCAGCCAGGAACAGATAGATGATGTTTGTGGAATCGGGATAAGGATTTGATCAGCTGATCCTTTTATCATTCAATCTCTACCGGAATGGGTCCCCCGGTTGAAACCGAGGAGTTACCGATCTCCTTTATATTAACATCAACGACATCATTTGAGTCGAATTCAACCACTTCGACCTCAAGTTCATCTGTTGTGTTCACTCCGACAATATTCACATCAAGCTCGTTGGAATGGATCAGCTTAACATTAATAGATCCATCCTCATTCATCGGAACAATTCCATACTCTATTTCCCGCAAGGAGGAGAGATCTTCTGAACCTTCAGCATAAGCATAAGCTTCTGAAATAAGATTCAGTTGTTTTGCTGTTAATACCAGTAAACAAATTGCTATTACTGTCAATACTGCTTTGGTGTATTTGTCATTTCTCATGATTTCCAGGTGTTTGTAGTCTATTAATTGTTGTCTGTATAGAACAGAGGCACACTTTACTATTATTTGAAATTGATGTAATTTACATAGTCTAAATATCAAGAATTGTACCATGTGAAATCAATAGTCTATACCGTAGTACCTCTATGCCTGGTGTTATTACTGAGTCAATGCCAGAAGGAGCAGATGCCGGAGATAGTCCATATTCCGGATGAGATATTTTTGCATGTACTTAAGAACAGGGGTATTGATACAGATGGTAATGGCCATATCAGTCATACTGAAGCTGAAGCTATTATCACCCTTGATGTAAGTGAAGAGTATATCTCTGATTTAACAGGTATTGAAGCATTTACAAATCTGGATACACTCAGGTGTCACAAAAACTTGCTAACTTCCCTGAATGTGTCTGAAAACAAGTCATTAAGGGTTTTAATATGCTACAGAAACCGCATTAGTTCCCTGGATGTTTCGTATAATTCAAGTTTAATATATCTGAATTGCATTAGGAATAGACTCACTACACTCGATGTGTCAAACAATACTGTTCTGGGAAGTCTGTTCTGTTCGCATAATGAATTAAGCAGTCTGGATGTAACTCCTCTCACCCACCTGAAAGATATAAGCTGTTACGACAATCAGCTAGGCACCCTGGATGTAACAAAAAACAGAGACCTGGAATCATTAAGCTGCTATGGCAATTCTTTGGAGGTAATGGATCTTTCCCGCAATACTGCTTTGATGTATTTATATTGCGGCGATAACCTATTTTCAGAAATAGATATTTCTGAGAACATAGCTTTGAGGAGTTTATACTGCAGTTCACTGGACTTGAGTCAGTTGGAAGTTTCTCAAAACATCCACCTCACCCATTTGTATTGTGGGAATAACAACTTGACCCATTTGGATATCTCGAACAACAAAGCTTTAACAGGATTGTCTTGTTCTCAGAATATGTTAAGCTCGCTGGATGCAACTCAAAACGTAGAGTTGGAGGAGTTGTTTTGTAATCACAACCTTCTGTCCAGTCTCGATATTTCACAAAACAGTGCTTTAATCAGATTACGCTTATACTCAAATCCTTTAGCCAGCTTAGATATTTCGAACAATATCGCTTTGCAATATATATCTATCCAGGATATGCCCTTATTGCATCAGGTTTGTGTCTGGGAACTCCCATTTCCTCCCGAAGGAGTAGTTGATTTATATATGAATAATAGTCCTAATGTTTACTTTACAACAGATTGCGATTAGAGTATTACTGACAGAATGAGCAGAATTACCAAAATACCCATATTATTTTCTTTGTTAGTTGCTTCTACTTTACAATGCAAAAAAGAGGTTGAACCTGATAACATATTCATACCCGATGAGAACTTGTTACATGCTCTGATTGAGCTGGGTATCGATGCCAATGGAGACAGCATTGTGAGCCCAGAAGAGGTGAAGTTCATTACTTCACTCGATGTAAATGGCAGAGAAATTTCAGATATGACCGGTATTGAAGCATTTGAAAATCTGTATTCATTAAGCTGCGGGCAAAACTTGTTAACCAGCCTAGATCTGTCAAATAACCCGAAACTAATGGAGTTAAATTGTTACAGCAATCAATTGACTAGTCTGGATATTACTCAAAATAGTTACCTAGAATCTTTGCGCTGTTATTTCAATGAGCTAGGTGATCTGGATGTTTCAAACAACAAACTACTCGTAGAGATTCTTTGTGATGACAATCCATTAACCGAAATAGATCCCGAGTTTGACAGTTGATTTTTTCAAAAAACTCACAATCAGGCACATAAATCC
>CAZURA010000028.1:0-43192 GCA_964622985.1 uncultured Bacteroides sp. | reverse complement strand
CTAGTGGAATAGCGGAATACTCTATTTTTCCTAATTTTGTGCCAAAACCTTCATTTTGGCAAAGCGAGTAGTAGTCGGATTATCAGGTGGGGTGGATTCCAGCGTAGCCGCCTACCTGTTGAAAGAACAGGGGTATGAGGTTATCGGGCTGTTCATGATCAACTGGCACGATAAAACCGGTGTGATAGATGCCGATTGTCCATGGGACGAGGATGTGGTATTTGCCCAAATGGTCGCTAAAAAACTGGAGATCCCGTTCCACGTGGTCGATCTGAGCGATCCTTACCGCGCCAGGGTGATCGACTACATGTTCTCCGAATACCAGAAAGGACGAACCCCAAATCCCGATGTTCTCTGTAACCGGGAGATAAAGTTCGACGCCTTTCTGAAGGAAGCTGAAAGCTACCAGCCTGATTTCGTGGCTACAGGACACTATTGTAAGAAGGAGACCACCGAGGTAGATGGGAAACCGGTATATCATTTGCTGGCGGGCGATGATCCCAATAAAGAACAAAGCTACTTTCTATGTCAGCTTTCGCAAGATCAGCTTGCCCGGACCCTCTTCCCTATCGGACATCTGCATAAACCAGAAGTAAGAAGGATCGCCAGGGAGCAGGGATTAGCTTCAGCCCATAAAAAGGACTCACAGGGTATCTGCTTTGTAGGAAAGGTCCACCTTCCCGTATTCCTGCAGCAAAAACTGAAAGCCAGGGAAGGAAATATATTTGAGATCCCATCAGATCTGGCAAGGTACACCAAGGAGAAACAGGATCAGACCGACATGGAGGCCATATGTACTCCCTGGATTTATACTAAAGAAGAAGGAGTCTGGGTTGGTAAGCACCAGGGAGCCCATTTCTTTACAATCGGACAGCGCAAAGGGCTGAACGTGGGGGGGAAAAAAGAACCCCTCTTTGTGATCTCTACGGATGTGGAGAATAACCGCGTCTTTGTGGGACAGGGCCAAGCGCATCCGGGATTGTACCGTCGGGGACTGAAAGTGCTTTCTGATGAGGTGCACTGGATCAGGAGTGACCTGATTATGAAACCAGGTGAAAGCCGTGATTATTGGGTCAGGATCCGTTACAGGCAGTCGCTGCAGAAGGCCAGGTTGGTGATGACAGATGCAGGGTTGTATATCCTTTTCAAAAAGCTCCAGCGTGGGGTTGCGGCGGGTCAGTTTGCTGCCTGGTATGATGAGAAGGAATTAATCGGTTCAGGGATTATTCACAAGTAAGCGTTGTTGGCAGGGCTAATACTCAGCACTGTCATCAGTGAAAAGATCTTATCAGAAAGGTTTATCGTTTATGCAGGCCGCACTCCTTATGAACCTCGTTTTCCCACCACCACCTACCGGCACGAATATCCTCACCAGGCTCGATCGCACGGGTGCACGGTTCACAGCCAATACTTGGAAATCCTCTGTCATGCAAAAGATTATAAGGAATATTATGCAACTTCACATAGTCCCGCACCTCCTTCTCGCTCCAATTAATCAGAGGGTTGATCTTAATCAATCCGTTGTGGGCATCCCACTCTACCATTTTGTTGAAAAAACGGGAAACCGATTGATCTTTCCGTAATCCGCAAATCCATGCTTCCTTACCTGCAAATGCCCTGGGAAGTTGTTGCACTTTACGAATAGCGCAACACTGTTTACGGTTTTCCACACTGTCATAGAAGAGGTTTATCCCATGCCGTGACACCATCTCTTCCACCTTCTGAGGTTCGGGGAAGTAGGTCTTCATCCGGATCCCAAAGTGCTTGTTGGTCCTTGCAATCAAATCATAGGTTTCCGGGAATAATCGGCCCGTATCCAAAGTAAACACCTCGGTGTCCCTTTTTTGCCTCAACACCATTTCGGTCAGCACCTGATCTTCCAGTCCCAGGCTGGTGGATAGGATGATCTGATCTCCAAAATGGTTCAGAATATAGCCGATCACACCAATGGTGCTTTTCTCCTTCAACTCCTCATTCCAGATGGCTATCTGCGTCTCTAGTTCTTTGGTAGCTTCCATTTTGTCTCTCTGTGACTAAGCGTAAGATTCCAGCTTCCCCATATCAGTCCAGCTGTCCCGGTTATGCCGGTAAAGGTAAATGGGGTGAGCCCTGGATAGTTCCAGGAAGAAGGGCATGATAGGAAAGCTTTTCTCCTTCGGGAAAAGTTCAAAAACTTTCGGATCCATTATTTGAATACCACTGAATGCTATGGGCGTAAGATGCTCATCACTATCGCCGGCCAGGATAGTCTTCCCTGAACGGTTATCCCTCCAACCTTTCAATAGATGATCATCACTCATGAGCAGACTTCGGGAAGTGACCCGGTCTTTCACCGCCAGCGTAACCAGTGCCTTATGGTCAAAATGTGCTTGATAAAGCTTCTTCAAGTCAATATCACTCTGGATATCTACATTGTATACCAGGAAGGATTCCTCACCGAAAAACCAGGATGCATTGGCTATCCCACCCCCCGTATCAAGGAGCTCGTCGCGTTCGTGGGAGAATTCAATGTGTATCCCAAAATGGTTCTTTTGCTTCACAAAGTCGATGATCATTTCGGCAAAATGGTGCACGTTGATAATGATCTCCGTAAAGCCCTGTTCCTTCAGTTTCAGGATGACATATTCCAGTAAAGGCTTGTTCTGCCACTCCAGTAATGCCTTGGGTTTATGCTCCGTCATCGGTTTCATCCGGGTACCCTTCCCTGCTGCCAGGATCATCGCTTTATTTCCTTTGGCGTGCAACACCATTTCTCTTTCGGGGATTTCTTTTTACACTTGGTGCAAATGTACTTTTTCTTCTTACCTTTTACTTTCGGGACAAGATTATCCTCTTCCCTGCATAACTTCTTACTCATTGCATCCCGTTATGCAGACAATAACAGTAAAAGAAAGTAAATGTTTAGTTAATCAGGAAGTGGTCCAGCAACAATGTTTTGGGGAAACAATCCGGCCTTCGGCTTTCAGTGCTTTCATGGCTTTATCAACTTCCTTTCTTTCCAGATTAGCAGCTTCAGCTATCTCTCCAGCTCTCATGGGTTCTGAAGATGCATCAAGGGTTTGGATAACAAGTTCTTTAATCTCCATATTTCTAAGCGTAATTAGTATTCTTCTTTTACTGAGTTGTTATGAATTTCCCATTTTCATGTGTTTCTCATAGATCCCCTTGGTCCTGATCAGGTGCTCTTTCATGACCTGATACGCCTGATCGCCATTCTGATCCCTGATGGCAATCAAAATCTGCTTGTGGTAATTCAGGGTGTGTGCTTTCTCACCATCAATATTTCCATAGATGTAGTTTCGCATCCTGGGTAATAATGAGTAGATGGGCTCCATGGTAATCTGCATAATCGGATTGGTAGTTGACTTGGTAATGCTCAAATGGAATTTGTTGTCAAGATCTGTCTCTCTCTGTGTGTTGTCGGGATCGCATTTCTCAAACTCCGACACGTTCTCCTCCAGTTCGGTAATGTTCACATCGGTCCGGTTACTCGCAGCTAACCTGGCAATCTCGGGTTCGAACAGAAGCCTTACATCAATGATCTGTGAAATCAAGTTTTTGTCAAATTTCAAATCGTAATAGAGGTTCAGAGATTTTATGGCATCCTCAATGTTAATCTCCGTCACATACATTCCACTCCCCTTTTGAATAGTGATAAGCCCTCGGGCACTCAACCTTCGCAAGGCCTCCCTAAGGGCTGTCCGGCTGACTCCGAAGTATTCACACATTTCACGTTCAGTGGGTAGCTTAGACCCTATAGCCAGCTTCTTCTCTCTGATTGCGTTTTCCAGCGTTCTTTCAATACGCTGGCTTAAAGTAAGTTTACTACCGATGTTTTGAAAAATCTCATCCATTCCATTTAGTTTCGTGGTAGCGCAAATATAAGTCTTTTACTCTTAATATATGATATGATATGTACGATTATTAGGATATAATATGTATTATTACTTTATGATAGCGATTGGCCTACTGAGCTGACTCTCATTATGTAAGCGATCAAGAGACGATATCCGGTATATTCCCGGAGTCGCACCACCCTCCCAAGTATACTCCCTGTTTCCTGTTACAGCGCAGATGTTCTCTACTCTTTTTAGATATCGGGATTCTCCCAAATCGTATCTGTACACTACATAAAATCTGGCTTTATTCATTTCATCCACATCTTCCTCTATATCCCAAACTAAAGAGTTATCCTCAACTCTGACATTGAAAGGAGCTTCCGGGGCCACGGCATCTATCCAGGGCATTACAGGTACCAGGGAGGGATGCTGGCTATATTGCTTCTGTAACTTCCTGTTAAGGATTTTCAACTCCTTTCTAAAGAAATGCCTGCTACTGAAGAATCCAAATCCATGATAGCCTTCCATGGAACGAATCATTTCAATTTGCTGAAGCAGATGGTTCTTATTTCTCCAGAGTTTATGCTCGGATTTTCTTGAGATCCTGGACGGGGCCAAGCCCACATACACAGAACGGCCATATCCAAAGTCGTTCCACCAATAGGCCAGCGTGGAAAAATCGGCACGGGGATGGTCGTCCCTCCAGTACAATTGTGGCATCAGGTAATCGATCCATCCTTTTCTTTGCCAGGAAATGACATCGGCATAAAGTCCATCGTAGTTACTTGTTCCGGCATTGGTCTCAGAACCTGATGGATCCATATCGCGGTTCCTCCATACACCAAAAGGACTTATACCAAATTTTACCCAAGGTTTCACATCCTTTATAGCTTTGCTGAGTTCCTGAATGATCGTATCCACATTTTGTCTTCTCCAGTTCTCCACTCTCTCAGGATAAAAATGATCTCCATACAAGACAAATTCCAGGCTGTCAGGTATCGGTGTCCCCTCGACTTGGTACGGATAGAAGTAATCATCAAAATGTACGGCATCCACATCATATCGATGCACCACATCTATTACTATATTCTTCACAAACTCCCGAACCTCCGGATTTGCCGGTGAAAAGTAGTATCGCGTTCCATAGGAAAAACACCATTCCGGGTGTTGGTGAATGATATGTGAATCACTCAATTTATCTTCCAGGCTCAACGAGATGCGATAAGGATTAAACCAGGCGTGCAGCTCCATACCCCGACTGTGGGCTTCTCGTATCCAGAATTCCAGAGGATCATAATAGGGCACAGGAGCTTTGCCTTGTTCGCCTGATATAAACCGTGACCAAGGTTCCAGTTTGGAGGGGTATATAGCATCGGCAGTAGGTCTTACCTGTAAAATAATTGCATTCACTCCGTTCTTCTTATGTTGTTCCAGGATTTCAATTATCTCCTCCTGTTGTAACCTGGCATCTAAGCCAGGTTTGGAGGGCCAATCAATATTTGCCACAGTAGCCACCCATACTCCCCTGAATTCTCTCTTCGGGGATTGACCAAAAAGAGGTTGTATGACAAATCCTAATCCAAAAATAATTCCCAGCTGCATGACCCGGAAAATCTGCAAAAAGCGACAATTCATAAGGTTTATTTTAATTTTTCTCACCGAACATTAGGCAATTTATAAATATTTAACTTAAATTTGTCATACATCATTCATATTATAGTTTTATGTGTGATAAAACCTCGTCAGACCCACCTGTACTCTACTCTCAATCAATAATTTGATCTGGTATTAAGATGTCTTATCGAATCTATTATACTACTAAAAAACCAAATTATGAAGAAAACTTTACTCTTACACATGTTGTTCCTGTTCATTTTTTCCCTGATCCAAGCCCAGGGAGACACCTCTTTTGTGGAGGTATGGGCACATTATGGTGAAAATGCACCTGCATGGTTTACAGATGGCAGCGAAGTTGATCAGGGTGATCCCTCATTTGCTGCTTCGGAACGCGGAATAGTCTACAGTGACTATTCAGGTCACTTATATGTTTCCAGCAGACATCCGGAAGATGTGGATGAAGATGGCACACTGGACTGGGGAGAGCCTCACGTGTACGTGCTTGATCCATCAACTGGTGAAGCTCCTGCATTCGGACTTAGCCAGTTACTCACCGCCAACATCACCTCGTCTGGAGAGTTCTTTGGCGGAGGGTATCCCCTTAATAATGTGACTACCACTGTGGATGGATCCATTTTTGCCTGCAATATGACACTGGCGTCAGGTCCTGATATTGTTTCCGAAAACGGTGTCACCGTGAAAGCATTCAGGGTGTACCGCTGGAGCTGGGAACAGGATGTTCCGCAAACCATCATCGATTACAAAGAGGGTGGATACCGATTGGGTGACAAGTTCTCTGTAATCGGCAACTGGGATGAAGAGGCCTACATATATGCTGCTCCCGGTGAGTCCAGTAAACTTCTTCGATGGAAAGTGACAGCTGGCGTAGTGGATGATGTGCCCACTGAAATCGTATTACAGGATATCTCAAATGCAGGAACCTCTATCACTGTTGCGGATGTACCCAGCAAATCGGATTGGATCTATGTAAGCGGAAAGGGATTCCTGCCGACCCTCTTTACTACAGAAGGGGTAAATCTGACCCAGGTAGCCATCACCATGGATCAAATGCCTTCTTCTCTCATTGCCGGTCGTACTATTGAGTATAATGGAAGACTCTACATGGGATTATTCAGCGGCGATCAAAGTGCTTTTGTCTTTGATATTTCCAAGCATGGTGAAAATGTTACCGATGTGGACATTATCGGATTTTCCCCCACCTTCGGAACCAAGTATGATAATGCCTATGGAGAAGGTGCAGTAGAATTCGGGATCCTTAATGATCAGTTGCATGTTTTTGTCTGTGCACCCACCAACGGTATTGCCTGTTACCGTATTGAAGGCATAAACACTACTTCTATTGAAAAACAATTTACGGACGAATATCAGGTATCTGTATATCCTAATCCGGCTTCGGACATTGCAAACATCAGTTTTGTACTGCCCGGGGATGCATATGGTCCAGTGGCAGTAAAACTGTTTGATATGTCAGGCAGATTTTTGGGAATCACTGCAGGAAAGGCAATGGGCGGACCTCAGGAGATGCAGATTAACATTTCAGATCTACCCTCTGGGAATTATATCTACCAGGTGGTTTATAACCACAAAATCAATATTGGAAGACTTCTTATTAATAAATAATGTCTAACTAAATCTATGTAATAATGAGTAAACGCTTCACTTTCTTATTGATGCTGATTGCCGGGCTCCTGGTAACAGGTTTGCAAACGATATCAGCTCAGACACTGGCTGACACCTGGACAGCTACTCCCGCATGGAATGCTTCTTCGTATTACCGAGGTTTTGCCTACGGTAATGACAGGATCTATGTGGCGGGTCGTCCCGGAGGTACTGCAAGTATCGAAGTAATTAATGCCTTAACCGGGGAAGATGTGAAATCACTGGATAACACAGGTATTCTCCAACTTACTTTTGACATCGCAGATTGCGAGGTCAGCGCAGACGGATCCATTCTGGCTGCTCCGCTAACGCTGGATGCAAGTGCAGAATCTGGCTGGGGTAAGGGTCATTTCACAATTTACCGCTGGGCTGACGAATCCAGTGAACCTGTTCCTTTCATTGTGTATAAAGGAGCCGGACGAGTGGACATGTTCACTGTGGCCGGAGACGTGACCGGTGACGGTGTTGTGATGGGTGGTGTCAGTGGCACACGCACGGTATGGCGGTACATCATTACTGGTGGAGTCATCGCCGATGTGGAAGAGATTACACTGCCTGAAAGCATCACAACCGGTGCTGTTTCTGTAGTTTACCCGACAGGGTTGACTGCTGCAGATGGATTCTGGTTCAATAACGATGTGAGTACGCCCACCCTGTGTGATGCCAGCGGAGCAATTATCGGTGCGATACCGGCAGATCTCTTTGCAGGTAACACGGGCCAAATGAAGCTCTTCAGTTATGATTCAAAGGATTATATGGTTGTAGTGGACGGCGGAAATGCCAAGTTGATAAACATTACAGGCAAACAACCTCAGGATCTGACTGTTACCGATGTTGTTTTCACCACAGCAGGTGGAACATACAACATCAATCAGGACGTAGCATTTCGCACAGCTGCAGACGGCTCACTGGCCGTATATTCATTTGCAGCTAATACCGGTATTTTTTCCGGTGCGACGGAAGCTGCCCCTGTAGCCTCTGATCTTGCTCTTGACGGATTCACGCTGGTGGATCAGGTAGTAAGTGCAAATTATTCTTATGGAGATATTAACCTTGATGCGGAAGGTGCCACTGAAATCAAATGGTATATTGCAGATGATGCAGAAGGTACCAACAAAGCTGAAATCACCGCAAGTGCAGGGGATCCCAGCTATACTATTGTTGGAGCGGATCTCGAGAAGTATATCGGATTCTCAGTGATGCCTGTTGCAGCCACAGGAACAGTGTCTGATGCTTCATTTTTGGCCGAATCCAAACTATTTGGCCCCATCGCCGCAGCAGATGCAAAGGTCCCCGTAGCCTCCGATCTGGCTATTACTGGCCCCATCGCAGTGGATCAGGTACTTGAGGGATCTTATACCTATTCGGATGAAAATGGAGATGCAGAAGGAGAATCGATCCTGAAGTGGTACACTGCAGATGATGCAGCAGGAACCAACAAAGCAGAGGTCGCAGCTGATACTCTGAAGTATAAGGTATTGCCAGCAGATGATGGTAAGTTCATCCTCTTCGAAGTTACTCCAGTGGCAGCCACCGGTGTCCTGCTTGAGGGTGTAATGGTCTCTATCCCTTCTGATTCAGCCGTATTCTTCCCAGAATTCGTACCCATTGCTTCTGACCTGACAGTAAGTGGTCGTGAAGAGGTAGCTGGAACGTTAACTGGTTCCTATGTCTACAGTGACCTGAATGGCGATGTAGAAGGAGAGACTATGGTCAAGTGGTACCGTGCCGATGATGCAGTTGGAACCAATAAAGCCGAAGTTGCAGCCGATACCAATATCTATACGTTGGTAGCTGATGATGAAGGAAAATATATCCTGTTTGAAGTTACTCCGGTAACTGAGGCTGGTGAAACCGGAGATCCGGTATTCGTTGCCACAGGTGTTATTGGTCCCGAACCAGCTCCGGAAGCACCGGTTGCCTCGGAGGTGGCTGTACACGGTACTCCCGAAGTAGGAGTCGTTCTGTACGGTACCTATTCCTACAGTGACCGAACAGATGATCCGGAAGGAGAATCCATGCACAAATGGTATGCAGCTGATGATGATGCCGGAACCAATAAGACTGAGATCACTGCAGCTGCAGGATCCTATGTGCTGGTGGTTACCGAAGATCTGATCGGCAAACATATTGGATATGAAATAACTCCTGTAGCCACGGTCGGAGAACTCCTGACTGGTGATCCGGTGATGGCAACTACTACTGCAGCCACTGTGGCCTCTACCAATGACGGAGATTTTGAAAGGATCTGGATGAGGGCTGCCAAAGCCGATGCCGTTCCTGAGTATATGAGTTCAGCTCATACTGAAAGAGGTTTTGCAGTAGGTAGTGACTATATCTACATTGCCAGCCGTAACGGAGGTACCAAACTGCTGGTCGTTAACAAAGACAATGGAGCCCTGGTATCCACCTTGAATACTGAAGGTATGGATGTAGGTCTGTTCAAAATCAGTGATGTGGAGGTTTCCATTGACGGTCAGGTACTGGCTTGTCCGTTGCAGTTGAACGCCAGTGCAGAACCTTTTGTGGTATACAAATGGGAAGATGAGCTGGCTGCTCCTATCAAGTTTATTGAGTACACATCTGCTGATGCCATGCGTCTGGGAGACAAGTTCACTGTGGTAGGTGATGTGTCAGGTGATGCCGTAATTTACGCGGTTGCTTCCGGTGGTTCGAAAGCCGTTCGCTGGGTAGTTACCGGAGGTGTTCCCGATGCAGGAACTGAAATCACCCTCGAAAATGTGACGTCAGCCGGTATCACTCCAGCTGTAGCTCCATTTGATAATACAGCCACTTCCGATATTCTCGTGGATGGTCGTGCATTCCAGCCACAGATCTTCGACAAAGACGGAACCTATAAGAGCGCTCTGGAAGGAATTGGACAGAGTAACAACCAGTCCAATTCACCCAATATTTTCTATTACAAAGGCAGAACGCTTGCAGCCTTCCATCAGAAGAATGATGCCGGACAGTGGGATATCATCGTAATGGATATCACTGATCCAACTCATATCACCGTGGGTACTTCCGAGGTGCTTTCAAATGCCAACCAGGAATTGGGTGGTGTGCACGTGGAAGTAGACGGGGATTTCTTCAACCTCTATATGATGTCAGCAAACAACGGCCTGGCCAAATTCCAGGGTCTGCTCACATTCCCGGAATTCGAATATGCTGAAACTAACGAGGCTGGTGATGCGATCATGGTGTGGTTCACTAAGAATATGCCTGATTCCATTGGTCACGTTACCGGATGGAGCGTAATGGTGAATGATGCAGCAGTGGCTATTGACACGCTGTATGGTACCGGAACCGACGCCAATGTGGTTACCTTCGAACTCGCTGCACCAGTCAGCGCAGGAGATGTAATTACCATTGCTTACGACGGTACAGGCACCGTATCTGCCTTTGATGGTATGCCGCTTGAGGCGGTTACTGCACAACCTGTCACCAACGTGGTAGGTGCAGCTGCTCCAACAGCATCTGATGTGTCCGTAAGTGGTGAACTCTTCGTGGCATCCACTCTGACGGCTGCCTACACCTATGCTGATGCCAATGGCGATGCTGAGGAAGGAACAGAATTCCAGTGGTACTATGCTTCCGATGCAGACGGAACTGACAAACTGAAGTTGCTGGGTGAGAACGCAGTCACCTATGTTGTTGGTGATGACATGAGGCTGAAATGGGTTGCCGTTGAAGTGACTCCTGTCACTGCTGCCGGTGGCCTAGATTACCTGGTTGGTGAAGCGGTTATGTCCTCATTTGTACAGATCTCGACAGTAGGAACTGAACTGATTGAAGCTCCTGCCATCAAGGCTTACCCGAACCCGGTTTCCGGTATGCTGACCATTGACAACTGCAGTGCCTTCCGTACCCTCACAGTGATCGATGTTACCGGTAAGGTACACCAGCGTGTTGAAACTCAGAATGAAAACAGAATTGAACTGAACATGGAAGCTTATCAGAAAGGTGTATACCTCCTGAAGCTATCTGCTGAAGAAGGTCAAACTGAAGTCATTCGGATTATAAAAACACAATAACCTCTGATTACAGAAGGGCAGGCAGATTCATGCCTGCCCTTCTTTTAAATTATTAATTTCAATGTTCATACTATTTCACATGATATGAAACAGCTGTTGTTCATTTCGGTCATATTTTTGGTTGCACTTCCGCTGGAAGCACAAAGTATTCGGGCTAAAAGAGTAAAGAAGCTCCCCATTAAACATGAGGCCTTTTACCCCTCTTTCGGCTCAAAAAGTCATGAACTCCTGTTATCGGAGAGAAACAGGGAGGTGGCTTCCCGTTTCAACACAAGAACCAGGAAAGAAAGAACTGTTTCAGCACTACCTGAAACAGATGTGACTGAAGGCTCCAGGGTCAAAGTATCAGGCACACAAATCCAATTATTCACAGGTGAAGCTGATACAAGTATTATTGCCCCAATGGGTGAAGTCTATTACATATGGGCCTCACTCTCCCCTGACCAACAACAACTTCTATTCACTGCACCCGGTCAGGGTACCTATGTGTCTGACCTGGATGGTCAGATTATTGCAGAGTTAGGTTACATCAATGCCCCTACCTGGCTCAACAACCAATGGGTATTGGGGATGGATGACCAGGATGATGGTCACCAGATCCAATCCTCAGATGTCATAGCTGTTCATGTTCCCACCGGAACAAGAGAGACTCTAACAGCTGCTACCTCAGAGATAGCTCTCTATCCCAAAGCATCTGATGCAGCTAACCGAATTGCATTTCACAATTTGAAAGGTGAAATATTTACAATAAGAATAAGAATTAAGGAATAACCAAAGGGAAAGAAAAAGTGAGACACTTCATTATCTTCCTGTTGATCACAGGATTTCTGGTGGGTATTCAGGCCCAGACCCCCGATTTTACTGGCCTAAAAGTGATGGTAAATCCGGGACATGGAGGTCACGATTCAGATGACCGTGGCATGCCGAACGGTTTCTGGGAATCGGAAGGGAACCTGACAAAAGGTTTGTGGCTGCGTGACCTCCTCGAAGCCAGAGGCTGTGAAGTAATCATGTCGAGGGTACTGAACCGCACTGAAGATGATCTTCCCCTCTCCCAGATCGCTGCCATGGCCAACCAAAATAACGTCGACCTGTTTACCTCCATTCACAGTAATGC
This sequence comes from uncultured Bacteroides sp., assembly GCA_964622985.1. Taxonomy (GTDB): domain Bacteria; phylum Bacteroidota; class Bacteroidia; order Bacteroidales. The sequence continues at coordinate 30,902 of CAZURA010000028.1, read as the reverse complement.
ATTTAATCAGTATACGAACTATCCGTTGACCATTTTCAATGGGAAAAGTGAATCTCCTACAAATCCACAGGCAAAAGTATGGGCCATCCATTTGTGGGAGCAGTTGATTACCAATCAGGCCACTCACTGGACCAATACCAGTCCACACTATATTGGAGACCTGACATTGAATCCTAACTGGAATTATGGCTATGGAGTGCTTTACCCTTTGGTAGTCCCAGGCATCATTTCAGAGGGTAGTTTTCATGACTACCAACCTGAAATGGACCGGTTACTCAACCTGGACTACCGGAAACAAGAGGCATGGAATATACTCTATGCCATGATCACCTATTTCGGACTGGAAGGAACTGAAACTATTGGACACATCTCCGGCATTATACGTGATTCTCTTCTTATGAAAGACAATTATACGCTCCCCGGACCCGATGGATATCACAATGTAAATGGAGCTAAAGTGGAATTGCTGGAGACGGGAGAAATTTATCAGGTGGATACGCTCAATACCGGTTTCTATATGTTTGACAGTATTGCTCCGGGAAACTACCACCTGGTCTTTTCAGCGCAAAACTATTTCAATGACACCGTCCCTGTGGAAGTCTTGGCACACCAGTTCTCCTATGTGAATTTTTGGATGGAAGCCGATAAGACTATGCCTCCCAATGTGATACGCTTTTCGCCTACCCAGGATGGCGTTACCCCCTGCTTTGATCCAGTCACCATTACCTTCAGCATGAATATGGACTCCGCATCAGTTGCCGAGGCGTTCTCCATTGATCCTCCCATGGAGGGAGTGTTTACCTGGGATGACAAGTATTTAAATGTGACTTTCCAACCCATTATCCCTTACGATACGGCGACAGTGTATACAGTGGTATTAGACTCTACTGCCAAACACCAATGGGATGTGAGCATGGATACTGTTCTTACTTTCAGCTTTACCACTGACAACAGGAACAGATATATCCTGGAGAGCTCCTTCCCTTCTGCAGGCCAGGTAGAAGTAAGCCCCTATTTGCAGTTCAGGCTTGTATTTGAAGCTCCTGTGAACAATACATCACTGATCAATGCGGTCAGTATCGTTGCCGAAGACGGAACCGTGTTGAGTACGAAAGCTGCCACCATATTCGATGAGGAGGGCAAAGGGCACTACTACTTCTCACCAGAAACCGATCTTTCCTACCAGACTACCTATAGTTTGGTCCTCTCAGGAACCATTCAGGATCATAATGGTATTCCCATAGTGGATACCCTGAAAATAGGTTTCACTACGAAGGAAGATCCCGGAGAGATTACCATACTTAACGAATTTGACGATGCAGGTGCCTGGAGCATTGATATGAGCAACAGCCAGGGGCTTGATCCCGCCTCCTTCGTTTACCGATGGAGGAAAACTAAAAGATCAGGTGATGCCTCCATGCTGGTCAGATACTTCTTTACCAGTGAAGATGCATTCTGTATGATTAAGCCTGATACTCCCATTAATCTACATGAAAGTCTCCCGGATGCCGGGATGTGGATCTGGGGTGAACTGAGCAACCTGGAAGTAGTCCTTGGGTTCAACGATGGATCGGAAGCATCCCTTGGCCAACTGGATTTTGCAGGGTGGAATTACCTCGTCAGCGAAATTCCTGATGGGGCTGTATCACTGACCCATATCAAGTTTATAAGAGCAGCAGGCGGACCAGAAAATGGAGATATATATGTAGATGCACTCCATCAACCGGGAAGTACGGTATCAGTGGATCCAGGCAGAGCAACTCAAGTAAAGATATATCCAAATCCCGTTTCAGGTAATACCCTTTACATACAGGGCTTGCCAGAAGAAGAATGGCATTATACGATCTCTTCTGTTGCAGGATCTGTGATTCAGGAAGGCGTACTGGAACCCGATCAGGTATCCCTGAAATTAAACGAAGACTCACAGAAACAGCAACTTTTCATCTTATATCTGCAAAGCAATCTGAATAACTATTCCATATTAGTAACTACCAAATGAACTAAGATCGAAACACTATGCACTGCTTGAAGAGGACCTTATTATTTGTAGCAGCTCTGCTCCTTTCGTTCCATTTGAACGGACAGGACAGAAACATCACCGGGACGGTAACGGACCAGACCGGTGAGTCAATGATTAGTGCTACCGTTATTGTTCAGACAGCATCGGGGGCATCCCAACACGGAACAACTACCGATCTGGATGGTAATTTTACACTGAGAATACCGGATGGAGCTAACTCCCTGTTAATCTCCTATATCGGATATGAAAACCAGGTAGTGGACATTACCGGGCTGGATCATGTGGAAATTATGCTGGCACAGTCAACCACCCAACTGGAAGATGTGGTGGTTACTGCGCTGGGAATCAAGAAAGAGAAGAAGGCTCTGGGCTATTCATTTTCGGATGTGAAGGGAGAAGAACTCACCACCAACCGCGATGTGAATTTCATCAATTCCATAAGCAACAAAGTTGCAGGAGTAAATATTTCGCAGACGGCAGGAGGTGCAGGAACCTCTTCCAGGATCGTGATCCGGGGTATCAAATCGCTCTCCACGGAGAGTCAGCCATTGATCGTTGTGGATGGCGTGCCCATGGATAATTCTTCGGATGGAGCATCCTGGCTGGGTGGACTCGATTATGGTAACAGTCTGATGGGGATATCGCCCGATGATATCGAGACCATGTCGGTGCTGAAAGGGCCCAATGCTGCAGCACTATATGGTTCCAGAGCTGCCACAGGTGTGATCATGATCACCACCAGAAAAGGGAGTAAGAATGATCGCTTCAAAGTCACCTTGAATTCTAATTTCATGATCAATAGGGCTTACATTGTAGCCAAATACCAGAATGAATATGGAGCAGGATTTGGCGGTGCCCTTCAGTACCAGGCACTCAGTGAGCTACAACAGGAAGAGCATGGCGTGGATTCAGCCTACTATTATCATGCACAGGGCAGCTGGGGTCCCAAAATGGATGGGACCTGGGATGTGCTGAATTGGAACAATAAGTTTACCACACTTACTCCGCAACCCAACAATGTAAGTGACTATTTTAATAAGGGATTTACACTTACCAATTCTGTGGCTGTGGAGAATGGCAGTGAAAAGTATAACTGGAGGTTTTCTGTAAGCAACCTGAACAACGAAGGACTGAAGCCCAACAGCACCTACAACAGAAAGACGGTGAATTACAGCATGAATTCCAAATTGAACGATATGTTCAGCCTGAGTTTCAAGGCCAATTACATTCGTGAAGATGCTAACAACCGTGTGGGACAGGGTGATTCCAGGACAGGCGCAAGGACCTTTATATGGATGCCCAGAAGCATCAATACCAATACCCTGCGCGAGGACTATGAAAGTCCCACCGGGTATGAACAGAACTGGTATTTTGCAAGTGACTGGCATACCAATCCCTACTGGGAAGCATACAAAAACCTGAACAGTGACAATAAGAACCAATTCACCGGTTTCGGGAAGATTGACATTCAGATTACTCCCTGGTTGAAAGGTTTTGTGAGAAGCAGTATGGATACGTATACTTCCAAGCGCTATCTTAGGGTGGCCAATAATGCTTTAAGGGCCAATGGTGAAGGAGCTTTTACAGAGCGATGGGTACTTTACCGGGCACTGAATCACGATTTTCTGTTTACCACAGAGAAAGATTTCGGAGAAGACCTGAATCTCGCAGTTAATGCCGGAGGAAACTACTATGATTACCATGTGGATTATCAGTCCTCCTCTATCGTGGGACTGGCCGTGCCTGACTTCTTTTCGTTGAACAATCCGAAATACCCGGCGGAGACCTCAGTGGGAACTGCCCAAAGAAATAAAGTGATCCAGTCCTTTTATGGTTCAGCCCAGGTGAATTACAAATCATGGCTCTACACTGAAGTCACAGCCAGAAACGACTGGTCATCCACCCTCCCGCTGCATAATAACTCCTATTTCTACCCATCTGTGAATACCAGTGTTGTATTTACGGAGTTACTGGGAATGGAGAAGAAAACCTTAAGTTTTGGTAAAGTACGATTTTCCTACGCGTATGTGGGGAATGATACTGATCCGTATAGATTATCCACTGCCTTTATCAGCCAGCAATATGGAGATGTACCAGCAGTCTACCTGGGTAACCAAAGAGGTAATCCCGACCTGAAACCCGAGAGGACCGGCTCATGGGAAGTTGGAACGGATTTACGTTTCTTCATGAGCAGAGTGACACTGGATGCGACCTATTACGATGAGACCACCTATGACCAGATTGTATCGGCAGAGATCTCAAAAGCATCGGGTTTTGCTAAAGTAGTCACCAACGGAGGAGAGATATCCAACAAGGGAGTGGAACTGCAGATGAACCTGACTCCAATCCAATCAGAAGACCTGAAATGGAACATCTCCATGAACTTTGCCAAGAACAAAAATACAGTCCTCTCCCTGGCAGGGGGATTGTCCCAGCTCACTATAACTGGTGAAAGTCAGATAGATATCGTGGCTGTCCCCGGACGACCCTATGGTGAGATTCTGGGAACCCGCCTGACACGGTTTTACAAAAAGGATGAACAGGGCAATGTGATCGACGATCCCAATAACGGAAGACCCATGATCGGTGAAGATGGCTATTACATTATGGAAGAACGGGGAGTTATCGGCAATGTGACTCCCGATTGGACTGGTGGTATATCCAGTATGCTGAAATATAAGGATCTCTCTCTATCCTTCTCCATAGGTGTTCAGCGGGGAGGCAGTCTGTTCTCCAAAACCAATAAGTATGGACTGGACAACGGACAATTTGAAGAGACCGTGGAGGGCAGGGATTCATGGTATGGTGCCACCACTGCTGAACAATTAATGGGTCGGAAAGGACTCTATAATGCAGATGGAATCCCGCAGCTGGATGGGGAAGGTGAACAGATGTTTGATCCCGGCGGATCAGAATCCGTCGGTTTTGTGGCTGATGGAGTACTTGCAGATGGTACAGAGAACACCCGGGGTGTGGATCCGCAGATGTACTGGCATCAGCGCAAATGGGGAGGAATCGCAGAACTGGATGTTTACGATGCATCTTATGTGAAGTTGCGGGATGTTACACTCACATACAACCTGCCTTCCGCCTGGTTTGGCAATGGATTTGTAAAAAGTGCTTCACTGGCTCTGATAGGGAAAAACCTCTGGTTAATCTACAGCGGTGTGCCTAACATCGATCCCGAATCTAACTTCTCTTCCAATAACAATGCGATTGGACAGGAGTATGCAGCCATGCCCACTACCAGGTCTGTTGGTTTTAATTTTAGACTTGTCTTCTAAAGGTACTTATCATGTTTAGAAAGAAATATTACTACATTATAATGCTGACAGGTATATTGTCTGCAGCATGCACAAAGAGTTTTGAGGATATCAATACCAATCCCAACCATCCGATCACCACAGATGCAGATTATGTGTTTAACTATGTGATCAAAGAGGGCTCAGGAGAATACGGTTACATGAGCTCCTATAACATTACATATGTTCAGCGATGGATCATGCAGACAGCTGCTGTCTGGGGCAATTCAACCATGCCTCCCTATACCCTTTTTGACCAGTACAGGATCCAGAACCTGTGGTCCTATTACTATTCCAATCTGTTGTTGAACTGCGCGGTCCTTGAGGATATGACTGCTGAGGATCCTGAGCAAGTGAATAAACACCAAGTGGCAAGGATATGGAAGGCCTATAGTTTTCACAGGGTGACGGATATCTGGGGAGATGTTCCCTATTCAGAGGCCTGGAAACTACTTGAAGAGTATACACAGGGAAATATCTCTCCAGTGTATGATTCGCAGGAATCGATTTATACGGACCTGTTGAATATCCTGGGTGAGGCCGCTTCCAGTATAGATCTTTCCAAACCGTTCTATGCTAATGACATGCTCTTTGACGGTGACCTGGATCTATGGATCAAGTTTGCCAATTCACTTCGTCTCAGGCTTGCAGTCAGAAGTGGTAACCAGCAGCTGGTGTCACAGATCATTACCGACTATAACCTGATCTCCGAAAATGATGAAGGTGCGCTATTTGAGTACATTGAGGATCAATCATGGTGGAGTCCCTATTATGAATTAAATGTGGATTCCAAGAATCCAAGCAATCCGGAGTTAACTGGTACTTCCAGTGCCAAGATCAGTGAATTGATGATGCGGCAACTGGATGATACCGGCGATCCCAGGTTACCATTCTATGCACAACCCATGGAACTGGATAATGCCACCTATCGCGGAGTTCCTAATTTAATGAATTCAACCATCAAGGAGAATCAGGCCATGGGGATGGGTGTTATGAGCACCTCATATATTGGTCTCCATTTTACAAATAATCCCACCTATACTCATCCCGTACTAAGCTATGCAGAAGTGTGCTTCCTCAGGGCTGAAGCAGCTTTCAGGGGATGGACCTCCGAAAATACCCAGCAATGGTATGAAGAAGGGGTTAAGAGCGCAATCACCTATTTCGGAATTTCGGAGGCGGATGCCGATCTCTTCCTTACCGGCAACGGTGCTTTTGACAACACTCTGGAGCAGATCATGGTGCAGAAATGGATCACCCTCTTCCTGAATGGCTGGGAAGCGTGGTCCGATTTCCGCAGAACCGGCTATCCTCAGCTGAAGAAATGGGAGCTGGTGCTGGATGGTATTAAGATCAAAAGTGCGGAATGGGTGGATGTGCCCAGGGAATACATTCCTGGAAGATTACCTTATCCCGATGATGAGATCGATCTTAATAAGGAGAATTACCAGAAAGCAGTAGATAACCAGGGGGGTGACTCCTATTATCAACAGCTCTGGTGGTCGAAGACGTTTGGAAACATCGATTATTAGGGTGATCGGTTATAGGTGATGGGTGATGGGTGTGTTAAAGAGTTGAATAGTAAAAAAGATGTTGGAGTGAGAAAAGCTATAATCATATCAGGTTTATTTTTAATAGTCAACTGGATTGCCGTAGTGGCACAGGAAGAGTCAAAGCAAGAGATGAGGGCTGCCTGGGTGGCCACGGTTTCCAATATTGACTGGCCTAAGTATACACACAGGAACAAACCGGAAGATCAAAAGGCAGATCTTATTCAGATGCTGGAGCTCTTCAAGAGTGTCAACATGAACTCTGTTTTCCTGCAGGTCCGACCTGAGTGCGATGCGCTCTATCAGTCCTCCTACGAACCCTGGTCTCGTTTTCTGACATGGACCCAGGGAGATGATCCAGGGTATGATCCTCTTCAATTTGCCATCGAAGAGGCCCACAAACGGGGTATCGAGCTGCATGTATGGATAAATCCTTACAGGATCAATGCTTCGACCAGTGATGGTGGTAATTATTATCATTCCACACATATCTACAATGAACATCCCGAATGGGCCATTGAGTATAGCTCGGGCAAGAAGATCCTGAATCCGGGAATTCCTGAAGTGATGAGTTATATAGGCTCCATTGTTAGAGACATTGTTTCGAACTACCAGGTGGACGGAGTGCATTTTGACGACTACTTCTATGCATATGAAGGAACCCCTTCAACATTAGATGCTGATGAATTTGCCACGTATGGTAGCGGTATGTCACGGGGCGATTGGCGAAGGGATAATGTGAACCGCATGATAGATACGGTTTACAGTGTCATTCAGGATGTCAATCCTTCCATCAGGTTCGGAGTGAGTCCCTTTGGAATCTACCGTAACGGTGTACCGTCAGGGATCATTGGCTTTGATGCCTATAGCACAATCTATTGTGATCCGCTGGCCTGGTTAAGAGCCGGAAGTGTAGATTATCTCACACCTCAAACATACTGGCCCACGGGAGGAGCCCAAGATTTCGAAACGCTGGTCAACTGGTGGTCTGATTCACTCTTCCACTATGGAAGACACCTTTATCCCGGTCAGGGCACATACCGCCTTTCAGATTCTCCCGGGCAAAAGAAATCTGTTCAGGATTTAGATCCTCTGCTACATGAATCAAAGTATTACATGGATTTGAACCTTTCCCAGCTGGAAGTTCAATCTTTAAAAGGAACAGGAGATCCAAAGGCTCCCTGGACTCTTGGGCAGATCGGCTTGCAGATTGATATCATCCGAAACAACCGGGATAAGAACGCCTTTGGCAGTGTCTTTTTCAGCGCTAAGGATCTGACCAGGGTATCCGGACTTGCTGAGTATCTCAGAGTGAATAAATACACTCATCCCACTCTTCTGCCTGAAATGACATGGAAAGCGGATGATACACCGGGAGTCCCTCAAAACTTGAGGATAGAAACCATTGAGGATGCCTATTACCTGGTTTGTGACTATTCACTCACAGGGAATGAAAGGATCGCAATTTATGCATCTGATACAGAGGATGATTCAAGTATTATGGTTAGCGATCCAATTCATTTGCAGGGTGTGAGATTCGAGAACCAAGTCCCGCTTTCTGATCTGGTGGTATCTGAGAACAGCACGTTAACTGTGACAGTCGTTTCGGCCACTGGCAGGGAAGGGATTCCAAGCAAGACTCTCAAACTGGAGGGAACTATTCCATTTGCAACACTTATATCTCCCATTGGGGATGTTACGGTCAGCAAGGAGAGTCAGTTTGAGTGGCAATCTGATATTACCAATCCACAATATCAGGTCCAGGTGGCCACCAATGTGACCTTTACCAATATCGTGTATACATCGGCCTGGACCGCCCAGACTACCCTGTCCATTGAAGCTGCAGGATTGGAAGGAGAAACTAACTATTTTTGGAGAGTCAGAGCAACGAATGGAACTGCGGGACCCTATTCGGGTGCAGGTTCATTTATTACCGGATATCCCAAAGTACCGGAACTTCTCTCTCCCGGAAATCTGGATCAGAATGTATCTACTACCCCTACGTTTAAGTGGATTAGCAGTATACTGACTGATAGCATAAACGTACAGATCTCTGAGAATAGCTCATTTGTTCCTTTAGTGACTGAAGAGACCTTCGATGCAGCATCAGGTCAGGGCAGATTAACCCAGGAGCTTGCCAAAGAAACCTGGTATTATGCCAGAATAGAGGGTAGTAACAGTTACGGCTCAAGCAGAAGAACCAGTTTTATGGCCTTCAAAACCACAGCAGGTGAGATACCGGATGTGGTACTGATATCTCCTCCCAACCTGGACACAGTCGCATCGTTTGAGAAGCTAGAGTGGGAAACTACTGCCGCACAAGGATCTGTCACCTATCAGCTGGAAGTGGCTATTGATGATGCATTTACCAACATACTATACACGTCAGGCTGGGTCAGTGAGCAGGAACTGTTGATTGGGGAATTGAATCTGGAAGGGAAAAGAACTTATTATTGGCGAGTGAAAGGCAAGAGCGAATTCGGGGAAAGTGAACACTCCGTAACCTGGATTTTTACAGCCGGATATCCCACAAGACCACACATCACTGAACCTGCTCACCTGTCGGAAGGAGTTCATGCTAAACCGATCATTGGTTGGAACGTTGATGCGGATACCGACTCTGTGTATGTGGAATTCTCGGAAAATAGTGATTTTAGCAGTCTGGTCCATTGGGAGACACTCAAGGCTGTACCGAGTTCAGCTCAAATCTCTGCATCCCTGAAAGGATTTACCTGGTATTACTGTCAAATCCAGGCATTAAATGAGTACGGCAGCAGTGTTTTCAGTGGGAAAAAGTACTTCATGACAGGTGAAGGCACCTCTACAGATCCCATTCTGAGTGAAACTGACCAATTGCTGATATTTCCCACTATTATCTCCACTGGGGAGTTGCATATCAGGTGCAATTTCACTAAACTAGCAGATGTTGATCTGCGGGTGATCGATCAGATGGGCAGAGAGGTTTACCGAGACATTATTCATTCGGGAGCCACAAGACAGCCTTTAAAGATAAGCATTGAATATGAGGCCCTTCCAGGGCCTGGAATCTACTACTTGAGACTTAGCAATCAAAAGACACATTATACTGGTACCTTTATAGTTAACTAATAAAAGATATATCTAAGATGATACTAATAGCGGACAGTGGATCAACAAAAACAGATTGGAGATTGATAGATAAGCTTGAAGTCCGTGTTATGTCCACCATTGGGATCAATCCCTACCACTCCTCTGAATCAGAGATCGGCGAGGAACTGAAAAAACTAGACCTGGCCGGAATGGAACAGAATATACAAGAGATATATTTCTATGGATCGGGCGTTGCTAATAAAGCCATGAAGAAAATAATCCGAAAGAGTCTCCAACTCAGGATTGGCGTCCATCCGCATATTCACATCAATGACGACCTTGTGGGGGTAGCCAGGGCATTATTCCAAGAGGGAACTGGCATAGCATGCATCTTAGGGACAGGATCCAACTCCTGCATTTATGAGAATGGAGAGATCAAGGATAAAGTTCCTGCTCTCGGTTATTCTCTGGGAGATGAAGGAAGCGGTACCGATATAGGCAAGCGGTTGGTCAACGCGCTACACAAAAGGAACTTGAGTAATGCTTTGAGCGACGAAATCATCGCTGAAGAAGGTCTCACAATGGATCAGATCCTCGACAATGTGTACAAGAAACCTCATGCCAATCGCTATCTAGCTTCACTCACCAGGATAGCCTCAAAACATATTGACAATAAAGAGATCAGAAATTTAGTTGCCGAGGCCTTTGAGGACTTCATCAATAAGAATATTTCTAAATACGAGGAATATAAAACCCTTGAAATTGGATTTGCTGGTTCGGTGGCTTATCACTTCAGAGAGATACTGGAAGAGGTACTGCATAAACACGATCTGAAATGTGGTGAAATAATCAGTGCCCCGATCGAAGGTCTGGTCACCTATCATCGTAACCTGGATGCTGTAAAGCTGGATAAGCCGAAATCTATTACGGAATCATCATCCCGATATGATAACCTGGAGGCCATGTCTGTAAAAGAACTCCTTGAGAACATAAACAGGGAAGATGCAACCGTATACCGGGCAGTACACCATATTATTCCTGAGATAGAAAAACTGGTAGAAGGAATTATTCCCAGGATTATCAAGGGGGGACGCCTTTTTTATGTGGGTGCTGGTACCAGTGGAAGGCTGGGAATTTTGGATGCATCTGAAATACCACCAACCTTCGGGGTTCCCTACGACATTGTGATCGGGATCATTGCCGGAGGTGACAAAGCCATCCGAAAAGCGGTAGAATCGGCAGAAGATGATATTCATGGAGCATGGCGTGACCTGGACAAATTCAAACCTGGAAAGCATGACATAGTGGTGGGTATTGCTGCATCAGGCAGGACTCCTTATGTTATTGGTGCAGTGAAAGATGCGAGAAAAGAGGGTTTACTCACTGCATGTATCACCTGTAATCCCAACACCAAGCTGGCCAAGGAGGTGGAAGTACCTCTGGAAGCGTTAGTGGGACCCGAGTTCGTTACCGGGAGCACTCGCATGAAAGCGGGTACTGCGCAAAAGCTCATTCTCAACATGATCACCACCTCTACTATGATCAAGTTAGGCCGGGTCAAGGGAAATAGGATGGTGGATATGCAGCTGACCAATCAGAAACTGGTGGACCGGGGAACACGAATGATCAGTGAAGAGTTGGGACTTGATAAAGACGAATCAAAGCGTCTGTTGCTATTACATGGATCGGTCCGAAAGGCGATAGAAAGTTACCAGCAAGACACCTGACCTGATGATATCACACTACTGCCTCCCAATACTCCTGGCATAAAGCAATGCGGTAGTTCTATAGAAAACATGCCCCAATTTCGTGAACGGCAAATACATGATCACAAACCAAACTGCGATCAGGTGTCCGAAATAGAGATAGTACGCACAGTTCCAATTCCCAAATCTTGCTAATTCTACCAACGTTCCGGAGAGCGTCAGAACTCCAACGGCAATTAATAACAACCAGTCGGAATACCCACTACGTCCAAAAACACTCTTATTGAAAAGACGCTGAAATATCATGATTCCCAATCCGGTATAGATCATCAGGGAAGCCAGATTTCCAGTAATTTTAAAAGGATTACGAAACGGAAGTGGATAATTATGTGTGAGTGAAGCCCAAATAGCATAAAGGGTCACCAGGAGTAGCAGAGCAAATCCAAAAAACACCAGCATATGGGCTATTTTCCGAGTAGGTCTGGTGCCACAATCAGAAAAATTGGAATGGGTCAATATCTCTCCAATCACTTTAAAAACAGGCATCCTTCTCTTAGAACTTCCATCTGCAGGAGGGGTCAATCGCTTCATATCATTCCAAAAAGCACCTATACCCCACGAAGCTGATCCATAGAAAAGAAGGGTAATCACTGAAAAGGTGGAATTGAGCCACCCATGAGGAAAAAATGCTGAATAATTTACCGGTCCTTCAGGGATCGTAAAAGTGCCTGCCGCCCATAAAATGGTTAAAATGACCACTACGGGTAGCAGTATCGCAACGGGTAACCACCTGGGATCACTCACCAATTTCCCAAGAAACCTGGGTTTAGCATAGTGCTGATAGCTCTTTTGCCTGATCACAGAAATCACATCAGCAGGTTTTACATCTCTCGGACAGTAACTGCTACATTCACCACACTGATGACAAAGCCATACATCCACATTCCCTATCAACTTTTCTTTCAATCCCCAGCCCGACCATATCATCTCCTTTCGGGGAAAGGGTCTCTCTTCCGGAGCCAATGAACAAACCGCACTACAATTGCCACATTGCATACACTGGTTTAATGGAGAACCACTCAGTCGGCTCAATTCCCGTTTGAATTTTATGTCAGGTTGTAAGGCGCTCATTTCATTCGCTTGGGTGATCGGTGATGGGTGATGGGTGATGGGTGGTTGGTGATGGGCTCATAAGTAATTGGTTTTACATGCTTTTGAAGGGATTGGGACCAATCATTTCCAGCTCATCAACATACTCATTTATTATCGTTTGTATTTCATGATGGTCTGTAATTTCAACGAACTTTGTCTGGATCCGTTCAGGTTCAAGCATCATGGTCTCCAGTGTCTCCTGAAGATTTTCTGAACGCTCTTCGGTCAATTCGCTGCCATGAATAAAATGGCACTGGTAATCATCCCCTGGTTTGCACCCGATCTGCAAGATGCCATCATACCCATGAGAAAGTGCATCTGATATCCATACTTTGTTTATAGAACCCAGGCACCGGACAGGAATGATCCTTACATAGGGGCTGTATGTCAACCGTTCTATACCGGCAGCATCGAGGGCCGGATAGGCATCATTCTCACACACAAATACAAGCACCCTGGGTTTCTCTTCAAATTCATCCGGCATGTGAACCGATTTGATCATGGCTGAGATGCTGTTAATGGAGTAATCGGAAAATCCTATGACACGTTCCGGGCAGGATCCCAGGCAAATTCCACACCTGCGACATCTGGCCGGATTCGGTAACGGAGTACCTTTCTCTGTCTCATCGTAACTCCCAAAGGGACACTCTTCAGTGCATCGTTTGCAATCGGTGCATCGTTCCATGTATAGTTCAGGAGAAGTTTGATCACCTGCTCTGGGATGCACAGCCTCTCCCCTTTTTACACACTCGATGCTTTGAATTGCTTTCATCATGGCTCCTGCTGCATCTTCCCTGCTTGATTCCAAATCCATAGGAGCCCTTACAGTTCCAGCAGCGTAGATCCCTGTTCTCCTGGTCTCATAAGGAAAGCAGATGAAGTGGGAATCAGCAAATTGATACTCAATCTCCGGTAATCCTTTACCCAATCTATATTGCAACTGAAGATCCTCTGTACTGTTGGGTACCATCCCTGTAGCCAGCACAACCATGTCGGTTTCAATCTCGAAATGATCCTCCAGAAGTGACTCTTTCACTGACACCCGAATTCCCGATCCATGCTCAACTATGCTGTCAACAGTTCCTTTGGTAAGAAAGACGGCATCATCAGCCTGAACCCTTTTGTAAAACTCCTCCTGAAAACCAGGAGTACGAATATCCTTGTAGACAAGATATACCTGCGAATCTGGATTTTTCTCCCGAATATAAAGGGCCTGTTTAAGGGCCGCGCTGCAACAATATGATGAACAGTAGGAAAGATGATTCTCATCCCTGGACCCGGCACATAAGGTGAAGAGAACCCTGTCTGGCACCTTCTCTTCCTGAACATGCTCTTCAAATTCTTCCAGTGTTTTCACTTTTGACAGACCATACCCTAAATGCTTTAGCCTTCCCGTATCATAGGGTTGCCATCCCGTTGCCACTACTACAGAGCCCACTGAGAGGGATCTATCATTGCCATTGGCTAAGTGTACCGAAAAATTACCCGGCTCCCCTGAAATGGAACCAAGCGTGGTATCCAGGTGAACCTCAATCCCGGGATGATTTTGCACTTCAAGCACAAGGTCCTGAATATTTGAACCTTGCAGATCACATGATTCCAATATGGAAGGAGTTAACTTATAGAGTCTGTTGGTATACCCTCCCAGCTGTTTTCCCTTTTCCACCACATGAATTCTGTACCCTGCATCAGCTCCTGCCATTGCCGCAGAAAGGCCTGAAACTCCCCCTCCTACCACAAGTATATCCGAATAGAGCTGTTCGGGAATATAAGGCGTATTGTGACCGATCGATCCTAACTTGGCTAAAACCATCCTGGTCTGGTCCTCTGCGCACATCTGCGTATCTTCAGTATTAGCCTCCATGACCCAGGTCACCTGCTCACGAATGTTGATACGTTCCACATACACCCCTTCCAGATTGAAGAGATCTCCTTTTACACGTGGTGAGCAGGCAGCGATGGCCAGATGAGAAACTTTGTTGTCAACCGACATCCTGAACAGTTCTTCCAATCCCGCTTCAGAACAAAGTGCATTGTGCTTCATACATGTGATTCCTTCAGTGGTCCCCTCTGCCTCAGAGATCAACTTCTCCACATCGATACACTCCCCAATAGAGCATCCCGAGCAGACCGCCAGTGCCATTTGTTTCTCAGGTACTTCCATTAGATTTCATTGTTTTTAGTGCGGCGCCTGTTGCATCCTTTACCGATGAGGACACATCCATAGGGCGCTTACATGTTGCTGTAGAAAAAATTCCAGGAGCTGGTATAGCTTCATAAAAGCCAAATTCATTAACAGCCAGAGGGATCTGTATACGTTCAGGCTCCAATCCGGTAGCTAATACCACCATATCAAAAAGATCCATTCGTCTGGTCCCGGCCATGATATCCTCTACCTCCAATATGAGATTCTCTTCGATATCGTTATGTACAATCCGTCCCACTTTACCCTTTGTCAGCTGTATTGAAGATGCTGCTTCAGCCTTCCTCAATAGTATCTCGTTTCTGCCCGAAAGTCTGAGATCAATAAAGAACAATTCTGATTCTATTTCCGGAATAGATTCCGCAAGGGTAAGTGCGTGTTTCAGAGAAGCAGCACAACACACCGCCGAACAATAAGAGAGATGGTTCAGATCACGGGAGCCGGCACACTGTATAAAAGCAATACGGTTGGGCACCTTTCCATCGGAAGGCCTGGTAAATTGCTGACGGTCTTTGGTACAAGCAGCCAGGAGATGTTCAAATTCCACATTGGTCACAACATCAGGTTCGGAAGAATAGCTGTAATTCTCTATTCTGGAAGCATCATAGGGCCTCCATCCTGTTGCCAGAATAATGCTATCTATCTGAATTTCTATACTTTCAGCTTGAGCAGATAAACGTATAGCATCATACTCGCACACCTTTTCACATTCACCGCATGCCTCCTTTTCACATACCCCTTCATCGATACTGTATTTCATGGGAAAAGCGAGTCCCCCGGGAATATAAGCTGCTTTTTGCTCCTTTTCAATACCGGGTGCGGGTGATCTTAACACCGGGCAAACTTCTGCACACTTCCCGCAAGAGGTGCAGTGATTATTAATCAGGCGGGCTTTCACTGTCAATTCCACTTGAAAACTACCTTCTGTACCCGATATGGATGTTACTTCTGCACCCGTGTAGTAGCTAATTCGGGGATTAGTGCGGATCCTCCGGTAGTTGATCTCAAGTCCGCAAGCAGGCGGGCAAAGTTTGGGAAAGTAATTGTTGAACCGGGATACATTGCCTCCAAGATAAGGTTCCTTTTCAATCAGCACCACCTCCAAACCGGTCTCAGCAAGTTCAAGGGCAGAGGTGATCCCGCTAATTCCCCCCCCAATGACTAATATGGGGTTTCTCTTGCTCAACGGATATCTCTTTTAATCATTTCCCACTCATCAGACTCAGGATCCCAGCGGCAATTGGCGAATACTTCCCAATCTTTCTTCATGGAAGGATAGTCGGTGCGGAAATAGTATCCAGGCCAACGAGTCTCCTGCCTGAACAAAACCGTACGCATGTGTGATTCAGCCTGCCACAGCCTGTGCACATTTTCCCAGCATCTCATCAGTTCGTTTAAATCCCCGGCTGCCAGTTTCTCTGCATCCTCTTTCATAAACTGGATATATTCCAATCCTTTAGTTAACAGAGCCTCAGAAGTCTTAAATCCAACAGAAGCCCCTCCTGCATATTCATCCATAATTTTCTGGAGCCTGAACATGAACATCTTGGGCTTAATAAAATTCGGATTTACATCTTCATCGTTTGTATAGTCCCGATGCTCTTCAAAGATCTGCAGTGGTTTCAACACTTGCTCTTTCAAAGCCGCGATCTGTTCGTTGTCAATATCTGCTGACTCGGGATGGTCCATACAGAATGCAATGGCAGCCTTTCCTGCAATTCTACCTTCAGTAAAGGAACCTGAGGAAAACTTGTGTGAAGAGGCTCCAGAAGCATCCCCGGCAGCAAACAAACCCTTTACAGTGGTCATATTGTCATATCCCCAGAAGTGCTCTTCCGGTGCCAGGTCTTTCGGTCCACTGATCCACGCTCCGGATGCTCCAGAATGGGAGCTGATAAAATAGGGCTCACAAGCAGAAATCTCTGAGGGAGTCTCCTCTGGCATGATGTTGTGGGAAGCCCAATTGAGAGCCTGGCTAATCGTCATATCCAGAAAATCTTCCCATGCTTCAGACTCCAGCTCCTTAAGCTTTCGTTTAGCCTCCTTTTCATCCGGGATTTGTGCCACCAGCTCCTTGATCGCTTCATCGGTTCTCATATAGATAGGACCATTCCCCTCTTCCAGTTCAAGCAGCATCAGGTAATTTCGCAGGTTTGCCGGTGTAGGTTTGGCCATTCCATACGGAGCCCATTTTTCAAGCTCAGCAGCCCGGGTCACCATGTAGTCCTCCCCTTTCGCGTTGGTGGCTTTGGATTTAAAAAGAAGGAACCATGCTCCTACGGGACCGTAAGCATCTTTAAAACGTACGGGTACAAAACGGACCTCCTGACAGGTCATTTCGGCGCCTGCTTTCAATGTAAAATAGGTACTTGCACCACTGTTAAATGGAGGATACCAGGACCGACCAAGGCCTTCGCCTACGGAACGGGGCCGGAAGATGTGAACGGCTCCACCCATGGAATCAAGAACAGCTTTTGCCTTGAACACATAAAATGTATTCTCTCGAACACTAAATCCAACTGCCCCCACACATCGATCCTCGTAGACAAGAGGTTCAGTAATAAATATCCGTTCGTAATATTCACCGTTCTCCCCCAGCTCTTTCAGGGCATTCTTAGCCGCTTCAGATACTATGTTTTTATAAGACTCGCCATGGATCATAATCTGCCACCTTCCCTCATTCACATAGTTGCCCTCATCATCCTTCCAAATGGGGAGGCCCCATTTTTCGAACAGATGGACTGAAGAATCCACGTGCCTGGCAATGTTCGCCACCAGATCGTCCCGGGCAATACCCATAAGATCGTTCTTCACATAATGCACATAATCTTCAACACTGTTGCTTCCATTCTTCAGGCCCAGATAGAGGTTAATGGCAGACAATCCCATGGCTACAGCACCGCTGCGCTCCATGGCTGCCTTATCGACCAGGGTCACACGCTGATTATTCTTTTTAGCCCAATAAGCGGCTTCATAAGCTGCTCCACAGGCAGCCATACCTCCACCAAGGATCAGTAAATCGGTTTCCACTACGACCGTTTCGAAACTCTCCGCGTTCATCACTTCTTAATTTTAATGTTTTTGATTACTTCGTGTATAGATCGGTACCCAGAGATTCGGGTTCTGTTCTTAATACCGGACTTTTCAGGTCATCTGACTCCTGGGGAAAGCCTGCATCAGGTTCAGCACTCCCTTCAGGTGTTGTCCGGATCGGAAACTTGAATCGTTTGACCATTTTATTCCGGAACCTGACCGCCCACATAATGGCATCGGTACTACGCAACGGTTGTACTACAGCCCCCAAAGGCATAAAATCGGCATATCCCCTTACCTCGATGGCCTGAGTAGGACAAATTTTGACACAGCTATAACACTCCCAACACATGTCTACGGCCCGGTTATATGCTTTATTCTTCTCCTTATCGAGTACCATTAGGTCATTGGGACAAATATACTGGCAGGCTGTGCGATCTTGAGCTTTGCAGCCATCACACTTTTCATTAATAACGAAACTTGGCATAGGTAGGTTAGTTTGTGAATCCCACAAACATAATTAATTATTCCCGGGAGTACTTGTTGAAAACCCGGGGTAACAGAAATTTAGAATTATTATAAAATCTGAGGACTACTCTTCTGAAAAGTGTTTGAGCATTTCACGATAGGAGGAAAAGACCTTTGCACGGGATACAAAACCCAGGTACCTGCCATTCTGCAAAACGGGAATATTGTAACGACCACTTTCCGAGAACTGCCTGGCCACCTCCTCCATCTGATCAGTAGTCTCTATGGTCCACTCAGGTGTAATCATCAGGTCACTGATTTTCGTGTTATCATACATCTCCTGATTAAACATAATGTGCCGAATGTCATCCAGTTTTACGATACCTTTAAGATTTTGCTGATCATCCAGCACGGGATAAATATTCCGGTTCGACTTGGTTATTACCCTGATCAGGTCCCTGAGTGTATCATCCTCACTAACCGCAGTAAAATTGGTTTCGATCAGATTGGATACTTTCATCATCAGGAGGATGTTCCGGTCCTTATGATGGGTCATTAACTCACCCCGTTTGGCCAGCTGCACGGTATAGACTGAATTTTTTACGAAATATCGGGTAGTGCCGTACGATATGGTTGCAGCCAGCATCAGCGGGAGAAAGAGTTCATATCCGCCTGTAATCTCTGCCACCAGGAATATGGCCGTCAGAGGAGCATGGATTACACCGGCTATCATTCCCGCCATACCCACCAAAGCCATATTGCCCACCGACACATCAATTCCCATCTGGTTTAACGTCAAACCAAACAGGAGACCCATATTTGCACCCATAAAAAGAGAGGGTGCAAAGATCCCTCCGATCCCTCCTGCAGCAAATGTGAGGGTCGTGGCAATCACTTTGATCCCAATCACCAAGAGAATGTAGACAACAATCAGTGAGTATGTGCGGTTCCAACCCTCAAAAAATGTATCTTCAAATAGGTGAATGTGCTCTCCCCTGAGACCCTGGTTAACCACTTCATAACCCTCACCATATAAAGTGGGAAAAAAGAAAATGATCACACCCAACGCTCCACCTGCCACCAGCAGTCGCTTCCAAGAATTCTGAAACTTCTCAAATATGTTGGATATATAGATGTAACTCTTTGTAAAATAGACTGACAGTAATCCAACAATCACTCCAAGGATCAGATAAAAATGGATCTGATTCATCTCGAAACCTTCAGTCAACTGGACAGGATAGAGCACATTCTGTCCGAGGAAAAGGTATGAAGTCATTGCACCGGTAGCAGAAGAGATAAGCAGAGGAATGATAGCCCACATGGTCAGATCGAGCATGATTACCTCCAAAGCAAAAACAATACCCGCGATGGGAGCTTTGAAAATAGCCGACATGGCCCCCGCACTGGCACAAGAGATCAAAAGCGTTATCTCCTTGTAAGTGAGCTTAAAAAGCTTTCCCATATTGGACCCAATAGCTCCTCCGGTTGCTACAGTGGGCCCCTCCAATCCGACTGATCCGCCAAACCCAACAGTAAGTGCACTTGTTATAATACTAGAGTATAAGTTGTGAGGGCGGATGATACCATTATTCTTTGAAATGGAGAAAAGTACACTGGGGATCCCGTGTCTCACCGGACGCCTATTTAAGTACTTGATGTATATAACAGCAATAGTGATGCCCACTATGGGTAGAATGAATATATAATACCTGCTATATTCACTCTGGAAACCATTTTCAAGTGCTTCTCGTATAAAGTGGACAAGGTTTTTGATAATCACAGCAGCCAGTCCCACACCTAGCCCGACAAAAACAGCCAGGATGTACAGGAATCTGTGACCAGATAAATATCTGATTTTGAAGTTATTAATAGTATTTATTATGCGGTTCCCTGACATGGAATGACAAAATTAGCATTTTAGGAAGCAGAACAAAGAAGAAAGCGGAAAATAGAATGTATTATCTTTGTTTGAAGATCTTTCAGAAATAATGATAACAGGATCTCGTTTAAGTGTATATGAGTGGTTTGCAAACATATGAAAAGAGGGGAATAGCGGCGCTGTCAGGGATACTTATTTTCATTTTTTCAATTACCCTCCAAGCACAAGAGCTGCCCGATATACCCGACCTTGCTCGAGTCACAGTGGATCACTCCGACAATGGGGTGCTGGTCCAGTGGGAAGCCAGCGAAGATATGGATGTGGAGTTCTACACTATTTACAAACAGCGTGACCAGGTGTTCGAATTTGTGGCTACGGTTCCTGGCAGTATTAAGGAATTCAAACACATGAGTGGTGGATCTGAGAACCTCTATTATGCGGTCACTGCCATCGATTCTGCGGGGAATGAAAGTCTGTTTGAGCAAAATGTACACCGGGCGGTTACGGCTACTGTGGAATTTGATCCGTGCATTCCATCCAATACAATCGACTGGAACGCCTATTTTGGTTGGGAAGGGAATATCTCAGGATACAGAATCTATGGTGGATCTCAGGGAAATCCTCTACAAATAATAGGATTTGTGAGCCCCACTACACACTCCTTCGTAGATAAAGGAATATCTACCGATTCAATCTACAACTATTATGTGGAGACTGTTAACACCAACGGTCTCACTTCTCTGTCAGCAATTGAATCGGTTTCCTCACTATATCCGGAAGCACCTCAATTCCTTACTATTGATTATGTATCAGTAATCGATCGATCTGGTATTGAACTCCAGTTCTCAGCTGATGTGAGTGGACCGGTGAATGATTTCCGAGTAATGAAACGAAGCAATCAAGATACTCCTTTCATCGAAGTGGAAACCATCACAAATGCCAGTCAATCCACTCTTGTGATACAAGACCAATTTCTTACCTCAGCAACCAGCTACGAATACCTGGTTCAATCTATATTTTATCCCGGTTCTTGTACCAGTCCCATAGTGATATCCGAATCTAATTCAGGAACCAACATTTTATTACAACAAACATTAGAGGGGCAGATAGTAACACTCAACTGGACTCCTTACCAATCCTATGATTCCGGTCTAATGGGCTATACTATACAACGGAGAAGCGGCAACGGAGAGTTTTTTGATATCCAAACAGTGAGCCCAACAACCACTTCCTGGAGTGAGTCAGTACAATCCGTGATCAACGGTTTACAACCCGGTGAGCTGCAATACAAGGTCATTGCCATAGAAAATCAATCGGGAAACGACCCGGGGATCAGCATATCCAACATTGTTTCAGTAACTGTAGAAACTCACCTGCTGATACCAAACGCCTTCACACCAGGCAGTAATGATATGAATTTTGAGTTTAAACCGTTTTTTGATTTTTCTCCAAAGAAATATATAATGATCGTCCTGGATCGTGGCGGAAGAAAACTGTTTGAAACCACAGATCCTGGTCAAGGATGGGATGGACGCTTTCAAAGTGGTGAGTACGTGAATGAAGGGGTCTATGTATACTACATCCAATATACCGATCACACCGGGATTTCTAAATCCCTTACAGGGAATGTGACTGCGTTGTATCCCTGATCTCTAAAAAAAAACGGCTTCACCCGCGCACTTTATATTTAATCACTAATTTTGTGAAGAACGAGTGCACGCGTGCGAAAACTATGGCAGAAAAGACACTAACCGAAGATCACAAAATCAGTGACCTGCTTGAAAAGCTGATCAAAAGCTGTTCCTATTGCAAATCAGTGAAGGACGAAAAACTGATCAGGAAAGCCTTTAAAATGGCCAATGAGGCACATAAAGGCATGCTTAGGAAATCCGGCGATCCCTATATCATCCACCCGCTGGAGGTGGCCATGATTGTTAGTGAAGAGATCGGTTTGGGTGTTACCAGTACAGTAAGCGCCAAATTGCATGATGTGGTGGAAGATACCGATCTGACCATTGAGGATATTGAGAATGCTTTCGGAAAGAAGATTGCATCCATTATTGACGGTCTGACCAAGATCTCAGGGGTATTTGATAAAGAATCCAACTCCCTTCAGGCAGAGAACTTTCGCAAAATGCTTCTCACCCTGTCAGAGGATGTAAGAGTGATTTTCGTGAAACTGGCTGACAGGCTTCATAATATGCGCACACTGGATTCTCTTCCCCGTAAAAAGCAGATCAAAATCTCCGGAGAAACCATCTATCTTTATGCTCCTTTGGCTCACAGACTTGGCCTCTATTCCGTCAAGACGGAACTGGAAGATCTGAGTCTTAAATACAGATATCCGGAGGTGTATAATGAGATTGGAGAAAAGATTAAACTGACGGAGGAAAGAAGACTTCACTTAATCAATCATTTTTCACTACCGATTATCGATGCCCTGGATAAGAACGGTTTCAATTTTAATATTTCCGGAAGACCAAAATCGATCTATTCCATCTGGCAAAAGATGCACCAAAAGAACGTGACTTTCGAAGAGATTTATGATCTTTTTGCCATTCGAATCGTCTTCGAACCCAAAACAGAAATACCGGAAAAGACACAATGCTGGAATATCTACTCTGTGATTACAGATATTTACGCCCCCAAACCTGAAAGGATCAGGGATTGGGTCTCTACTCCAAAGGCCAATGGATATGAAGCCCTGCATACCACAGTTATGGGGCCCAATGGAAAATGGATGGAGGTACAGATTCGCTCAAGGCGAATGGATGAAATTGCAGAACGCGGATTTGCAGCTCACTGGAAGTACAAGGACAAAACATCTCCCGAATCGGAACTCGATAAATGGATAAAAAGGATCAGGGAAACACTTGAAACTCCTTCCAGTGATGCTATGGAGTTCTTAGATGATTTCAAACTGAATCTTTTCTCCTCTGAGATCATGGTGTTCACTCCTAAAGGCCACATTATCACCCTTCCAAAAGATTCTACAGCTCTTGATTTTGCTTATGAGATTCATACTGAGATTGGAAATAAGGCCATTGGTGCAAAAATAAATCACCGCCTTGTTCCGCTCAGTCATTCACTTTCCAGTGGTGACCAGGTGGAAATCCTTTCCTCAGATGTCCAAAAACCCACCCTGGAATGGTATCAGTTTGTCACTACGGTTAAGGCTAAAACTGCCATTAAGAATGCGTTGAAGGCTGAGACGAAAAACCGTACCGATGTGGGTAAGAAAATCCTCATTGATAAGCTTAAGGAACTGAACCTGACACCAAGCTCGAGGATTCTGAAAAAGCTCGTTCCAGCTTATAATTCAACACATAAAGATGAGCTCTATTCAAAAATAGGAAGTGGACTTATCACCCTGGATGACCTGAAAAATGTCCTTAGCAAGAATACTAAAAACAAATGGGTAAGAGTTTGGGACCTCTCCCTGGGCAGGTCTCAGAGAAAATCTGGCCAGAAAGAGGAATATGATTCTAAAGGTACTTTAATCCTTAGGGAAGCCCGGGAGGATGAGGAGAGTCATTACAGCCTGTCTAAATGTTGCAATCCTATTCCGGGTGATGAAGTGGTGGCTGTTAGACAAGATGATAACACCCTGCGCATTCACCGCACCGATTGCAATATGGCAGTAAAAATCATGTCAAGTCATGGGGACAAGCTAGTGGCAGCAAAATGGACGCAGCATAAAGTCCTTTCCTATCTGGCCAGGATCCAATTGAACGGATGGGATCGCTTTGGCGTATACAACTCCATCACAAACACCATTACCAAAGAGTTGAACATAAGCATGAGAACCATCAATTTACACGGACATGATGGGATTTTCAATGGCACAATCGACCTGTATGTTCACAATACCAACGACCTTAATAATCTCATATTGAACCTGATAAAGCTAAAAGGTGTGGATTCGGTTCATAGGGTCGAAGTGAAAGAGTAATTTTCTCCCTGGACCCATTCTAAATAAAAAATATTGCTATCTTAGCACAGTAATTTTTACTTAGACTAATTATGGTGCACGAGGAGACGAAAGACACTGTAAAACAAATCTTCACAGAGTACCTTGAAAAGAAAGGACACCGTAAAACACCCGAAAGATATGCCATCTTAGACGAGATCTATTCAAGAGATGGTCACTTCGATATAGAGTCACTATATATTTTCATGAAGAATAAGAATTATAGGGTGAGCAGGGCTACTCTCTATAATACTATTGAGTTATTACTGGATTGCAACTTGGTGGTAAAGCATCAGTTTGGGAAAAACATTGCCCAATTCGAAAAGGCATACCACTGTATGCAGCATGATCACCTGATAGATATGGATACCGGAAATGTCATTGAATTCTGTGATCCAAGAATCGAAGAGATTATCAAGACCGCATGTGAACTTAACAATTTCTCACCCAGTCATCACTCCCTCTATATTTACGGTCGGGGCAAGAGTGAAAACGATGGGGATAAATAGTTAATTAAATTGATGTATGAGCCCTCCCAGCTGAGGGTTTTTTTCTTACTTTTATCGTGATTTTGGTGCCGGAATACCGGCTTATTTTATGCCATAAACTCTCACAAACGAAATTCGAATGAAAGTTGATGTTCTGTTAGGCCTTCAATGGGGTGATGAAGGAAAAGGAAAAGTAGTGGACGTACTGACCCCGCAGTATGATATCATTACTAGGTTTCAGGGTGGACCTAACGCAGGTCATACACTGGAATTCAATAACCACAAGCATATCCTTCATAATATTCCCTCTGGTATCTTTCGGGAGGATACGCTGAATATCATTACTAATGGTGTGGTCCTGGATCCCATTGTTTTTAAACGTGAGATTGATTCTCTAAAGGCCATGGGTATTGATTTAACCAATAACCTGTGGATCTCACGTAAAACACATCTGATCCTGCCCACTCACCGCATACTGGATGCAGCATCTGAAGCTGCCAAAGGGAAATCCAAGATTGGTTCCACATTAAAAGGAATCGGGCCTACGTATATGGATAAAACAGGACGAAATGGACTTAGAGTTGGAGATATTGAACTGGATTTCAAAAGTAAATATGAGGCACTCAAGTCAAAGCACCAGAATTTATTGAGACTCTACGATTATGAGTACAATTTGGACGAAGAAGAGAAATTTTTTGAAGGGATAGAGGTGATCAGCAAATTCAAGAGGGTCGATACGGAATATGAGATCAACAAATTCCTTGAGGAAGAGAAAAGCATTCTTGCAGAGGGTGCCCAGGGAACCTTGCTGGATATTGATTTTGGTTCTTATCCCTTCGTTACCTCCTCCAACACCATATGTGCAGGTGCCTGTACTGGAATGGGTCTTGCACCCACTTCCATCGGAGAAGTGTATGGAATATTCAAAGCTTATTGCACAAGGGTGGGTAGCGGACCATTCCCTTCTGAACTAGTGGATGATGAAGGAGATAAGCTCCGAGACATTGGAAAAGAGTTTGGATCCACCACAGGCAGACCCCGCAGGTGTGGCTGGCTGGATCTGGTTGCTCTGAAATACAGCATAATGCTCAATGGTGTTACCCAGCTGATTATGACAAAGACCGATGTACTAGACTCGTTCGATGTCATTAAAGTGGCAACTGCCTACTCCGTGGATGGTGAACTAACCGATAGGATACCTTATGATTTGGATGCTAATATAAAGCCTGTTTACACAGAGATGGCTGGCTGGAAAACAGACCTGACAGGAATCCGCACAAAAGAACAATTCCCTGAGGAGTTAAAAGAATACATTCACTTTCTTGAAAAGGAGCTGCAAATTCCCGTGAAGTTTGTCTCTGTAGGACCTGACAGGGAACAGATCATCGAGTTGTAGGGTGATGGGTGATCGGTGATGGGTGATGGGTGATGGGTGCACGGTTAGGTTCGTTTCTTGAGGCTCTTGATTGCGGTCAGGATCTGCTTTCTGAGAGAGACTACTGAATCCATAGTTTTTCTGATATCTGACTCATTTACATATCCCAAGTCCAAACTCAGAATTAATTGTGTCTCAAGCTCGGAAAGGCTTCCGGTTGAGACATGCAAAAACCAGATAAACTCCTTTGCAGAAGAGCGAGCTGCACCTTCAGCAATATTGGAACCTACTGAAACAGCCGCACGACGCATCTGATTTGTTAAGGCGTACTGCTCCTCTTTGGGAAAACGGCTTGTCAAACCATATATATCTTTCACCAATTGTCGTGAGAAACGCCAAATTCTCATATCCTTATGGTTGTTTACCTCGGACATCATCATAATGTTTTTTTCAATTTTAGAACTATCGAGTTTTTGATCGGTTGATTTCTGGAAAATTTGATTATCGGACCAATTGAAATACGGGCGATTTGATTCACTGACTTAAGGATCTTCATAAAATTATTTTAGAGGCTGGCAGATGCACTGATTAATTCCATATCGCACGGTTATATCGCATGATAAATGCAGTTATTTTATGGAATTGAAAGAATTTGTCACCTCTTCATTAATTCCTATCTTGAATCTCTAAACCTGATAGATCATTTACTTCCATGAAATCCTTAATTCAATTCTTTGAAGAGAACGTCGACAAATATTCCGACAATCCCTATATGTGGGAAAAGAGGGATGGAGCCTTCCAGCCTACCACCTATGGAGAGATGAGAGAGTTGGTATACCAGTTTGCTGCAGGATTGATAACGCTTGGGATTAATAAAGGGGACCGACTGTCACTGCTTGCTGAAGGCCGGGTTATGTGGGTAGTGGCTGAAATAGGTATGTTCTACCTGGGAGCAATTGATGTTCCGCTCTCTATACAACTGAATGAGCCAGCTGATTTGATATTTCGTTTGAAGCATTCAGAAACCAGAGTGATCGTAGTTTCAAACAGTCAGCTAAAAAAGATTGAAGCCATAAAGAAAGAACTTCCAGACCTGGAGATAGTTATTCTGATGGATCCGAAAGAGAGTTACGATGAGATGGAGGTCTATATGGGGGATTTGATGGAGAAAGGTAAAAAGCTGTTGGAAGATGATTTCGAATCCTTTCAGAGGGTCTATGAATCTGTACATCCTGACGATATTGCCAATATTTGCTATACTTCCGGCACCACTGCTGATCCAAAAGGCATCATGCTATCCCAAAGGAACTATACAGCTAATACAGAGCAGGCATTAACCGTCATGTCTATTCCTGAGAATTACAAAATGTTCCTGTTCCTTCCCTGGGATCATAGTTTCGCTCATACAGCAGGACTCTTCTCGTTCATGGCAGTAGGTGCCAGTCTTGCTGCTTTGGAAATGGGGAAATCCTCATTTGAGACCCGGAAGAATATCTCCAAGAACATCCCGGAGATTAAACCGGATATGATGTTCACTGTTCCGACTATTGCAAAGAATTTCAGAAATAATATTGAAAGCGGTGTCAGGGCTAAAGGAAACTTCACCTACTCACTATTTAAAGCTGGATTAAAGATTGCTTATCGCTATAACGGAATAGGCTGGGACCGTGGTAAAGGTCTTAGATTTCTGTTAAAACCTCTATACGCACTATTTGATGCTGTAGTATTCAGTAAAGTAAGAAAAGCCATGGGAGGCAATATGAAGTTTTTTATTGGTGGTGGAGCATTACTGGATATCGAACTTCAACGTTTCTTTTATGCCATCGGCATCCCTATGTATCAGGGATATGGGTTAACCGAAGCCAGTCCCATGATCAGCATAAACAGTCCTGCGAAACACAAAATGGGAGCTTCAGGTGCTATTCCTGAGAATCTGGAGATCATGATATGCAACGATGAAGGAAATGAACTCCCTCTGGGTGAAAAAGGAGAGATTGTGATTCGCGGAGAAAATGTAATGAAAGGGTACTGGAAGAATGATGAAGCTACTGCTGATACCATCAAAGACGGATGGCTTTTTACCGGAGATATGGGTTATATGGATAAGGATGGATTTCTCTATGTATTAGGTCGGTATAAGAGTCTGCTGATTGCTGATGATGGAGAGAAATACAGTCCGGAAGGAATAGAAGAGGCGTTTACAGATCAATCTGAATATATTGATCAATGTCTTTTACATAATAACCAAAATCCATATACTGTGGCTCTGGTTCATCCCGATGTGGATGCATTGAAACGATTTCTGAAAAACAAAGAGGTAAATGCTGATTCACAAGAGGGAATTGAAGCCTGTTTGACACTGGTAGACAACGAAGTAAGAGAATACAGGGCTCAAGGTAAATATGGGGAGATGTTCCCACAGCGTTGGATCCCTGCCAATCTTGGTATTCTGGCAGAAGGATTCACCGTTGAGAATAAACTAATGAATCCCACATATAAGATCATTCGGCCCAAAGTGGAGGAGCACTATAGCGACCTTTTTGAGTATCTCTATACACCTGATTCAAAAAGTGTGATCAATCCCCGAAATGTGGAGGCCATGAAATCTTTATTGGCCAATTAGTGAAACTGCAACCAGAGTGACGATCACTTAAATAGAATCGCATTAATTTCAATCTATCATCGTCTAATGAAAAGACTTTCAACAAAGTGTGTCCATGCCGGAACTATACAGGATGAGTTTGGAAAAGGAATCAATTCCCCTATATATACATCAACATCATATGAATTCATTGACCAGGAGGAGACCGTTTATCCCCGATACCTTAATACACCAAATGAAAAAGCAGTAGCCGCAAAAATTGCCTCTCTGGAGGGAGCTGAGGGTGCACTTGTATTCAGCTCCGGGATGGCAGCTATCAGCACTGTATTGTTTACCTACCTGGGAGCAGGGGATCATGCCGTATTTCAAAAAGGGCTTTACGGAGGCACCTCCCATTTCCTGGAAAGGGAGTTTAAGCGATTTGGTATGGGTTACAGTGTATCAACCTCTCAGTCAGCAGAAGATATTGGCAAGTGTATACAAAGCAATACCAAGGTGATCTATGTGGAAACCCCATCCAATCCCCTTCTTAATATCACCGACCTTGAGGCTGTAGGCAGACTGGCTACCAAAAAAGGTATCCTGACCATCATTGACAACACTTTTGCTTCTCCTGTAAACCAACAACCTCGCAAATTTGGTATAGATATAGTGGTTCACAGTGCTACCAAATATATGGGAGGACACAGTGACATCCTGGCTGGAGCAGTAGCATGCAGTAATGAGTTACTGAAAGAGATTTATGAAACAGGTCTCAATTTTGGCGGAAGTCTAAACGCATTCACACTTTATCTGCTTGAACGCAGTTTAAAGACGATCCATATCAGGGTAGAGCGGGTAAACGATAATGCCATGGAACTAGCTCATTTTCTTGCTGCTCACCCGAAAATTAGGCAGGTAAACTACCCAGGCTTACAAAATCATCCCAGCTATGAAATCGCACGCAAACAGATGAATGGATTTGGAGGTATGCTTTCCTTCGAGGTGGATGGACAGGATGGAATCTCATTTCAAAAAAGGCTAAACCTGATCAAACCCTCCATGAGTCTGGGAGGACTAGAATCCATCTGTAGTTCACCAGCGCACACTTCGCACAGACACTTAGGTCCTGAAGGACGGAAGGCTGAAGGAATCTCTGAAGAGCTTATCCGGCTTTCCGTTGGGATAGAAGACGTGGAGGATCTTAAAGAGGACCTTGAGCAAGCCCTTTAAACTCACTCTCAAACACAAATCCCGGATAACCATCCGCGGCCAGCACCATTAGGAAGAGATCCTGTTAGTCGATAATTGTCACTCCTTTTAATTGCAGCTTTTCCAACTGCCAGGCCGGGATCCTGTTTCCCATTACGTTCAGATAGTTTAAATGGGTTAACTCAAACAGGGGGGAAAGATCATCCACGTCATTATAGGAGATATCCAAGACTTGCAATACAGTCAGGTTGCTGAGTGCATCAATGAGACTGATATAATTATTGGTCAGGTAGAGGCGCTCTATTTGCCGTAATTCCCGCAGATCAGTCAGATCAGTCAGATTATTGTTGGATAGATCCACAACTCGCACATGACGACATGCCTCAATACCATCCAGAAATTCAATCTCATAGTCAGCCATCTCAATTTCTTCAAGCTCTTCAAGAAGGTACATGGGGAAATCCACATTGATATTTCCGTAAACTCTGCGTTTCAAGGCTGTGAGAAAGGAACGATTCGTGTAATCCAGATCATTTTCCTCTTCCTCCTCCTGATACCCAGCATGACCCATAAAATATGAGAATCCGTCAGAACTGGCATCCCACCCAAATTCCTCAGCCAGATCTTCATCTGTAATAATCGAACTCACTGTTACTTGTTGGGGTTCCAGATTTTGCACTGTCAAAATATGTGATAGGGAATAGAGCTCTTCAAAATCACCCCGGTGATATGCTAGCTCAATTTGATCGATGGATTGATTCAAACGGTCGGGATGGTATATCATAATCAGTCGAGAAAAGACCCTGTTGATCTTCTCTTCAGCACAAGGAGTATACTCATTGACTACCTTTTGTACGGCACGGAGTGCATCATACCTGTGCTCCCTGAACATCT